>JAKFYI010000022.1 GCA_021730985.1 Hyphomicrobiales bacterium | reverse complement strand
CCCGCACGCTTGCCGCGCGCGCGGTCGCCGATGCCTACAAGGACGCACACAGGGCGGATCATGCGCGTCGAGCTTGAAGTCAACAAACAAAAGCATGCGCTTGAGGTCGAGCCGCGCACCACGCTGCTCGACTGCCTGCGCGACAAGCTGCTGCTGACGGGCGCGCACGCCGGCTGCGAGCATGGTGTGTGCGGCGCCTGCACGGTGCTGATCGACGGTCAGCCCGCGCGCTCGTGCCTGATGTTCGCGGTACAGGCCGACGGTTACGCCATCACCACCATCGAAGGGCTGACGCCGGGACCGGGCGAGCTATCGCCGCTGCAGGACGCGTTCTGCGAGACCCACGGCATGCAGTGCGGCTATTGCACGCCGGCCATGATCCTCGCCGCGCATGCGCTGCTGCTGAAGAATGCGGCGCCGACGCGCGACGAGATCGTCGATGCGATCTCCGCCAACATCTGCCGCTGCACCGGCTACGCCCAGATCGTCGAGGCGATTGCGCTTGCCGCCGAGCGCATGCGCGGCCTGAACCAGCCGCCGGAGCCGCGATGAGCGAGCCCGCCAAGTTTCGCTTTCTCTCGTCCGACCGCCGGGTGCGGGAGGACCGCCGCTTCGTCGTGGGCAAGGGCAATTTCGTGGCCGACATCGTGCCGGCGGGCGTCAAGCACGTCGCGCTGGTGTCATGCCCGTATCCGGCGGCGCGCATCGTGTCGATCGGCAAGACCGAAGCGCTGGCGATGCCGGGCGTGCACTACGTGTTGGACGGCAAGGAACTGGCGGGCGCGACCGCGCCGCTGGCGTCCGGGCTCGATACGCCGAAGGTGCCGCGCTTCCCGCTTGCGGTGGATGTCGCACGCTACGCCGGCGAATGGGTGGCCGCGGTGGTGGCCGATACGCGTGCGCTCGCTGAGGACGCGGCGGAGGCCGTGACGGTCGAATACGAGCAACTGCCGTTCGTGCTGGACGCCGAGCAGGCCTACGAGGGTGGTGTTCTTGTCCATGAGGCGCACGGCTCCAACGTGCTGCTCGACCGCACCTTCGTCTGGGGCGAGGTCGAGCAGGACTTCGCCGCCAGTCCGCACACCTTCAAGCATCGCGTGAAGTGGGGCCGCAGCTCCACCGTGCCGATCGAGACCTTCGGCGTCACGGCAAGCTGGGATCCGTGGCGGGAAATCCTCGACGTCTGGGCTTCGATCCAGATGCCGAAATATCCCGACCAGATTGCCTGGGCGCTGAAAGTGCCGGCGACCGCCGTGCGCGTCTATTACGACGTCGATGTCGGCGGCAGCTATGGCGTGAAGCGCGGCATCAAGCACACGGTGCTGGTCGGCTATCTGTCGCGGCGGCTCGGGGTTTCCGTGCGGCTGATCGAGGACCGTCTGGAGAACATGCGCGGCGGCGACATGCATGGGCCGGAGCGGCTGTTCGATATCGAGGTGGCCTACGGCGGCGACGGCGTGATCCGCTCGATGAAGATGCGCGCGCTCGACAGCGTCGGGGCATACGCTGGGCGCTCGCCGTTCCAGCTCGGCAAGCCGGTGGGCGCCATCGTCGGTCCCTACAAGATCAAGAGCGTGCAGTACCAGGCCATCGCCGTCGTCACCAACAAGACGGTGCAGGAGGCGGTGCGCGCGTTCGGCCAGTCGCCGACCAACTACGCGATCGAGCGCACCATCGACGAGGTGGCGAACCGGCTCGGCATGGACCGGCTGGAGTTGCGACGCCGCAACATGATCCGGCACGAGGACTTTCCCTACTTGATCCCGAGCGGTTCGACCTACGACAGCGGCAACTACGAGGCTGTGATCGCCAAGGTGCTGGCCAAGGCGCCATACGACGAGCTGATCGCGGAACGCGACCGGCTGCGCGGCGAGGGCAAGCTCGCGGGCCTTGGCATCGCCGCCTGCCTGGAGCCGAGCGGCGGCAATTCGGCGTTCGAGCCGCTGCTCAATCCGAAGAACGAGACCACCACCTGGATGGATTCCTGCCGGATCAGCGTCGATCTCACCGGTGGCATCACCGCGACGATGCACTGCACGTCGGCCGGGCAGGGCCATGAAACCATGGTCGGCACGGTGGTCGGCGAGGTGCTGGGGCTCGACCCGGAACGCATCCGCGTCACCCGCGCGGACTCGCTCAATTCATTGCCGAGCAACACGCCGGTCGGCAGCCGCATGGCGATCATGCTGGGCGGCGCTGCATTCCATGCCGCCAACAAGCTCAAGGACAAGCTGATCGCGATTGCCGCGCACGACCTGGGCGTGCCGGCGGAGCGCCTCGTCTACACCGACGGCGACGTCGCCGAGCCGTCGTCGGGCAAGAAGCGCTCCTGGGCCGAGCTCGTGTTCATCGCGCATCGCAACTATCACAAGCTGCCGCCCGGCATGGAGCCGGGACTGTCGTTCAGCCACATCATGCAGGTGCCGACCGGCGGCGCGCTGCCGACGCCCGACGGCCGGGTGCAGATGTATCCCTGCTACTCGTTCGAATTCCATCTGGTGCTGATGAGCGTCGATCCCGATCTCGGCAAGCCGCATATCGAGCGCTACATCGTAGGCCACGATTGCGGCACGGTGATCAATCCCAAGATCGTGCGCGGCATGACGATGGGTGGCATCGCCCACGGCATCGGCGCGGCGCTGTACGAGGAGTTCGCCTACAACGGCGACGGGTTGCTGATGGCGCAGAATTTCATGGACTACCTGCTGCCGTCCTCGCACGAAATCCCGCCGGTCGAAATAGTGCACCACGTCACGCCCTCGCCGCACACGGTGTTCGGCCAGAAGGGCTCGGGCGAGAGCGGCTATCTTGGCGCGCCGGCCGCGATCGCCAGCGCCATCAACGACGCGGTGAAGCCGCTCGGCATCGTGGTCAACAGCCTGCCCATCAAGATCGGGCGGCTGGGCGATATGATCGCCGAAGCCCGCGTTGGCAAACCGGCCGCCGGCGGCTAGGCTTGCCGCTCGATTGATCGGGGACCGCGAAGAAGTCCCGGTCAATCCCCAGGGAGGCAACCATGACCAGACCCGTCCGCTTGGCGAGCGCGCTCGCCGCATTTGCATTGTTTTCGCTGGCGCTGCCCGCGTCGGCTGCCGAATTCACGATGAAGTTCGGCACCGCGACCTTCAACGACACGCAGCACCAGTACATCAAGTTCTACAAGGAGGCGCTGGAGAAGGCGTCGAACGGCCGCATCGAGGTCGGCATTTATCCGCGCAGCGAGCTCGGCCCGATCCCGCGCATGATCGACGGGCTGCAACTCGGTACCGTCGAGGCCTTCATCGCGCCGTCCGATTTCTATGTCGGCGTCGATCCGCGGTTCGGCGTCTACAGCACGCCGATGCTGTTCAAGGATAAGGATCACGCCACCCGCACGGTGTTCGACCCTTCGTTCAATGAATTCGCCCTGACGATGGGCGAACCCAAGGGCATTCCGGGCCTGGGCATTCTCGGCACCGGCTCGTCGAACTACGCGGCCAAGAACGCGATCATGCGGCTGTCGGATTTCAACGGCAAGAAGCTGCGCGTCAACGCCACCGCGATGGAGCGCGAGAAGATGCGCCGGCTCGGCGCCACCGCCGTGCCGCTGCCGCTCAACGAGGTGATGCCCTCGCTGCAGCGCGGCGTGATCGACGGCACCATGAGCGGCACCGCGATCTTCGTGGCGTTCAAGATGAACGACGTCGCCAAGACCATCACCGTGACCAACGACACCATGCTGGTGTCGCTCGCGGTGGTCAGCAAGGTGTTCCTCGATAAGTTGCCGCCGGACCTGCGCAAGATCGTGCTCGACACCGGCCGCGCCACCCAGGTGAAAACCAGCGAGTGGGAAAAGGAGTTCAGCCGGGGACTCGACAAGACCTGGGTCGGCATGGGCGGCGTGATGCATACGCTGCCGGACGAAGACCTGAAGAAGATGGCCGAACTGCTCGCCTCGGTCGGCGACGACGTGTCCAAGGACCAGCCCGCGGTCAGTGAAATGCTGAAGCGGGTGCGCGCCGTCGCGGCGAAGCACTAAAGGCGAGTCTTTTACCGGCGGAGGACGGCGCTGCCGTCCTCCGTTTTTTGCGAAAGCAGCTTTCATGAACTTTGCCGGCGCGGCCCGTCTCATGCTCCGCGACATCCCGCGTTTGGCGATCGGGGTGGTGCTGCTGCTTGCGATCGGCATCAACGCCGCCAACATCGTCGGCCGCTATGTCTTCTCGGCGCCGTTGCCGTGGGCGGAGGAGGTGTTGAGCTTTCTCATCATCTGGGGTGTCCTGATCGGCGCCTCGGCGGTCACGTTCGACCGCCGCCATCTGGCGATGGATGTGTTTGTCTCGCTCTATCCGCTCCGGGTGCGGATGGCACTTGAGGCTGTGATCCTCGCCACTGTGGTGGGTTTTTCCGGCTTTGCCGCCGTGCAGGCCTGGAAAATCGTGCAGATCATGGCGCGCAACGGGCAGGTCAGCATCACAGCCGAAATCCCGATGACGGTGCCGTACTTCGGCTTCGTGGTCGGCTTCACCATGATCGTGCTCGCGGCCATCGCGACCACGCTGATCGGCGGTCTCAAGCCGTCCGACCCAGCGCCGCCCGGCAGCAACGAGACCTAGGCGGCATCATGCTGTGGCTGATGGGGCTATTGCCGGTCGCGCTGCTGATCCTCGGTTTTCCGTTCTTCATTGTCCTGCTTTCGACCGCGACGCTTTCGATTGTGCTGTTCACCAGCGTGCCGCCGACCGCGGTGCTGCAGACCATGTTCGGCTCGATCGGGAACTTCGCGCTGCTGGCGGTGCCGTTCTTCATCTTCGCCGGCGAGCTGATGGCGCGGGGCGGCATGGCGCGCCGGCTGGTTGCGGTGGTGATGGCGCTGTTCGGCGGGTTCCGGGGCTCTACGCCGATCACCACGGTGGGCGCTGCCACGCTGTACGGCGCGATCTCGGGTTCGACCGCGGCGACTGTGGCGGCGCTCGGGCCGATGTTCTATCCGCAGCTTCGCAAGGCCGGCTACAGCGAGAAATTCTCGGTCGGCATCGTCACCTGCACCGGCTTCATCGACAACATCATCCCGCCTTCGATTGCGATGATCCTGTACTGCGCGGCCGCCGAGGAGTCGGTGATCAAGCTGTTCGCGGCTGGCATCATGCCGGGACTGATGTTGGCGTTGCTGATGTCGGCCTACCTCTATGTGTACGCCCGCGTCATCGGCATTCCCGACATGCAGCCGTTCCGCTGGAGCGCGTTCCTGTTCGCACTGCAGGATGGCCTGCTGGCTCTCGGCGCGCCGGTGCTCATCTTCGGCGGGCTGTACGGCGGCGTGTTCTCGCCCACCGAGGCCGCGGGCGCAGCCTGCGTCTATATCGCGTTCGTCACCATGTTCATTTACCGCGAGATCGGCTGGCGCGACTTCTGGGACGTGTCGATCAATTCGATGTACCTGACCGCGCAGATTTTTCTGATCGTCGCGGTGGCCGGCGTGTTCTCCTGGCTGCTGATCACCAGCGGGGTGCCGCGCGCAACCGTGGGCTTCATCGAGCACCTTGAATTGCAGCCCTGGATGGTGCTGCTCATCATCAACGTCTTCCTGTTGATCGTCGGCTGCTTCATCGACACCGCCTCGGCGATCCTGGTGCTCACCCCGCTGCTGCTGCCGGTTGCCACGGCGATCGGCGTCGATCCGATCCATTTTGGCATCATCGTTACGGTCAACCTCAGCATCGGCACGTTCACGCCGCCGTTCGGGGTCAACATCTTCGTGGCGCAGTCGATCTTCCGGGTGCCTCTGACCAGCATCTATGCCGGCGTAACGCCTTTCATCGCCGTCACCGTGGTGGGGCTGATGATCATCACCTACTGGCCCGACCTGTCGCTCTGGCTGGTCAAATACATCGGCTAGGCAAGCGCCGCCGCGTTGGCTAAGACCGGGCAGCCGGGGAAAATGCCTGAGGGGTGCTGCGATTTGTCATTGAGCCTGCGGGCGCCGCCCGGACTATGCTGGGCGCGGACATGCCGTTCCCGATCGGCGACCATGAGCCGCGGCAAATCGTTGCTCCGGCGGCCTGAAATCCGATCAAGTCGCGAGCATCGAAGCGGGCTCGCCGCAAAGCTTTGCTGTATCTGATAAGACGAACCAGGGAGGATCGAATGACCCATCTGAAAAAGCTGCCCGTGGCGGCCTTGGCCGCGGGTGCGCTGCTCGCGTTGTCCGCAGCCGACGTTCGCGCCCAGGCGCTCGAAAAGCTCACCATCGTCATCTTCACGCCGCCCTCGCTCGGCGCGCTGCTGCCGCCGGTCATCAAGGCGCAAAAGCTCGACGAGAAGAACGGGCTCGACATCACCTTCGCGGAGCGGCCGCCCGATGCCTACGCCGCGCAGTTCAACTCCGGCGAATTCAAGATCGGCGGCAGCGCGTCGCTCACCACGCTCGGCCTGGCCGACGTGCGCGGCGTCAAGGTGAAGTACCTGTTCAACATCTTCGACTACTGGGGCACGATCGTAACCTCGCGCGACAATGTGAAGTCGCTGAAGGATCTCGAGGGCAAGGAACTCGCCGGCGCGCGCTCCACCACCAACTACCAGATGTACGAGTTCTTCGCGAAAAGGCAGGGCGTCGATATCTCCAAGATCAAGGTGGTCAACACCGCGCCGCCCGGCCTGATCAGCTACGCCATCGCGGATCGTGCCGACGCCGTGCAGATTTGGGAGCCGGCCTACACGCTGATGATCACCAAGAAGTCGAGCATTCGTACCATCGACCTCGGGATCGCCAAGACCTGGAAGGAGTTTGCCGGCGGCAGCGACATTCCGTATCTCGGGGTCGGCGCGCACTCCGATTGGGCCGATGCCAACCCCGGCGCGGTGCAGAAGCTCTACACCGCCTACAAGCAGGCCGCCGAATGGGTCGCGAAGAACCCGGACGAGGCCGCGCCGCTGCTCGCCAAGGGCGCGACGCCTGAGGAGCTGAAGGCGGTCGCCGCCATGATCCGCTCGAACCAGCGGCTCGGCATGCAGTTCAAGGCTGCCAACGTCATCAAGAAGGAGATCGAGGCGGTTTACAAAGCCGGCATGGAGATCAACTACCTGCCGTCGATGCCGTCGGGCGCGTCGATCTACGACAAGCCGTTGAAGTGATCTTCATCCTCGATGTGGTCTAATCCGCAGTTCAAGCAGTTCTATCAGGCGACGATCGGCACTTTGGTGCTGGTCGCCGCCTGGCAGATCGCATCGTTTTTCTTTCCGCACTATCTCTTTCCTCCGGTTCAGGCGATTTTGGCGCGAACCGTCAGCATCCTGATCAATTGGCCCGAACTGAAGCAGGTTCTTGAGACCGCGGCGCGGATTTTCGCCGGCCTGACGGGAGCTTTCCTGCTGGGCTGCCTGGTCGCACTGGTGATCGGCCGCTCGCCGAAGATCGAAAGCTACATCACGCCGCTGCTGGTGTTCCTGCAGGGCATCCCGGCGTTGTCATGGGTGATCATTGCCATCATCTGGTTCCACGGCACCGAATTCCGCATCTTCTTCATCATGGTGATTACGACGCTGCCGGCCTTCACCTTCCAGATCCTCGATGCTTACCGGTCGATGTCGAAGGATCTGTTCGAGATGACGATGTCGTTCCGGCCGAGTGCGAGGATCCTGTTCCGCGTGCTGATCGTGCCGACCATCGTGCCCGGCATCCTGACCGCCTGGAAGGTCAATCTCGGCAATGCCGCGCGCGTCGTGGTGGTGGCGGAATTGGTCGGCGCGACCGGCGGCGTCGGTTACGAACTGCTTCGCCAGCAGCAATTGTTCGACATGGCCGGCGCGCTGGCGTGGACCATTCAACTCGTGCTGTTCGTGCTGGTCGTGCAACAGGTGATCGTGATGGTGGAACGGTGGCTGCTGCGGTACCGCCCGGTTTCCGAGCGGGCAAGCTGACGTGAGCGAAGCCCCCTTCATCCGCTTCACCGAAGTCACCAAGGTGTTCTCGAGGCCGGACGGCAAGGGCACCTTTGCCGCCGTGGAACGCCTGTCGTTCGACATCGCCAAGGGCGAGGTCGTGGCCGTGCTGGGCAAGACCGGCTGCGGCAAGTCCACCATGTTCAACCTGCTGGCCGGGCTGATCGAGCCGACCAGCGGCGCGGTCAACATCGCAGGCCACGCGCCGTTCGACGAGTTCAACCACTTCCGCGGCAAGATCGGCATCGTGTTCCAGAACGACCGGTTGATGCCGTGGCGCACCGCGCTCGACAACGTGATGCTCGGATTGCAAATCCTCGACAAGGATCCGAAGGAATCCGAGGAGATTGCACGGCGCTGGCTCGCGCGGCTGGGCCTGTCCGGCCACGAGAACGATTATCCGCACGCGCTGTCCGGCGGCATGCGCCAGCGCGTCTCGATCGCGCGCGCCTTCGCGGTCGAGCCGGAAATCCTGATGTGCGACGAGCCGTTCTCCTCGCTCGACGAGATGACGGCGCGGGATCTGCGCGCGGAATTCCTCCGGCTGGTGAAGCAGGACGGCAAGACGGCCGTGTTCATCACCCATCACATCAACGAAGCGATGGATGTCGGCGACCGCGTGCTGGTGTTCCACCGCCCGGCGCGGATCGCCTATGAGGCGCGGATGGATGGGGACGCCCGCAACGCCGGGCGCGAGGCGATTCAGGCCGAAATCCTCAAGGTGCTTTCGCTCGAGGCGCCCGTCGCCCACCCTTAGGTCCGGGGCCGTTTGAATTGGCAGTGCCGGCGGCGCTATGGTGCGCCCCAGGTTTCCTCGCAGTCGAAGTCCCCAATCGAAATCCCCATGACCAATCCTCACCTTGAAGCCCGCCTGGCCGGACAGATTTCGCTCCGCGACCGGATGGCGATGTACACGGAAAACGCCCTCAAAATCGGGCTGTTCGGCGCCAATTGCTCGTCCGGGCGGGCCGTCACCAAGGTGCCGGAGCGCTGGACCGGCAACTGGCAGGACAACCTCAAGCTGGCCCGCATGGCCGATGCGGCGGGCATCGAGTTCATGCTGCCGGTGGCGCGCTGGAAGGGCTACGGCGGCGACACCGACTACATGGGCACCACGCTCGAAACGCTGACCTGGGCTTCGGGTCTGCTGGCCTCGACCGAGCGCCTGATTGTGTTCGGCACCGTGCACGCGCCGCTGTTCAACCCGATCATCGCGGCCAAGGAGTTCGTCACCGCCGATCACATCGGCGCGGGCCGTTTCGGCCTCAACATCGTGGTCGGCTGGAACGAGGACGAGTTCCAGATGTTCGGCGTGACACAGCGCGAGCACGAGCAGCGCTACGAGTATGCGCAGGAGTGGCTCGACGCCGTGAAGCAGGCGTGGGGTCCGCAGGACGATTTCGGCGTGTCCGGAAAATTCATCAACCTGAAGAACGTCCGCGCCAAGCCAAAGCCGTATGGCGGCGAGCGGCCGCTGATCATGAACGCTGGCGCCTCGCCGGTAGGCCGCGCCTTCGCAGTGAAGAATTGCGATGCGTTCTTCACCCAGGCGTCGCGCACTTCGATGGAAGAAACCGCGCAGCGTGTGAAAGAGGCCAAGGACGCGGCAGGTCAGCACGGCCGCGACCTCGACGTCTATGCGGTCGGCGTCGTCACCTGCCGGCCGACGCAGAAGGAGGCCGAGGAGTACTACAACTACGCCACCATCGAGAACGCCGACTGGTCGGCGGTCGACGGCATCCTCGGCAAGAAGAACATTTCTGCGGCAACCGTTGGCGAGGAGGAGTTCCAGAAACAGCGGCACCACTACGCGCACGGCCTTGGCGGCCTGCTGATGGTGGGCGATCCGGACCGCATCGCCCAGCAACTCGCGGACCTGAGCCGGGCCGGCCTGCGCGGCATCGGCTTCTCGTTCGTGAACTACCTCAAGGAACTGCCGTTCTTCTGCGACGAGGTGCTGCCGCGGCTTGAACGCTTGGGTGTCCGCGCGAAGCGGTAACGGTCATTGATAGGGACTCGGTGTCATCGCCCGCGAAAGCGGGCGACCCAGTAGGCGTTGAACTCGCGTTTGGCATCGGCGCTCAACCAGAGCATTCTGCAAGTACTGGATGCCCCGCTTTCGCGGGGCATGACAGTGGAGAGTGCGGCGACGCTTGCGCCTATTCGATCTTGATTCCGACTTGCTTGATCACCTTGCTGCGGGTCTCCGCCTGGGCCCGCACAAAGGCGCCAAACGCCTCCGGGCTGTCGCTGATCGCGGGCTCGATGCCGGCGGCGGTGAACCGGTCGCGCACGTCCTGCATCGCCATCACCTTCTTGATCGCGGCATGGAGCCTATCGACGATCTCTTTGGGCGTGCCGGCCGGGGCCACGACGCTCTGCCAGATGCCGAGATCGAAGCCGGGGAATGTTTCGGCGAAGACCGGAATCTCCGGCGCGAGCGCCAGCCGCTTGGTGCCGGTGAGCGCGATGATCTTGATTTTCTTGTCGCGGTAGAGCGGCATCGAGACGTTGACGCTCTCGTGGCCGAGCGGGATGTCGCCGGCGAGAAGTCCGGTGATCTGCGTGGTGCCGCCGCGATAGGGCACCATCACCATGCTGGTGCCGGCGAGCTGGTTGAGCAGCCCGATCGCGACCTGCGAGGTCGGCGTGCTCACGCCGATCTGGAACGTGTTGGGCTTGGCCTTTTCGGCGTCGATGATCTCTTTCAGCGTATTGGCTGCGACCTTGACGTTGGCGGTGAGAGCGGACGGCACGGCCGCGACCAGAGTGATCGGTGCGAACTCCTTGAACGGGTCGTAAGGCAGGCTGGCGTACAGGAACGGGTTCATCACCAGCGTGCCGTCGATCGCCAGCAGCAGCGTGTAGCCGTCGGGCTTCGCCTTCGCGACGAATTGCGCGCCGACGATGGTGTTGGCGCCCGAACGGTTGTCGACCACGATCTGCTGGCCGAGCTCCTCGCTGAGCTTCATGCCGATCAGCCGGCCGATGAAATCCGCAGGCCCCCCGGGCGCGAATGGCACGATCAGGGTGATCGAGCGGGACGGGTAGTTTTGGGAGAGGGCGGGTGAAAGGAAAGTGAGGAACGCGATCGCGGCGCTGCTCCAACGAACAATCAAGCTCATCGCATGCCTCCCGTCGGTTGTTACTTGCCGCCATTGAGCGAGTTCGCGTGCATTCCGTCAACTGCCGGGTCGCCTCGGCCCATTTGCGGCAGGATAAGGATGGTGCAGAATCGGCGGCCCCGGTGGCAGGCGTGGTGAACCATGAGAAAAGCGATCCTTTGCGGCATGACTTTCGCCTTCGTCCTGCTTGCCGCCGGCACAGTCTGCGCGCAAGCCCTGCGGCCGAACCGCATCGACATCCTCTACGCAGCGCCCAAGACCGAGAAGCTCAAGCCGGTCTATGAACTGGTGCGCAAGGAGCGCGTGCTCGAGAAGGTGCGTGACGTGCTGCGGCCGTTGCGGCTGCCGCGGCGCCTGCTGCTCAAGACCGAGGACTGCGGCGGGGATTCCAACGCCTGGTACGACGGCGAGGCGGTGACTGTCTGCTACGAGTTCCTCGACGATATCTGGAAAGCCGCCCCGGCCGAGACGACGCCTGCGGGTATTGCGCCGATCGACACCCTGACCGGGCCGATTGCCGACGTGTTCTTCCACGAAGTGGGGCACGCGGTGTTCGATCTCTGGAAAATCCCGGTGCTCGGCCGCGAGGAGGATGCGGCGGACCAGTTCTCCGTCATCATCATGCTGAATTTCCGAAGGGACGAGGCGCGGCGGCTGATTATGGGCAACGCCTATCAGTACAAGAACGACGTCAAGTCGGCTTCTATCACGATGCCGACGCACAAGTTTGCCGATGAGCACGGCACGCCGTCGCAGCGCTTCTACAACGTGCTCTGTATCGCCTATGGAGCCGACCCGGCATTGTTTGGGGACTTTGTGAGCAGCGGAATCCTGCCGAAGGATCGCGCCGAAGGCTGCGAGGACGAATACAAGCAGGTCGCCTACGCGTTCAAAACGCTGATGGGGCGCTACATCGACCGCAAGCTCGCCCGCAGGCTGCATCACGGCTGGCTCGCCCCGGTCGACCGGCGGCCGCCGCTCCGGCAGGAGCCTTAGTCGAGATGCTCCATCAGGCGGCCCAACTCCGGCATCGGCTTGAGCGGCGAGAGCGTGGTCTTCAGCCGCTTGACGACGCCCCACAGCACCGCCTGGTTGGAGTTGATGACGGGCTTGCCGAGCTGCCGCTCGATGTCTGCGATCGCCTCGATCTGGGTGGTGTTGGTGCAGGACAGGAAAACGCCGTCGGAGTCCGGGCCGTCCATCTCCTTCGCCATCTGCGCCCACTGCGCGGGCGTCACCTTGCCGAAGTTCTCGGCGTCGAGACCCATCGCCTTGTCCCTCAGTACGGTGAAGCCGGACGCGGAGAGATAGTCGATCACCGGCTTGTTGCTCTTGTAGGGCGTGAGCAGGATCATCTTCTTGATGCCCACGACCCTGAGCGCGTCGGCAACCAGACGGCTGGTCGCCAGCGCCTCGATCCCGGTCGCATTCTTGACGATGTCGAGGATCTTTCCTTCGCCCTGCGGGCCCTGCGTCATCGACGTGTCGGTGCAGTGGAACACGATCACGTCGGGATGGCAGTCGGACAGGAGTTGCGCCGCGGTCGCGATCTCGCCCTCCATCTCCGGCAGCGGACGCTTGAAGGGACCGGCGACGCGGGCGCGGGCGATGTGGATGCCAAGCCCTTCGGGGGCGTAGTGGGTGAACTGCGGCTCGCTGTAGGTGTTGACCGAAGGGATGATCAGTCCGACCCGGACGCGATTGCTGCCGAGCGAAGTGCTGCGATCCTTGGCGATGGGGGTAACGACGTTCATGGCTTGCTCCCTCAGTCGAATTTCACGCCACTGTCCTTGAACACCTTGGTCCAGTGCGCGGCTTCGTCGCGATAGAACTTGTCGAATTCGGCTGGCGTCGTGGTGACGGCATTGATGCCGGCGCGGTCGAGTTTCTCCGCGACCGCGGGGTCCGCATAGGCCTTCACCACGCCGTCGCGGATTTTCGCCAGGATTTCAGGCGGCGTGCCGGCGGGCGCGACCAGGCCGATCCAGCTCGACATTTCGGGGATCTGCGGCAGGCCGGCTGCGACCGCCAGCGGTTGCAGGTCCGGCAGCGAGACGAGATGGCGGTCGTTCAGCTTGGCCAGTGCGCGCAGCTTTCCGGCCTGGATCAGCGGCAGGCTCGCCGCCATGCCATCGACGATGAAGTCGACGCTGCCGGTCAGCAGGCCCTGCACCACCTCGGCGCTGCCTTTGTAGGGGACAAGCACCACCTCGATGCCGGCGGCCTTGGCGAATTCGAGCCCGGCCAGCCGCGTGATGGTGATGCCCGCCCCGTAGGTCAGCTTCCGGCTCGATGCCTTGCCGCGCTCGATCAGCTCCTTGATGGATTTCGGCCCGTCGTCCGCGCGCACCGTGAGCAGCGATGTGTTCTTCGCGGTGATGGTGATCGGCGCGAAGTCCCTGAACGGGTCATAGCTCATGCTGGCGCCCGACGCCGGGTTCATCACCAGCGTGGTGTCCATCGCGGCCAGCAGCGTGTAGCCGTCGGCGGGAGACTTCGCGACCTGCGATGCGCCGATGCCGGTGTTGGCGCCGGGGCGGTTCTCGATCACGACGCCCTGGCCCCAGGCCTCCGACAATTTTTGTCCGATGATGCGGGCGTTGATGTCGGTCGGCCCGCCGGCCGGGAAGGGCACCACGATCTTGACCGGACGGTTGGGGAAGTTCGCCGCTGCGTTCTGCGCCGATGCAGGAACGAGACTGGCGAGCAGCGCAATCCCGGCGATCAGCGTGCCCAGTCGCATCACGTCCTCCCGCAAAAGCTAAACGAGCGCGCGAGTCACATCGTTGAACAGCTCATCCACGCTCGGCTTCTTGGTGATCATCTGCTGCTTGAACGAGTAGTCGATGACCTTCTCAAGCGCCTTGCGGTTGGCCTCGACGCCGAAGCGGAAGGCATCCTGCGTGCCCTTGGGCGATTTGTCGTCCGCCGCGCGCGCGTCCTTGAACACGCGAAACAGCTCACGGACGATGTCCGGGCGTTCCTTGGCGATCTTGTCGCGCACGATCACCATGTGGTTGATCGGCACGCCGCCGTTCTTCTCGGCCCAGGCCTTGTTGGCGGCCTCGGCGTCCGGCACCAGCGTCTTGAAGCGCGGATCGGGGAACTTGTCGCCGATCAAGGCGGCGTCCACCTCGCCATCGATCAGCATCTGGGGAAGCTGCTTGGTCTCCGGCGCGCGGGTGACGAACGAAGGGTCTTTGTATTCCGCGACGTGCGGATCCTCCATGGTGATGATCTGCACCTTCGACCAGTCCACGCCGTAGTCCTCGGCCAGGATGCCGCGCACCCAGATGCCGGTGGTCTGCGTGTAGGAGCGCACGCCGAACTTCTTGCTGTTGAGGTCGGACGGCTTCATCGCGCCGCGCTCGGGATTGTAGGCCACGGTGTGAAGCTGGCCGCGGCCGACCACGGTCGCCGGCAACAGCACGTAAGGCAGGCCGTGTTCGCGGGCCTGTAGGAAAGTGACGATCGCCAATTCGGCGGCGTCGAAGCGGTGTTCGCGCACCAAGGGCTTGAAGCCGCGGTTGGCCACCGGGAAATCGGGGAATTCGAAATCGATCAGGTCGGACTTCACGCGCCCGTCCTTGAGCGCGGCGACATTGGCGTAGCTGCCGAGCAGGGTGTTGAGCTTCATCTTGGAACTGGTCAGCACGGCGTCACTCCCGTTCTATTTCGTCAGCGCCGGATACAGCGTCTGGGCGGTCTTGAAGAATATCCAATCCTGGTCCGGTTGTGGCAGGAAGGAAAGCGCATTGCGGGCCATCGCGATCAGGTCCGGAAGCGGCTGCGGCGCGGCGGGGAAGTTCGAGCCCCAAACGATCCGGTTTGCCCCAAACTCCTGAACCACCTTGCCGAGGAATGTCTCGGGCGTGGCCTTGCCCTTGACCGCCTGTTCCAGCGGCCGGTGGGTCATCTTCAGATAGAGGTTGGGGTATTTCGCGAGTGCGAACAGGGGTGCCGCCGCGGCATAAGGCGGGCCGTCTGCGGCCTCCACGCGGGCGAAATGGTCGAGGATGATGCGGACCTTGGGGAAGCGGTCCATCACCGTCGCCAGCAGCGGCGCGCCCGTGAGCTGCATCTGCATGCACACCGACAGGCCGTTGTCGGCGGCGTATTGCCATGCGGGAAACGAGGCGGGCTCGGCGAAGAACGTCTGCTGCTCGGGCTGGGTTGAGCCCGCGGTGAAGATGCGCATGCCGGTCAGGCCCTTGGCCATCCAGTGCTTCATCTTCTCGACCGCGTCGGGCGCCACCACATCGACCGAGAACACGCCGGTGAAACGGCCTGGGTGCGCAGCCACCGCCTCGCTCACGTAAGTGTTGTCGAACGCATAGGCCGACGACGCCTGCACCAGGATCGCCTTGTCCACCCCTGCTGCGTCGATCGCCTTGATCATGTCCGGATAGTCGAGCGGGTGCTCGGCCGACCACGCCGATTGCCTGCCGAACAGCGGCGCCAGCGGATACGTCTTGGTGTCGGTGGCGATGACGTGGGTGTGGGTGTCGATGAGCATTGTCTTCTTGTTCGTGCGTGGGGGCTGGATTTGGGCGCATCAGTATCACTCGCATGCCGAACCGGCCAGCTTTTCATCGCGTGAGGACGTGGCTAGATTGATCGTTGGTTGAACATCGGGGAGGCCTGAAAGGCATGGCGTTGGACCGGCGCGACTGGCTCATCGTCGTTCCATCTGCTGCCGCCTTCGCCGCTGTGTTGTGGCTGTCGGGCTGGCTCAGCCCTTGGATCGTTTCCGATACGAAGGGCTACCTGGCATACGCGCCTTATCCGGAATTCTATTTTCAACAGCGGTTGCCGTTTTACGGGTGGCTTGTGACCGGCTTGGGCGGTGAGAAATCGCTCCACGCTGTGATCTGGTTTCATCTCATCCTGCATACGCTCGCGGCAGTCATGCTCTATTTCAGCATCCGGCGCCTCGGCGCCGGAAAGGAAGCCGCCGCGGCCTTGTTCTTTACAGCGCTGGTCTCTCAAGGATTTCTCATCTTCGGCCGCGGCGTCGTGCCGGAATCGATTGCAACGTCGCTCGCCTTGATTGCGATGGCCTTCACGCTCCTCGCCGTGTCAGCGGGGCCCTGGATCGTATGGGTGGCACTGGCGGGAGTTGCCGCCGCGGCCGCGTGCCTGCTGCGTCCGACATTTCTGCCATTGATCGGAACGCTGCCCGTGCTGTTTTTGTTTGCGGCGCGCGTGAGCGGGCATCGGATCGTCGCGCGCCGTGTCGCCATGTTGCTGCTCGCAACGTTGATCCCGATCGTGGCGTACATGGCCGACCGCAGCCGCCACACCGGCGATTTCAAGCCGGTCGCCTTTGGCGGATTTCAAATGTCCGGTCTGGCCGGACTCATTCTCACGAATGAGATCGTGCAACGGCTGCCCGAGCCGGACCGCGCTCTCGCGGCCCAGATTCTCAGCCTGCGCGAACAGGCGGAGGCCGCCGGGCGCGTCATCCGCACGCCGGTCAATTCCACCGGCGAGCGGTCCTTTGTCTCCGCCGCGATCGGCTATTTCGACATTTATGCCAGGACGCACGATGACCTACTGTACAGCGAAATCCTGAAAGCCAGATCGCCGGATGAGCCTTGGGTTCTGTTCGACCGCAGGCTTCAGCGGTTTGCTTTCGCTGCAATCATGAACGCACCGGAGCGCTACGCCGCCTGGGTGGCCGGCGCTTCTTCGCGGCTTGCCGGGCGCATGATCGTCACCAACGCTCCATTCGTGCTGGCGAGCGTGGGTTTGCTTGTGGTGTTTCTGTTGTTGCTCCGCAAGCCGGACGCGCTCCGCCGGATGACCGCACCGGGGGATTGGCCGTTGGTTATCGGAATTGTAGCGCTTTATATTTTGTCGGCGGCGCCGCTGGCTGTCCTGATTACATTTCCGGCGTCGCGCTATATCGACACTGCGGCGGCCCTGCTCGCGGCGATTCCGCTCTTTGCCGCGATCCGGCTGGCGACTTTGCTCAGACGTCCGGTGGCGTCCTGAACCAGTCGCGGCACTGCCCGGCCTTGTGGCCATTTCCGTATCGGGCTTCGCCTAGGATGTTTTAGGAAACTTTTGGTATATTTCGCTATGCCCAGAGGCACTCTTCGTTTCGTGTTTATTTTGATTTTGTTCGTTGCCGCTTTGGCGATCTCGTATCATTTGAACTGAGCTACTTCTTCGCCGGCAGCACGGCGGCGAACTTGCTGCCGCGGACGCACATCTTGCCGCGCGGGTCCTGCCAGAGCTTCTCGGTCTTGTGCAGATAGCCGAGCGCGCTCGCCACAGTGCGGAAGTCGTAGCTTTTGAAACGCTCCGCCACGTCGGTGTAGTACAGCGGCTCCTTCTCGATCACGGCGAGGATTTCGCCTGCGAGCTTCGTCACGGCCGCGTCGTCGCCGGCCTGGCCGACCGGGTCCTTCTTGCCCTTGACGTAGTCGTCCACCTTGGCGGTGTCGGCATACGCGTAGGTGATGCGCTCGTAGTGCTCGGGCGGAATATGCTCCGGGATGGTGGCGTCGATGCCGACCTTGGCGCCCAGCGGCACCACGCCCGCGCCCTGCAGCAGGCTCGGATCGAGCGGCTTGGCGCGCGCGCCCGGAATGACGAACACGTCCTTGTCGCCTTGTACCCGCGTCGCGATCGCCCACTCCACGTCTTCCGCGTTGTTGACGTCGATATCGTCGTCGACGATCACGACATGCTTCAGGTCCATCACGGAAAGCGCCGCGAGCGCCGCGTTCTTGCCGTCGCCGGGACTTTTCTTGATCGAGATCACGGCATGCCAGAACGCGCAGCCGCCGAGCGTGACGTTGATGTCCTTCACCGCGACGTTGGCATTGCGCAGCGCCGCGCGGATCGAGGCGTAGCGCGTCGGCGCTGCGAGCCAGGTGTTCTCCCACGGCATGTGCAGATTGTAGTAGATCGCGTCTTTGCGCATCGAGATCGCCTTGATGCGAACCAGCGGATTCCAATGCAGCCCGCCCATCAGCCGTGTGAACTCGCCGAACCGGCCCTCAGGCCAGGTCCAGCCGGTCGGCAGGATTTCCGCCTCCAGCACGATCTCGGCGTCGGCGATGTAGGGCATGTCGATGGTGGAGCAGGGCGCAAGATCGACCGGCTCGCCGCGCAGGCCGCCGGCAATCGCCATTTCGTCGACGCCAAGCGGCGCGCGATAGCCCGAGCCCGTGATCTCGAACGGATGGGTACCAATGCTGATCGAAATCGGCAGCGGCTCTTTGCGTTCGAAGGCGCGCTGCGCAAACATTCGCATGTTGTTCGGCGTCACGATATCGATGCCGGTCAGCGCCTTCTCCTTGACGATGAAGCGGTAGATGCCGCTGTTCATGCCAAGCTCGGGATCGCGGGTGATGACCACGCCCGCGGTGATCATCGGCCCGCCGTCGTAGATCGACGACATCGGGATCGGCAGCTTGTAGAGATCGACATCGTCGCCGACCATTGTCACCTCGCGGGTCGGCGAGCCGTTCACGCGCCGCGGCGGGATCGGCTTGGCAATCGCTTGTGCCAGCTTGTGCTCGATCTCGCCGAAGTTCTGGCAGCCCATCGCGATGGTGGCGCGTTCTTTGGTGCGGATGATGCCGGACACCACCGGCACGTCGTAGCCGATCACGTTGTGGAAAAAGAGCGCGGTTTTGGCCTGATCGACCAGGGTGGCGATGTGGCGGATGTCCACCGGCTGGCGCAGGTCGACGAGTTCGCCCTCCTGGCGCAGCCGGTCCAGGAATTGGCGGAAATTCTCTTTCATCGCGGTAACTCCGGCCGGCAGGGTTGGGGCAGGCGGCTAACCTACTGGCGGTGGGAGTGCCGAGCAATCCCGCGCCTCGCACAGCCGTCATGCCCGGGCTTTGCCGTCCGAAGGACGGCGTCGCTTCGCTCGCCTATGGTGCCGGGCATCCACGCCTTACTTCGCCGCCAAGACGTGGATGGCTGGGACAAGCCCGGCCATGACGTGGATATATTGTGCCCAGCATCTTCATTCGTTTGGTATGACTTTCACGATGACCGACAGTTATCCAAATCTCCGCGAGAGCGATTTCATCGTCAAGGACTTCCGCTTTCTCAGCGGACAGGTGCTGCCCGAACTGCGCCAGCATTTCATCACGCTCGGCACGCCGCAGAAGGATGCCGCGGGCGAGATCGGCAACGCCGTGCTGCTCATCCACAACACGTCCGGCACCTCGAAGACGTGGCTGGAGCCGGCGCTTGCCGATGAGCTTTACGCGCCCGGCGCGCCGCTCGACGCGGCGAAGCACTACCTGATCATTCCTGACGTGATCGGCTTCGGCCAATCCAGCAAGCCGAGCGACGGGCTGCGGGCGCGTTTCCCGAATTTCCGGCTGCACGATATCGCGGTGGCGCAGCACCGGCTGGTGACTGAGGGGCTCGGCGTGCCGCGCGTCAAGCTCATCGTCGGGCTTTCGCTCGGCGGCATGCTGACCTGGCTGATCGGAGGGATGTATCCGGATTTCGCGGAACGGCTGGTCCCGATCGCGAGCCAGCCCGGGCCGATGAGCGGACGCAACTGGGTTCAGCGCCGCATCAGCGTCGACGCGATCCGCCACGATCCTGGCTGGAACAACGGCGATTACGTCAAGCAGCCCACGCAGTGGACCATCAGCGCGCCGATCTCCGCGCTGATGACGCAAAGCGTGGCGCGCATCCAGGAGATGGCCCCGACCCGGGAGAAGGCGGACGCGCTCTATCGGCAGTTCGTCGAGCGTGCTCAGAAGGGGGATGCCAACGATCGGCTCTATCAGATCGAAGCGGTGATGGATTACGATCCGGCGCCGCTGCTCGGCCACATCAAGGCGCCGCTGCTCGCCATCAATTTCGCCGATGACGAGATCAATCCGCCGCAGCTTGGCGTGATGGAGCAGGGCATCGCTCGCGTCCCCGGCGCGCGGCATGTGCTGGTGCCGGCAGGGCCGCAGAGCCAGGGCCATTACAACGCGATGCGGGCTGTGTTGTGGAAGCAGCATCTGGCGGCGTTTGTGGAGGAGTAGGTGAGGCTGCTTTCGGCTGTGGCACACGCAGCTATCTGCGATTTTCTCCGGCCGTCATCCCCGCGAAAGCGGGGAACCAGTAAACGCAGGCGGGTACTGGATCCCGGCTCTCGCTGACGCTCGGCCGGGATGACAGCGAGTGTGCGGCGGCGCCTTCGGTACGACACTGGCATCCGAGACATGGCGGGATTTCATCTATCCCCGCCTGTTTTCATTTTCGCCCTTTGAAATCATTGCCGAATAAAAAATCTATCCCCGGGTGCTCCGGCGCTCTTATTTTCGCGGCGTCCCGTTCAATCGAGGGCGTCGTCGATCGCGATGCTGGATGACGGAGCAGGGCCGGTCTCCCTCATATCGGAGATCGAATGGAGCGCCGGGAGGCGCAGGGCTCTTAGCGCATAGGGCCCGCGCGCCCTGGGACCCCCACCCCCTCAAGGTTGCTTTGGGTCCCGGAAGCTTGGCGCGTTCGTTTCAGGGGAGCCTCGCAAGCTCTCCGGCGCCTCCCGGCGCTCCATCCCCTCACGGGGAAACGGAAAAAGGGAAGACGGAGCCGGTCCGTCTTTAAACAACCGGCGGCGAAGCGTTGGCTAAACGGGCTATCGGTCGCACTCGTTAGTCAAATATTCTTCAGAATTATGCCGTAACAATATGATTATGCTATAATAGTTGATATATGTAGTAGACTGTGCTTTAAATCAAAAACTACCAGCAGTTTTGTTCTCCGGGCCGCTGCTGAATACGGAATTTCGATTGGGAAACGTCATGGCAAACGTTCAAGGCGCGGCTGACGTGGTCATCGTTCCTCGGGACGAGCGCCGCGTCGGCGCGCTCGGAGAGCTGGCCACACGGATCAGCCGGGCGTGCTTCGAGCCGCCGCACGAGATGCGGGCGCAGATCAAAGCGGCGTTGGCCCACGCGGTTCGCGAGCAGGCGCTGCTGAGCGCGGAACAACGTCAGCCCGCGAGCGAGTGCTATGCGCGCCACGTCCTCTACGCCGATCCATCCGGCCGCTTCACCATTCTCGCGATCGTCTGGGCAGGCGGACAGTTCAGTCCTCCGCACGCGCACAATACCTGGTGTGGCTATGCTGTGTACGAGGGTGAACTGGAGGAGACGGTGTTCCGCTGGGACACGACCGAGATGCGGGCCGAACCGCTGCGGACGGAGGTCCGCAAATCCGGCTATAGTTGCTATGCCGGAGCGGGACTTGATCAGATACACAGGCTCGGCAATTCTGGAGCGAGCCCGGCCATTTCCATCCACGTCTACGGCGTCGAGCGTGATCGCATCGCCACGCACGTCAACCGGCTGGTGGATACCGGCGCAACAAACACGAAGGTCTAGGCGCCTCAAGCCGACACGATATGGCGCCGGTGCGCCGCGCTGCCCGAGGCTGGAGCCTTGGGGCCTTATCGTGGCATACATCTCCGACGCCAGCGGGCCTGCTCCGGCTCTTTGTTGAAGAGACGTCAGCGGCTTCGGCTTGAACCATTGCGAAAGGTGATTTGAAGTGTCCGGTAAGACGATGAAGGCCCTCGTGCTGGGCAAGCACGGAACGCTCGACGAACTCAAAGTCGTCAACGATTACCCGGTTCCGCAGGCGGCCGAGGGCCATGTGGTCATTCGCGTGCGCGCCTCCTCATTCAACTACCACGACGTGTTCACCGTGAAAGGGATGCCCGGCATCAAGGTGCCGCTCCCGGTGATCATCGGCCTCGACATGGCCGGCGAGATTTCCGAGGTCGGTCCGGGCGTGTCGAAGTGGAAGGTCGGCGACCGCGTGCTGGTCAATCCGGTCAACAAGAAGAAGGGCCTGATGGGCGAAATGCTCGACGGCGGCATGGCGGAATACTGTCAGGTCGCGGCCGACCAGCTCGTGCTGATGCCGTCCGGCGTATCGTTCGAAGATGCGGCCTCGCTGCCGGTGGCGTATGGCACCGCGCACCGCATGCTGATCACCCACAAGACCGTAAAGCGTGGCGACCGCATGATCGTGCTCGGCGCGTCGGGTGGCGTCGGCACCGGCTGCGTGCTGCTCGGCAAGATGCTGGGATGCGAGGTGATCGCCTGCGCCTCCAGCGACGAGAAGTTGCGCAAGCTCAAGGAAATGGGCGCCGACGAGGTGGTCGATTACACCAAGACCGACTGGTCGAAGTGGGCGGTCGAGAAGTACGGCAAGCCGCAGCGGCGCACCAACGACGGCGGCGTCGATGTGGTGGTGAACTTTACCGGCGGCGACACCTGGGTGCCCTCGCTGCGCTGCCTCAAGCGCGGCGGCAAGCTGCTGGTGTGTGGCGCGACCGCGGGCTACGACCCGAAGGAAGACCTGCGCTACGTCTGGAGCTTCGAGATCGAGATCAAGGGCTCCAACAGCTTCTACGACGACGATCTCGCGGGCCTCATGGACCTGATCCAGAAGGGCCAGATCAAGCCGGTGATCGACAAGGTGCTGCCGCTGGAGCAGGCGGCCGAAGGCTTGCGGCTGATCCAGGACCGCGAAGTCATCGGCAAAGTCGTGGTGACGCCGTGATTTTGCTTCGCGTCGTGCAACACATTTGCTGTCATCACCCGCGAAAGCGGGTGATCCAGCACTCTCAGAATCAGTTGTGTTTACTGGATGCCCGCTTTCGCGGGCATGACAGCCGGAGTGTGAAATGAGCGACGGAGCGGACCTCACCCTCGACCAGATCCAGGAAATCGTCACCCGTGCGCCGTACCACAAGTGGCTCGGCCTCAAGGTTGTGTCCGTCGAAGACGACGGCATCGAGTTGACCGCCAAGTGGCGCGAGGAGTGGGTGGTGAACCTGGAGCGCCGCTACACTCACGGCGGAATTCTCGCGGCGTTGGTCGATCTCGGCGCCGATTGGGCCATGGTGCGCAAAACCGGGCGCGGTGTTCCGACCATCGACATGCGGGTCGATTATCACGCCGTAGCTCTGCCGGGCGACCTCACCATCAAGGGCAAGATCGTGCGGATGGGCGGCCAGTTCTCTGTTGCCGAAGCGCGCATTTTCAGCGCCGAAGGCAAGCTGCTCGCGTCCGGCCGCGGCACGTATTTCACCGCGCCGCCTCCGCCACCGAAAGCGTGATGCCGCAGTTCAAGAACCTTGGCGACCTGATCGTCCGCGATCGCGATCTCACCAAAGTCGCGATCATCGATCTCGGCGGCGAGGAGACGCCGCGCGAATTCAGCTATGCCGCATTCGACGCCATGATTATGGGGGTGGCACGGGGGCTGGCCAAGCGCGGGCTGCAGCGCGGCGACCGCGTCGCGATCCTGTCGATCAACCGCACGGAATATCTCGCGGCCTACTTCGGGATCATGCGCGCGGGCTTCGTCGCGGTGCCGGTGAACTACCGCTTCCCGCGCCAGACCATCCACACCATCATCCAGAACGCCGGCGCGAAGCTGGTGTTCTGCGACAACCAGCGCCGCGGCGACGTGCCGCCCGAACTTCCGGTGGTGGTGTTCGGTGGAGGCGGCGAAGGCGCTTTCGATCGCTTCGTCGATCCCGGCCCGTTCGAGACCGTGACGCCGCAGGCCGCCGAGCCTGCGATGTTCCTCTACACCTCCGGCTCAACCGGAAAGCCGAAGGGCGTCGTGCTCTCGCACCAGAGTCACATCTGGGTGGTGGAGACGCGGCTGGTTCCCGGGCTGGAGCGGCATCGCTATCTGATCGCGGCGCCGCTCTATCACATGAACGCACTGGCGCTGGCGAAGCTCGCCTGCGCCGCCCACGCGACCATCGTGCTGCTGCCTCGCTTCGAGGCACGCGCCTACATCGACGCGATCGCGCGCTATCGCCCGACCTGGCTCACCGCCGTGCCGCCGATGATCGCCATGATGCTGCGCGAGGGCGACGCGCTGGCGAAGGCCGATGTCTCCAGCGTCGAATTCATCCGCATGGGCTCGGCGCCTGTCAGTTCAAGCCTGATGGCGGCCACGCATCAGGCGTTCCCGAAAGCCGTTGTCACCAACGCCTACGGCACCACGGAAGCCGGCATGATCGTGTTCGGGCCGCATCCCAAGGGCTTGCCGCAGCCGGAAGCCTCGGTTGGCGCGAAGCATCCCAAGGCCGAGGTTAGGCTGGTGGACGGCGACAACCGCGACGCCGAGCAGGGCGTGCTGGAGATGAAAGCGCCAGCGGTGATGAACGGCTATCACAACTCCGAGGTGGCGCCGCCGATCACACCGGACGGCTACTACGTCACCGGCGACGTATTCCGCCGCGACAAGGACGGCTTCTACTATTTCGTCGGCCGCACCGACGACATGTTCGTCTCAGGCGGCGAGAACATCTATCCCGCCGATGTTGAGCGTATGCTGGAGCGCCATCCCGGTGTCGCGCAGGCGGTGGTGATCCCGGTCGATGACGATATCAAGGGCACCAAGCCGGTTGCGTTTGTTATCCCGAGGGCGGGGCAGGTGCCGACAGAAGACGCGATCAAACAGTTCGCATTGCAGAACGCGCCGGCCTACCAGCACCCGCGCTTTGTTTGGTTTGTCGATGACCTGCCGCTCGCCTCGACCAACAAGGTCGATCGGGCCGCACTGAAGAAGATCGCGCAGCAGCGTGTGGACGCTACTGTATCTTGAGATCGATCGCCTTGATGACCGGGGCCCAGCGCTCTTTCTCTCCGCCCATATAGCGCCGCGCCTCGGCTGGGCTGGAATTCGGCACCGCCTCGAAGCCGGAATCGCTCAGCGCCTTTTGATAGGCGGAGTCTGTGAGCGCCTCGCGTGTCGCCCTGGCAATCTGCTCCACCACCGGCTGCGGCGTACCCTTCGGTGCGAAAATTCCGAGAAAGAGCTGGCCGATCATGTTCGGCACGCCTTCCTCGATGGCGGTCGGGATATTGGGCGCGGCGGACAGCCGGTTCGGCGCATTGATCGCGAGAATGCGGATCTTGCCGCTGTTGTGGAGTTGCAGCAGTTGTCCGGTGATGTTGGGCGACATCACGCCGATATGGCCGCTGACCAGATCGGTGATGCCGGGACCGGCGCCCTTGTAGGGAATATGGGTCATGTCCGTAATGCCGGTGAGCTGCTTGAACAGCTCGCCGGAGAGATGGCTCATGGTTCCCGTGCCGGCCGAGCCGTAGGACAGCTTGCCAGTGTTCGCTTTGGCGTAGGCCAGGAATTCCTTGACGTTCTGCGCCGGTACCGAAGGATGCACGGCGATCGAGGTTGAGCTGACGCAGAGAATGGTGATCGGCTCGAAGCTCGCCGGATCGTACGGCAGCTTCGCGTTGGTCATGGCGTTGAGCACCATCGTGCTCGTGCTGCCGAGAAACAGCGTGTGGCCGTCGGGCGTCGAGCGCACCACGTCCATCGCGCCGATCGTGCCGCCGCCGCCGCCCTGGTTCTCGACATAGACCGCGCCGAGCGGCGCTTTCATCTTGTCCGCCCATTGGCGGCCCACCACGTCGTTGACGCCGCCCGCCGAGAACGGCACCACGAGCTTGATGGGGCGCTCGGGAAATTTCGATTGCGCCAACGCAAACGACGGCGCCGATGCCGAAAGTGAGGCCAGGCTCAGCAGCGAGAATTCGCGCCGATTGATCATGCCGTGTCTCAGATTTTGAAGTTCGTGGCCTTGACGACCGGCGTCCAGCGTTTGAGTTCGCTTGCCACCATCTGCTGCCCGGCCTCGGGCCCGGAATCGACGATCGGTTCGAACCCGGACTTGATCAGCGCGTCCTGCACGTCTTTTTCCGCCAGCGCCGCTTTTGTCAGGCCCGCCATCCGATCGACGATGGCCTTTGGCACGCCGGCCGGCGCGAACAGGCCGTTGAAGTTCGCAGCGATCATACCGGGCAATCCTGCTTCGATCGCGGTGGGAATGTCGGGCGCCGCAGCAAGGCGCTTTTCGGCATTGACCGCAAGGATGCGAACCTTTCCTGCGGCATGGAACTGCAGCAGCGGCCCGCCGACGTTTGGTGTCATCATCGGGATGTGACCGGCGGCGAGGTCGGCGACGCCCGGCGCCGCGCCTTTGTAGGGAATGTGGGTGATGCCGGGCGCTCCGATCAACTGCTTGAACAATTCGCCCGCGAGGTGGGTGAGCGTTCCGGTGCCCGCCGTGCCGAACGACAGCTTGGTCTGATTGTCTTTGGCGTAGGCGATGAATTCCTTGAGCGTCTTCGCCGGCACCGCCTCGTGGACCACGATCGCAGTTGGCGAATTGCACATCAGATAGACCGCCTGGAAATCCTTCACCGGATCGTAGGCTGGCTTCTCGGTGATGGCGGGGATGAGCACCTGGGTGCTGGTGTTGCCGAACAGCAGAACGTGCCCGTCGGGCGTGGCGCGCGAGACCTCCGTCGCGCCGATGGCGCCGCCGCCGCCACCTTTGTTCTCAATGACGACAGTGCCGAGTTGCGGCTTCATCCGCTCCGCCCACAGCCGTGCCGCGACGTCGGTTGCGCCGCCGGGCGAGAACGGAACGATCAGCCGGATCGGCCGTTCCGGAAAGGCAAAGGGTGCGCCTGCGGGCAGCGCCACGGCGGCTGCGCTGGCCAATCCGGTCTTGATGATTTCGCGGCGGTTCATGGTGTGTCCTTCAAGTAAAAAGCGTCTGCGATTTCGCTCTTCCTTATGCTAACGGAACGGCAATGAGAACCGGGTTCTCCGCATGAGCCAAGCCAAAGTGCCGCATGAGGCCGACCGCCAGCTTCCCCTGGGGAGCGAGATATTCCTCGACCATGTCGGACATTTCGTGCCGGATCGGGAGGCGGCGAGCGCGGCGCTGACCCGCGCCGGCTTCGCGCCGACGCCGGTTTCGGTGCAGTCCAACCCGGATGGTACCCCCACCGGCACCGGCAACGTCACCTGCATGCTCACCCGCGGCTACCTCGAAGTTCTGTTCAAGACCGCGGATACCCCGCTCGCCCGCGAGTTCGACGCTTCGATCGCCGATCATGCCGGGGTGCATCTCGCCGCGTTCTCGATCGCCGGGGCCGAGGCGACGCACGCGCGGTTGAGTCAGTCCGGCTTCGCGATGCGTCCCTTGGTGCAGTTCCAAAGGCCTGTCGAAACGGTGAGCGGACCGGGCGTTGCCGCGTTCAGCGTGGTTCGGCTGGAGCGCGGAGCGATGGCGGAGGGCCGCATCCAGTTGCTGGCCCACCGCACGGAGGACACGGTTTGGCAGCCGCGGTGGCTGACGCACGGCAACGGCGCGGCCGCGTTGACCGATCTGCTGATCGTGTCGGCAAACGTCGAGGAGGCTGCCGCACGCTTTGTTCGCTTCACGGGCAAGCCGGCCCAAGTCACCACGTTCGGCCGGTCAATCCGGCTCGATCGCGGCCGCATCGAGATCGTGACGGAAACGGCCTTCGCGGCGCTCGTGCCTGAGGTCGCGGTGCCACGACTGCCGTTCATCGGCGCCTACGCGATCCGTGTTGCCTCGCTACGCGACACTGAGGAATTGATGGATCGGGCGATGCTCAACCCGCGGCGCACCGGCAAGACGCTGCTGGTGCCGTTTCCTGCTGAACTCGGGATCGGCGCGTGGTATTTCGCGGAGAACGCCGGCGACCTGCCTTGGCGAACTTGAGCGCGCCCGCTATGGATCGATGAGGGAGTTTATTTTGACCGACACCCCACACCTCACTCTCGTCAAGCCCGCCGTGGCCTGGCCGGACGATCTGTTCGACGTTCTCAAGCGCGCCGACGTGCGCCAAGTCGGCTACGTGCCGGATGCCGGCCACTCGCGGCTAATCGCGCGCTGCAAGGCCGATCCGGACATGCACGACGTCTCGCTGACCACCGAGGAGGAGGGCGTCGCGCTCGCCGCCGGCGCGTGGCTCGGCGGGCAGCGCGCCGTGCTGCTGATGCAGTCGAGCGGAGTCGGCAACTGCATCAACATGCTCTCGCTGATCAAATCCTGCCGCTTCCCAATGCTGATGCTCATCACGATGCGTGGCGAGTGGGAGGAGTTCAATCCGTGGCAGGTGCCGATGGGCGCGATCGTGAAGCCCACGCTGGAGCTTTGCGACACCCACGTCACCATCGCGGAGCAGCCGGATCAGGTGGTGCCGCTGGCGCAGTCCGCGGCGCAGATCGCGTTCGGCGGCGACCGTTCCGCCGCGGTGCTGCTGTCGCAGAAGCTGATCGGCCGCAAGGTGTGGAAATGAGTCTCGAACGCCGCGCCGCGATGGCGACGCTATTGGCCGACCGGCCGAAAAATCTCTTTGTCGTTCCGGGTCTCGGTTCGACCACCTGGGACGCCGCCGCCGCGGCCGGTGGCAACGACGATCGCGATTTTTATCTGTGGGGCGCGATGGGCGGGGCCGCGATGATCGGTCTCGGCCTCGCGTTGGCCCAGCCCAAGCTCCGCGTTGCCGCGATCACCGGCGACGGCGAGATGCTGATGGGGATGGGCAGTCTCGCCACCATCGGGGTGAAGCAGCCGGCCAATCTGTTTGTTGTGGTGTTCGACAACGGGCTATACGGCGAGACCGGTGCGCAGGCGAGCCACACCCAAGGCGGCGTCGACCTGTGCAACGTGGCCCGCGCCTGCGGTTTCGAGCGCGTTCTTGACATCAAGGACGACGACGGGTTGCGCGCGCTTGCCACCATGCTGCGCACGTCCAACAAGATGCTGTTTGCCCGCGTACAGATTTCGCAGGATGAATCGCCGCGATTTCTGCCCGAGAAGGATGGCGTGGTCATCAAGGATCGCGTGCGAAGGGCGGTGGAAGCCGTTTGACAGCGCCGTCACAGTAGCGTGCGACGATGTTTAGTGCTCGTGATCGTGGTGATGATGCCCGTGATCGTGCGAATGACCGTACCCTTGCTGCAGGTGCGCCTGGCCGCGCGGCAGCCGCGGGTCTTCGCTGAACACCAGGGACTTGATCGTGATCGGCACCGTCATCGATGGCAGCCGGATGCGGCCGAGGTCGATGTAGTCGAAGTCCCAAAGCACAACGCCATCGACCGCGAGGATTTCGCCGGTCACGCCGAGTTCTTCCCGCAAAATTGCGCCGAGCGTTTGCGCCACATCGCCGTCAAGCATGACGTAAAGCGGCTTTCCCCGCGCGATGGTCTGCGGCATGCCGCGCACGATGCCTTGGGCGAATGCGAATATCCGCTGGTGCGAAGGCGCCCCGCGCCAGCGCAACGCCAGGGCGATCTCGGCATCGCCGTCGGTCAGATCGAACGCCGTAAAATGGCCGCGGATCGCCGCCGCCAAGGCATCGGGGTCGATTGTCTCCTCGCAAACGTAGGGCGGCTGAACCACCTGCAGATTGCGCCGGGGCAGCAGCACGCCGGGGTTGGTGATGGTGCTGGTGTTGCCTGAGAGCTGGACGCTGTATTCGGATGCGCCGAGCGCGGTGGCGCGGATGCATTCGCCGGCCGGCAGCAACGGCCAAGGCAGCGCCCCGGCGTCGAGCCTTTTCCGCAGCGCGAGGCCGAACCGGCGGCCCATATCGCCGAAGTCGCGTTCCTCGCGGCCATAGACGTATTCCGCCACGCCGCCCGACACCATGATGCCGTCGATGCGATCAAGGCCCGCGATTGGTTCGGTGAGATAGAGCGCGCGAAGCGGCGCGGGGAGGGGACGCATGCGAATTGCGGCGAGCAGCGCATCCGCCATGTAGGCCGCGACCTTGTCCAGTGCGCCACTGTCGGCGTGCGCGCCTTTCTCCCAGTTGAAGCCGGCCTGCGCGGCGTGATGTTGGCCTGCCGGGTCGAGCCGGGTGATACGGCCCTGGTCATCGACCACCTGCAAGCGTCCGCCGATGTGGATTGCGGCGGTTGCGATCACGCGGCCCTGTTCCAACAGCGCCAGCTTGGTGGTGCCGCCGCCGATGTCGATATTGAGTATGCGCCTGCTTTGATCGGAGGAGACACGCGCAGCGCCGGAGCCGTAGGCCGCCAGCATCGCCTCCATGTGATGACCCGCTGTGGCGCAGACGAACTCGCCGCCTTGCTCCGCCAGCATGACCGCGATGGCCTGGGCGTTGTCACGCCGCAGCGCTTCGCCGGTCAGGATGACCACGCCGGTGTCGATGTCGGCAGGCGTGATGCCCGCGCTTTGATAAGCGTCTGCGATGATCGCACGCAGGCCCGCATCGTCGATTCGTTCCTCGCTCTGATAGGGCGTCAGCGCGACCGGAGAGCGGAATAGAGTCTCGCGGTTGACCACGAAGTAGCGGCTGGACAAATCCTCGCCCATGCGCCGCAGTTCGACCCGGGAAAAGATGACTTGGGTTCCAGCCGATCCGATGTCGATGCCGACACTGGTCAGCGAAACGTGGTCTTGCTGCCAGAGCGGATTGTCCTCAATGGGCCCGTCCTGGAAATCGTCGTGGTCGTGATCGGCATCGCCGTCGTGAGTGTGGCTGAGGCCTAAGCCAAGCTTGTGGTCGGCCAGCGAGTGGAGGTCTTTGGGATCAGCAGCCATATCGGCTGAATATAGCAAAACGGGCTCCCGAGGGAGCCCGTTTGCATTCAGACGCAACGCAGTGGTTCAGATGCGAACAATCCTTACCACTTCTGTATGCCGTACCAGTCGTCGATGTCCTTGCGAACCTGATCTCGGGCGACGCCGTAGCGCTCCTGGATCTTTCCCTCAAGCTGGTCGCGTTTGCCGGCGATCACGTCGAGATCGTCGTCGGTGAGCTGGCCCCACTTTTCCTTGACCTTGCCCTTGACCTGCTTCCAATTGCCTTCAACGCGGTTCCAATCCATGTCGCTGCTCCTTGATGCGTGATTGCTCCGGCGACAACGTTTGGCCGTTGCGAAGGTTCCGGGAGGCCGGGAACGCGGCCGATGTTTCGGGCGTTGTTCGCGATGGAACGAAAATAGCGCAAGCGCCACAATGGTTCCGCCCGGGAAGGCGTATGAGCAGCCCGATGTACGGCGGCTTGCCGGACACTCCGGGATCGGCGACCATCGCAAAAAGTTCCCACTCCTTTTGGCAAAAGCATCATGTCTGGCTCCGATCCTCAAACGACGCCTCCGCGCCGCATCCTCGTCGTCGAGGACGAGATGCTGATCGGCATGCTGCTTGAGGATATGCTTGCGGACATGGGCCATGTGGTTGTGGGAATTATCCCGCGCGTGAATGAGGCGCTCACGGCCGTGCAGCGCGAGGCGTTCGACCTCGCCATTCTCGACGTACACCTCAACGGCCAGGCCGTGTTTCCCGTGGCAGAGGCGCTGATCGAGCGCGGCATCCCGTTCGTGTTCGCCACCGGCTACGGTGAGCGGGGACTGCCGGACCAATACCGCGGACGTCCCATCCTGCAGAAGCCGTTCGCCAAGGACGATCTGGAAAGAATTCTGACATCGATGAAGGTCTAGGCGTCCGGATCGTATTGTCCATCCCGGCTCGCGCGGGTCGCAATCCGGTGGTAGCCTCGCGCCTGGAACAACAGAATCCAGGGCGGGAACACAATGGCGCGCATATCGACAATGGACCGGGTCAACATGAACGCCGAACAGGCGCGCGTCTATGACGCGGCCAAGGCGTCAAACGGCCCGGTGGGCGGACCGTACACGGCATACATCAGATTGCCGAAGCTGTTCGAGGCGGCCCAGAACATGAGGGCCACGCTCGCCTCCGGCCCCCTATCCAAGCGCGAGCAGCAGATCGTGAACCTCGTCGTCGCGCGCCACTGGAATGCGCAATATCCGTGGTTCGCGCAGGTGCGCGGTTCGCTCGCGGTGGGGCTGGAGCAGCCGGTCATCGATGCGATCAATTCGCGCAAGCTGCCGAACCTCACCGATGCGCGCGAGCGCACCTGTTACGACGCGGCAAGCGAAGTACTCGCCAACAGAGGGCTTAGCGACGCAAGCTACGCCGCAGCGGAAAAGACGTTGGGGCTGGATCATTTGGTGGCGCTGATCGCGACGGTCGGCACGTTTTCCACCACCTGCATCACAGCAGGTACGTTCAAGATCGACGCGCCAGCGGAAAATCCCACGCCGCTTGCGCCTTAACGCGGCCGTAGATGCGGATATTGGGCGGGACTACTTGCGCCGGGGTGCCGGCGGCAACGCTTGCTTGATCTTGCCAATTTCCGTCCAAGGGTCGCTGCGAGTCCGAGAAAGCCGCTTGGCCAGATTCAAGACCGTAAACGCGTTCGGCGTCTTCTGTTTCCCAAGTTCTTCCCAGGATAGCGGCACGGAAACCGTGGCGCCGGGCCGCGCCCGCGTCGAATAAGGCGCGATCGCGGTCGCCTCGCGGCTGTTGCGCAAGTAGTCGATGAAAATCTTGTTGTTGCGCTCCGTCTTCTTGATGGTCGCGGTGAACCGCTTGGGATCGTCCGCGGCCATTTGCTCGGCGATATTCCGGCAGAACGCCTTGGCCTGATCCCAGGGTGTGGGCCGCATCGGCATCACCACATGCAGTCCCTTGCCGCCTGTGGTTTTGACGAAGCTCTTGAGCTTCAAATCCTCCAGCCGCTGGCGGACTTCGCGCGCGGCCGCGATGACATCCTTCCAATCGACACCAGGGCCCGGATCGAGATCGAACACCAGGCGGTTGGCCTCTTCCAGATGCTCGACCGTCGAACCGCGCACATGGACCTCCAGTACGCCCGACTGTGCCAGCGCCACCAGACCGCTGACAGTGTCGATGGCGATGGACACTTCGCCGTCCGGCTCCTTGACGGCGAGCAGGTGCTCCTGATCGATCCCGGCCGATGCATGCTTCTGATAGAAGGTCGGACCACCGATGCCGTCCGGGCAACGCACCAACGAAAGCACGCGGCCCGCGACGTGCGGACGAATCCGGTCCCAGACGCTGACATAGTATTCCGCGAGCATCGACTTGGTGACGCCGACATCGTCCCAATACACGCGTTCGGGGTGGGTCAGCGCGACATTCGCAACCATGACTCGCGCTTTCTTTCCCGGCACGGGCTTTGTCTTCTTCGCGACAGGCTGCCGCGCTGCGGCTTGCTTGACCGGAATCTCCAACTCGCTCTCGCGCACCACCTCGCGCGCCGGCTTGTCCTCACGGACCCCTTTGAAGGAGGCCTGCCGGACATGCCCGTGCCCGGTCCAACCGCTGAAATCGACTTCGACCACGATCTGCGGCTTGACCCAGTGCACCGGCCTGCCGCGCTCCTCAACCGGAAAGCTGCCGAACGGCGGCCTGTCAACGCGCAGAGGCTGCAGACGTTTCCAGAAATCGTCGCGCATCTTGTCGGTGAAGCCGGTGCCGACCCGGCCGGCGTAAACCAGCCCGAGCTTGTCATAATAGCCGAGCACCAGCGCGGCCACGCGCTTCGGGCTGACATCCGATGGACCATAGCCCGCCACCACCAGCTCCTGGCTGTTCGAGCATTTGATCTTGAGCCAGCCGCCGTTGCGGCCGCCGCGATATACCGAGTCGCGGCGCTTCGAAATAATGCCTTCGAGCTTCATGTCGCGGGCGAGCTTCAGCATCACCGAGCCCTTGGTCTCGAAGTGCTCGCTCAGTCGAACGATGCCATCTTTGGGAAGCCGGCTCAGCAGGTCCTGCACAGCCTGCTTGCGGTCGATCTGGGTTGATTTGGTCAAGTCGTAGCCATCGAGGTGAATTAGGTCGAACGCGTAATAGACCAGACGATCGCTGCGCCCGCTCTTGAGGTCGTCCAGCAGCGCGGAGAAGTCGGACACGCCGCTGGCGTCCCCGGATACGATCTCGCCATCCAGGATCGCATTGTGGCGTTTGAGCGCGGCCAGTGCCTCGGCAATGCTCGGAAATTTGTCGGTCCAGTTCAGCCCGGTGCGGGTGCGCAGTTCGACCCTGCCGCCGCCGATCCTCGCCTGCATGCGATAGCCGTCGAACTTGATCTCGTGAACCCAGTCTGCGGTATTGGGCGCCTTGCTCGACAGTGTCGCCAGGCTCGGCGGAATGAACGTCGGGAGCGTGCCCCGGCGGGCGCCGGATATCCGTGCGGTGCTGCGTGATGGACCGCTGGGCTTTTCCTTGGCCTCCGGGGCTTTTGACGCTGTGCGGGAGCGCGCCTCGTGGGGCTTGGCCACTGCTGCGATGCGTGCTGTCTTCGGCGCCGTGCGGCGCGACGATTGTTCGCTGGCCGGCCTGTTCGACTGCCACACGCGGCTACGGCCCTCGGCGATCTGCTCCATGGTGCGCTTCGACACCGCGGAATCAGGCAGTTCTTCCAGGATGTCGGGCTGCTTCTTGGTCCGCGCGAATTCGTCCTCGCCCTTGATGAGCAGCCAGGGCTCCTGCTTCTCACCGGGCCGCTTGCTCATCCGCACCAGGTGCCAGCGGCCCTTGAGTTTCTTGCCGTCGAGCGAAAATTCGAGATGGCCCTTCTTCAGACCGCGCTCCGGATCGATCTCGGGGATCCATCGTCCGCGATCCCAGATCATCACCGTCCCGCCGCCGTACTGGCCCTTGGGAATGGTGCCTTCGAACGTGTTGTATTCGATCGGGTGGTCTTCGACGTGGAGCGCAAGCCGCTTCTCGCCGGGAACGAGGCTTGGGCCGCGCGTCACCGCCCAGCTCATCATCACGCCGCCAAGCTCCAGCCGCAGATCGTAGTGCAGCCGCGTCGCCGCGTGCTTTTGGATGACGAACTGATTGCCCTTGTTCCGCGAAGCCTTGCCGCGCGGTTCGGAGGTTTTCCCGAAGTCGCGCTTGGCCTGGTAGGTCTTCAGCTTCGCCAAGGACGCACCTCAAATCAGCCGGCGCGTTTGACCTTGGAGCGTGTCGATGTCGCGCGCTTGCGGGCGTGGGTGGTGCGGCCGTGACCGGCGCGGGTGGAGCGTTCCGACACGCCCTTGCCGCCCTTTTCGGCGTTGACGCTGCGCTTGAGCGCATCCATCAGGTTGACGACGTTGCTGGCCTTCGGAGCGTCCAGCTTCGGCGCCGGCTTGCCGGCCTGCTTGGCGCGGATCAGTTCGGAGAGAGCGCTCTCGTAGCGGTCTTCGAACTGGTCGGGATCGAACTTCGCCTTTTTGCTTTCCAGAATGTGGACTGCGAGATTGAGCATGTCGGACGGCACCTTGGTGTCCGGTATCTCGTCGAAATAGCTGTCCTCCGCACGAACCTCGGAATTGTAGCGCAGCGCCGTCGCCATCAAGCCTTTGCCGCGCGGGGTCAGCATCAGGATACGTTCGCGCCGGTACAGCACCACGCGCGCAAGACCGACCAAATCCTCTTTTTTCATCGCCTCGCGGATCACCGCGAATGCTTCGTAGGCCACCTTGTCGTTGGGAACGATGTAATAGGATTCGTCGAGATAGATTTCATCCACCTGATCGCGCGGGATGAACTTCTCGATGTCGATGGTGTGGGTGCTTTCCAGCGCCACCTCGTCGAGCTCATCGTCCTCGACCTGAATGTATTGGCCCTTCTCGAACTGGTAGCCCTTGACGCGATCCTCCTGCTCGACCGGCTCTTCGGTCTCGCTGTCGACCACCAGGTTGCGCACCCGGTTGCCGGTTTTCTTGTTGAGGATGTTGAAACGGATGCGCTCGCTCGTGGTGGTGGCGGAGTAGAGCGCCACAGAACACGAGACCAGCGACAGCTTGAGATAGCCCTTCCAGTTTGGACGCGGCGCCATGAAACCCACCCCAACGCGTGACTGTTACCCGATCGGTGGAGAATAACACGGAGCGGAGCTTTTGCGTTCCCTTTTCAAACGGCTTGGTGACCTGGATAAGTTCAAATCGTTCGCGCCCTTAAAGGGTTAACGGGGTGGTCGAGGTGTCGAATGAAAAAGGAGCCGCCCAGAGCGGCCCCTTTTCGCCGGCGATGGCCTGACTTAGCGGATCATCACCGGATTTCCGCTCGTCCCGGGCTGTGGCGACTGGCCGGTGGTGATGCCGGTCACGCCGTTCCTGTGTGGCGTGTCACATGTTGCCGAAAAACGCTGACGCCTCCCGGCCGAACGCCTTTCTCGACTCCGCGTCGAAGTAGAACATGTGGCCGCCGCGGTAGAGCTTGAGCGCAACCCTGCCCGGCGCACCGATCGGTGGAATGTTGTCGAGCACGTAGCGCGTGACGCCGTGCGGCGTGACCAGATCGCTGCGGCCATGGGCGATCAGCAGCCGGAATGATGGCTCCAGCGACAGGAGCTGGCGCAGATCTTCGGCGGCACCCGGCGGATGGCGGCGGTCGCCCCAATCCCACTTACCGGCGACGCCATCGGCCAGCAGCACGTAAGTCATGTCGGTCTTGAAGCCGAGTTCGTCACGCGCATAGCCGACGAATGAGCCGGACAGCGCGCGCGTGAAGCCGTCGAGCAAAGGATCCGCGGCGCGGCGGCTTTCGCTTTCGGGGAACGGGTCCGGTGCGGCGAACGTTCCGTCGTAATAGCTCACGACCTCGCCGCGGTCGCGCAACGCCCGCAGATACGGGCCGCGCACGTAGGCGCGCGCCTTCTCCACGGCGTCGATGGAAAGCCCGGTCATCTGCGCCACCCGGCCGTAAAATGCCTTGGCACCCTCTGGCGTGAGAGGTGCACCGGCGAGCGTCACGAGATACTCGTTGAGCGCGAAACGCTCGATTTCGGCCATCGCCGCCGGCGTGTAGGTGCGAGTGCGGTCGAGTTCGGTTGCGGCAATCGAAGGAAAGTGAAGCGCCGCGCCGAGCGCGTTCGACGTGCCCGCCCATTGCAGCGATGCCTCCAGCATCGGCGATACCATGATGATGCCGGACGGCACGATGCCTTGTTCGACCTGGAGCGCACGCGCAACCTTGGCGGCCCGGAACCCGCCGTAGCTTTCGCCCAGCAGATACTTCGGCGACGCGCTGCGGCTGTTGTTTGCCACATAGAGTGCGATCACCTTGGCAAGCATCTCGGCGTCGCGCCGCACGCCGAAGAAGGCGCCGGCTGCATCCGGTTTTGCCGTGCGACTCCAGCCTGAACTGATCGGATCGATCATCACCAGATCGGTGAATCCGAGCCATGTGTCGGGATTATCAACCATCCTGGCCGCGGCGCCGCCGCGGCCTTCAGGGCCGAAATCGACGATGCGTGGTCCCACCAAACCGAGATGCAGATACGCCGAGGCTGCGCCCGGACCGCCGTTGAAGACGAACGTGACCGGACGCCTGGTCCGGTCGCCAACCTTGGCGACGTAGGCGGTATAGAAAACCGCGGCGCTCCGCTCGCCGTTCTGGTCGAACAGCGAGAGCGTTCCCGCAGTCGCGGTGTAGGCGATCGTGCGGCCGTTGACCGCGATCGTCTTCTCGCTCACCGCGTCGGAGGGAAGAAGGCGTAGCACGCCCTGCGCGTCGGATGTCTGCTCCGCTCGCGCGCCACGCTCCGCGCGTTCTGGACGTTCGGCGCGGGCCGGCCGGTCCTGTGCCATGACCGTCAGTGGCGCGGCAATCAATGTGAGCGCCGTTAGGACCAGTGCGAGACGCATCGGCTTCAAGCACCGCTATTCGAGTTCGATCGAGCCATCGACCGTCCAAGACAGTGCCACACCGCCGAGAGTAAGGACTATCTTCGCCGGCAGCGTCTCGTTGCCCTTGATCGCGCCGCGCGCAACGCCTTCGCGCACAGCTTTCTCGATCTCGCGCTGCGATGTCACACCGACGGTCTTGAGGAATTTGCGAATGCTGCCGTTCAGCACATCTTCGTTCATGGACCGCTCCTGAAAATCCTGCCGTTCTGTTTAACGGAACAAGGCCGCAAAAAGTGAGGCGGGGCGTGGCTTTCGTCCGCTCGGACTAAAAATAAGCAATGGCCTAAAAATTAGGCAATGGACACCGCCTGCGCCTTGAGCGGAGGCAAATACCCTCTAAATTTCAATGCTATATCAAAAAGTTAACGGTTGGCACATGGCTTGCCACAACGTCCCTGCGCCCAAGCCCGCCGGGCCCAACGCGCGCGTCAAACGCAGAGGACCCCCCATGCGAAATTCTAATCCGATGACCCGCCGATGCCTGATGGCGTCGGCCGGAATTGCCTTCGGCCTCGCGGCGATGCTGCCGGCCCAGGCCCAGGAGACCATCAAGGTCGGCATCCTGCATTCGCTGTCAGGTACCATGGCGATCAGCGAGACCACCTTGAAGGACACGATGCTGTTCCTCATCGAGGAGCAGAACAAGAAGGGCGGATTGCTGGGCAAGAAGCTCGAAGCCGTTGTCGTCGATCCGGCCTCGAACTGGCCGTTGTTCGCGGAGAAGGCCCGCGAACTCATCACCAAGGAGAAGGTTTCCGTCGTATTCGGCTGCTGGACGTCGGTGTCGCGCAAGTCCGTGCTGCCGGTGTTCAAGGAGCTCAACTCGATCCTGTTCTACCCGGTGCAGTACGAGGGCGAGGAGAGCGAGCGCAACGTGTTCTACACTGGCGCGGCGCCGAACCAGCAGGCGATTCCGGCAGTCGATTACCTGATGACCAAGCAGGGCGGTTCCGTGAAGCGCTGGGTGCTGGCGGGCACCGACTACGTCTATCCGCGCACAACCAACAAAATCCTCGAGGCGTATCTGAAGTCGAAGGGCGTCGCGCAGGAAGACATCATGATCAACTACACGCCGTTCGGTCACTCCGACTGGCAGACCATCGTCGCCGACATCAAGAAGTTCGGTTCGGCGGGCAAGAAGACCGCGATCGTATCGACCATCAACGGCGACGCGAACGTGCCGTTCTACAAGGAACTCGGCAACCAGGGCGTCAAGGCGAGTGACATCCCGTCGGTCGCGTTCTCGGTCGGCGAGGAAGAACTCGCCGGCATCGACACCAAGCCGCTACTCGGTCACATGGCTGCCTGGAACTACTTCCAGTCGGTCAAGAGCAAGGCCAATGACGAATTCATCGCCAAATGGAAGGCCTTCAAGAAAGATCCAAAGAAGGTCACCAACGATCCGATGGAAGCACACGTCATCGGCTTCGCGATGTGGGTGAAGGCGGTCGAGAAGGCCAAGTCCACCGATCCGGACAAGGTCATCGACGCGCTACCCGGCATCGAGGCTCCAAACCTGACCGGCGGCGTGTCGAAGATGCTGCCCAACCATCACATCACCAAGCCGGTGTTCATCGGCGAAGTGCGGGCCGATGGGCAGTTCAAGGTGGTCTGGAAGACGCCGGGTCTGGTGGCGGGCGACGCCTGGTCGAAGAACCTCGACGGGTCGAAGGACTTGATCGGCGATTGGGTCACCAAGAAGTGCGGCAACTTCAACACCAAGACCAACAAGTGCGGCGGCGCCTAGCGCCGGCGCATCAGCCGATCTAACTTTTGCTACCAAAGGGAGGCGGCGGCGGTGCCGCCGTCTCCCAGGTCATGCCGCCGGGACTGAACGCAATGCGCTTTGTGAAGGACCGCCTGGGCGCATTCCTATTGGCGCTGATGCTGGTGCTCGCGGGCTCCGCGGCCCACGCCGCCGGCCTCGACGAGGCGCTCGAACACTTCCTGATCGACGATTTCGGTGAGGTTGAAACCGGCATCGGCAAGGTGGCCGCCAGCGGTGACTCGCGCGCTGCGATGGTGCTGGAGGCGCTCAAGGAAGACCGCCTGCACTACAGCCCGGAAAAGAAGTCGGTCTACATCAAGGACAAGGCCGGAAAGCTTTTCAGCGCCGCGACCGGACAGGCAGCCGAAGGCGATACACCTGCCGATCTCGCGGCGGTCGATACCAACAACCGCCTGCGCGGCGTGATCGATGCGGCCATCGGCGGGCTGTCGCTTTTGGCGCCGAGCCCGGCACGGCGCTATGAATCGGCGCAAGCCGTATTTAAGTCGCGCGATGAAGGCGTGCTGCCGGCGCTGGACGCAGCCCTCGCCAAGGAAACCGACACACGGATCAAGCGTGCCATGAACGAGGCGCGCGCCGCGGTGATCTTGTACTCCGAAGGCGCGAGCGAGGCCGAGAGGATCGACGCGGTGGCGGCGATCCGTGTCCGCGGCGACCAGGAGGCGGTAAACGCGCTTGCCGGCCTGCCGGCGGATACGCCGCCGGCAATCAAGAACGCCGCGCGCGACGCCATCGCCGGTATTCACAGCCAGCTCGCCGTATGGACCGCGGCGCAGAACGCCTGGTACGGCATCTCGCTCGGGTCGGTGCTGCTGCTTGCTGCGATTGGGCTGGCGATCACGTTCGGCGTGATGGGCGTGATCAACATGGCGCACGGCGAAATGGTCATGCTTGGCGCCTACGTCACCTACATCGTTCAGGATTTGATCCGGCAGCACAACCCCGCGCTGTTCGACTATTCGCTGCTGATGGCAGTGCCGCTCGCATTTCTGGTCGCAGGCGCCATTGGCATCCTGATCGAGCAGGGGATTATCCGCTTCCTCTATGGCCGCCCACTGGAAACACTGTTGGCGACCTGGGGCCTTTCGCTCGTTCTGCAGCAGGCCGTGCGAACCGCATTCGGGCCAACCAACAAGGAGGTCGGCAATCCGTCTTGGATGAGCGGCGCGTTCGAGGTCGGGCACCTCACCATCACCTACAACCGGCTCTGGATCGTTGTATTTACTCTTGTGGTGTTCGTGGCTCTGCTCGGATTGCTGCGGTTCACGCGGCTCGGCCTTGAGATGCGGGCGGTCACTCAGAATCGTTCCATGGCTGCCTCGATGGGCATTCGCACCGCACGCGTCGATGCGCTGACCTTCGGGCTTGGCTCGGGCATCGCCGGCATCGCAGGCGTTGCGCTGTCGCAGATCGACAACGTCAGCCCCAATCTCGGTCAGAGCTACATCATTGACAGCTTCATGGTCGTGGTGTTCGGCGGCGTCGGCAATCTGTGGGGCACGCTGGTTGGCGCGTTCACGCTCGGTATCGCCAACAAGTTCCTCGAGCCTTATGCGGGCGCTGTGCTCGCCAAGATCGCGATTCTAGTCATCATCATCCTGTTCATCCAGAAGCGCCCGCGCGGCTTGTTCGCGCTCAAGGGCAGGGCGGTGGAAGCATGATGGCGGGTCATCCTTTGCTGAGGATGCTCGACCGCGGCGCGCTGATCTTTCTCGCGGTGCTCGGGGTCATTGCGGTGCTGGTGCCATTCCTCAACCTGGCATTTCCGCCGTCGTCGGCGCTGCATGTTCCGACGTATCTGGTCGCGCTGTTCGGCAAATACCTCTGCTACGCTCTGCTCGCACTCTCGATCGATCTGATCTGGGGTTATTGCGGCATCCTCTCGCTCGGTCACGGCGCATTCTTCGCGCTCGGCGGCTACGCCATGGGGATGTATCTAATGCGCCAGATCGGCACGCGCGGTGTCTACGCGCATCCCGAACTTCCGGACTTCATGGTGTTCCTGAACTGGCCCGAGTTGCCGGTGTTCTGGTACGGCTTTCAGCACTTTCCTTACGCGCTCCTGATGATCGTTCTGGTGCCCGGTGCGCTCGCCTTCGTGTTCGGCTGGTTTGCGTTCCGCAGCCGCGTCACCGGCGTCTATCTCTCGATCATCACCCAGGCGATGACCTACGCACTGCTGCTGGCTTTCTTCCGAAACGACTTCGGCTTCGGTGGAAACAACGGTCTGACCGATTTCAAGGACATCCTCGGCTTCAATGTGCAGGCGCAGGGCACCCGCGCCGCGCTGTTCTTTGTCTCCTGCGTGGCGCTGGCGCTGGGCTTTCTCGTCTGCCGGGCCCTGGTGACATCCAAATTCGGCAAGGTTCTCGTGGCGGTGCGCGACGCTGAGCCGCGAACCCGGTTCCTCGGATACCGCGCCGAATCCTATAAACTTTTCGTGTTCACGCTATCGGCCTGCATGGCCGGGGTTGCCGGCGCGCTTTACGTGCCACAGGTCGGCATCATCAACCCAAGCGAGTTCTCGCCGGCCAACTCCATTGAGGCGGTGATCTGGGTCGCGGTCGGCGGCCGCGGCACACTGATCGGGCCCGTGATCGGCGCGCTGCTGGTTAACTATGGCAAGACCACCTTCACCAGCGGCGCGCTGGCGCCGTACTGGCTGTTCGTGCTTGGCAGCCTATTCATCCTGGTGACGCTGCTTCTGCCGCGCGGCATCGTCGGCACCTGGCGGCACTGGCGCGCACAGCGTAGTGCGCAGGCGTCGGCGGACCGCGCTGCCACGGCCGCAGCCGAACCAGCGCCTCGTCCGGCGGAATGATCGTCATGCCAGCCCCAACCACCACGGCTCTGCTCTACCTGAACGGTGTGCATGTCTCGTTCGACGGATTTCGCGCCATCAACAACCTTTCGCTTATGATTGAGCCCGGCGAGATGCGCGCCATTATCGGTCCGAATGGCGCGGGCAAGACAACCATGATGGATATTGTTACCGGAAAAACCCGGCCCGACACCGGCGACGTATTCTTCGAAGGCACCCACGATCTCTCCAAGCTCGATGAAACGCAGATTGCGACGCTCGGCATCGGGCGCAAGTTTCAGAAGCCGACCGTGTTCGAGATGCACACGGTGGAGGACAATCTTCTTCTGGCGCTCAAGAACGATCGCCGGCCCTACGCCACACTGCGATGGCACGAAACCGATGACGAAATGCAACGTGTTGCCAGCGTGCTTGAGACTATCCGCCTTGGCCCGGTGCGCGACCGCCCGGCCGGCAGCCTGGCGCATGGCCAGAAGCAGTGGCTTGAGATCGGCATGCTGCTCGCGCAGGAGCCGAAGCTTCTGCTGGTCGATGAGCCGGTCGCCGGCATGACCGATGCCGAGACGCGGCAGACCGCCGAACTGCTGAAGCAGATCAATCGCGACAAGACCGTGATTGTGGTCGAGCACGACATGGCCTTCGTCCGCGAACTCGGCGTCAAGGTGACGTGCCTGCACGAAGGCACCGCGATTGCGGAGGGCACGATCGACCAGGTTTCGGAGAACGAGCGCGTCATCGAAGTGTATTTGGGGCGCTAGCGATGCTCGAGGTCAAATCCATCGATCTGCACTACGGCGCCGCCCAGGCGTTGCGCGGCGTGTCGCTGCAGGCGCAGATCGGCGAGGTGACTTGCGTGCTGGGCCGCAATGGAGTCGGCAAGACCAGCCTGCTGGGCGCGCTGGCCGGGCAGCATCCGGTGAGCGGTGGCACCATCGTCTGGGAAGGCGAAGACGCGACGAGGCTCAAGCCCTATGAACGAGCGCGCCGGGGCATCGCCTACGTGCCGCAGGGCCGCGAAATCTTTCCGCTGTTGACCGTCGAAGAGAACCTCAAGTCGGGATTTGCTCCCCTGTCGCGTGATCGGCGTTCTATTCCCGATGACGTGTTCTCGCTGTTCCCGGTGCTGCACGACATGCTGCGGCGGCGTGGCGGGGACTTGTCCGGCGGACAGCAGCAGCAACTCGCGATCGGCCGCGCGCTGGTGATGCGGCCAAGGCTTCTTCTGCTTGACGAGCCGACTGAGGGCATTCAGCCGTCGATCATCAAGGATATCGGGCGAGCCATCGTCTATCTGCGGTCGCTCAAGCAGATGGCGATCGTGCTGGTGGAGCAATATCTCGATTTCGCCAGCGAGCTCGGCGACAATTTCGCGGTTCTGGATCGCGGCGCCGTTGTTTATTCGGCAAACAAGGCTAGCCTCGACGATGCCGCGCTGAAGCGGTCGTTGGCGATCTAGGAGTGTTCTTGTGCCGGCCACGGCTGCGTTGCAGAAAATATTCGCCGCCAACAGGGCGGATGGGCGTATCTCGTTCGAGGTCTCGGCCAGAGGCGGCGTGACGCGGCGTCTGCGCGTCGCCGAGGACGGGCCGTTGCGCGTGCGCTGTCCGGCATCGGATGGCGACAGTCTCGAAGCCATGATCGTCAACACTGCGGGCGGCATCGCTGGCGGCGACCGGCACGAGCTCAACATCACGGCCGGCCCGGAAACGAGGCTCGTCGTTACGACAGCCGCTGCCGAGAAGGTCTATCGCTCGCTCGGGCCGGACTCGGAAATCGGCGTTAGGCTCACCGGCGCGGCAGGTTCGCGGCTCGTCTGGCTGCCGCAGGAGACCATCCTGTTCGACCGCGCACGGCTTTCGCGCCGCATCGACGTCGATCTCGCGGACAGCGCATCGCTGCTCATGGCTGAAGCCATGGTGTTCGGCCGTTCTGCCATGGGTGAGGCGGTCGAGGAGGGTTACCTGTGCGACCGCTGGCGGCTGAGCCGTGGTGGCAAGCTCGTGTTCGCCGAGAATTTCCAGCTGGACGGTCCGGTATCGCGCAGGCTCGCCGAGCCCGCCGTCGCCAACGGAGGCTTGGCCATCGCCACGGTGCTGGCAACGCCTGCCGACGAGGCCATGTTGGAGCGTGTGCGGTCCCAGGCCTTTTCTGGAGAAGTCGGCATCTCGGCCTGGAACGGCCTTGCAGTGGCGCGGCTCTGCGCCAAGGATGGAGCCGCGCTCCGCGGCGACTTGACCGCCGTCCTGACAGCACTCGGCGGCGCGCTGCCGCGGCTCTGGATCAACTGAGACGAACGATGAATCTGACGCCGAGGGAAAAGGACAAGCTGCTGATCGCGATGGCCGCGATGGTTGCGCGGCGCAGGCTGGAGCGCGGCGTCAAGCTTAACCACCCCGAAGCGGTGGCGCTGATCTCCGATTTCATCCTGGAGGGTGCGCGCGACGGCAAGACGGTGGCGCAGCTCATGGAAGCGGGCGCCCATGTCATCACCCGCGCGCAGGTGATGGACGGCATTGCCGAGATGATCCACGACATCCAGGTCGAGGCGACGTTCCCCGACGGCACCAAGCTGGTGACGGTGCATGAACCGATCAGGTGAGACTGCAATGTAGCTTTGCTGGGGGTGACACGATGACATACGGGTCTGACCCGATAACTGGGAAATTGAATGACTTGGTAGGCAGCAACGAACTCTACATGAACTTGCTTTGTTTCGACGAACTAAGCACCGCGGAACAGGCGTTGATCGGAACCTGGGAGTTGGCAACCGAGGTCTGCAACGGTGGCCTCCTGCAGTATTTTCATAATTCAAGTCGCGACCGTGCCGAGCCCATGATCGACATCTTGCGGGTCATCGACGCGCAGCACGCTGCCACAATCCTCGAGTCGGCGATGACCTTGGCCGGTTCGGGCACGCGTTGGGGAGATGAGCCAAGCTTTCTTGCAGCGGTCAACTCTATGCCGGACGACGTGAAGACGCAGCTTCATAAATTTGATGGCGATCTCTATGACGAACTGGATCATGTGTATCGCCAGGTCTTTACTTACATGTCAAAGCATCGTGAGCAGATCGAAGTAGAGACTCCTGCAGATTTCTGGACGGAGCCTGTGAGCCAATGATCCCCGGCGAATTGTTCATCAAGGACGGCGAGATCGAGCTCAACAAGGGCCGCAAGACCGTGACGCTCACCGTCGCCAACACGGGCGACCGGCCTATTCAGGTCGGCTCGCACTACCATTTCTTCGAGACCAATCCCGCATTGACGTTCGACCGCAAGAAATCGCGCGGGATGCGGCTCGACATCGCGGCCGGCACCGCGGTGCGCTTCGAGCCAGGTCAGACGCGCGATGTCACGCTGGTCGCGCTCGCGGGTTCGCGAACGATCTATGGATTCCGGGGCGAAGTGATGGGAAAACTCAAATCGTAGTGCCAAGAATCATGACGGGCGAGCTTGCGCCCGCCCGTCACGTTTTCAGCGCTGCTACCGCTGCTGAAAACCAGGATCAAATCGGCCACATGGTGCGACGCCGGTAGCAGCTTCAGCACCCAGACCGGTCTGGTCTTGGCGACCCTCACATTCGGCGAACCGAACGTGAGCATCTGAGAGTGAGGATACCGCGGCGGCGAAGCGAGGCAAGTTAAAGCGCGCGTTTGGGCAAGTTCGCCGCGAATGTTGATAATTCTGGGGATCGATCCCGCAGCCGACTGAGATATCGCGAGAAATTCCATGTCCGTCAAAATGAAGCGCACGATTTATGCAGACATGTTTGGGCCGACGACGGGCGATCGCGTCCGATTGGCCGACACCGACCTGATCATTGAGGTCGAAAAGGACTTCACCACCTACGGCGAGGAGGTGAAGTTCGGTGGCGGCAAGGTGATTCGCGACGGCATGGGGCAATCGCAGGTCACCAACAAGAAGGGCGCCGCCGACACCGTCATCACCAACGCGCTGATCCTCGATCACTGGGGCATCGTGAAGGCCGACGTCGGCCTCAAGGGCGGCTACATCTCCGCAATCGGTAAGGCGGGCAATCCGGACATCCAGCCGAACGTTACGATCGTGATCGGGCCCGGGACCGAGATCATCGCGGGTGAGGGGAAAATCCTCACCGCTGGTGGTTTCGACACGCATATTCATTTTATCTGCCCTCAGCAGATCGACGACGCGCTCATGTCGGGGATTACCTCGCTGCTCGGCGGCGGTACGGGCCCGGCACACGGCACGTTTGCTACGACCTGCACGCCCGGGCCGTGGCATCTCGGCCGCATGATCCAGGCGGCTGATGCGTTCCCGGTCAACTTGGGCTTCGCCGGCAAGGGCAACGCGTCGCTGCCCGCGGCGCTGGAGGAAATGGTCAAGGGCGGCGCCTGCGCGCTCAAGCTGCACGAGGACTGGGGCACCACGCCCGCCGCAATCGACAACTGCCTGTCGGTCGCCGACGACTACGACGTGCAGGTGATGATCCACACCGACACGCTGAACGAGTCGGGCTTCGTCGAGGACACCATCAAGGCGTTCAAGGGCCGCACCATCCATGCTTTCCATACCGAAGGCGCGGGCGGCGGGCATGCCCCCGACATCATGAAGGTCGCAGGGCTGAAGAACGTGCTGCCGTCGTCGACCAATCCGACGCGGCCGTTCACCCGCAACACCATCGATGAGCATCTCGACATGCTGATGGTGTGCCATCACCTCGATCCGTCGATCGCGGAGGATCTGGCGTTCGCCGAGAGTCGCATCCGCAAGGAGACGATCGCCGCGGAGGACATCCTCCACGATCTCGGGGCACTGTCGATGATGTCATCGGACAGCCAGGCGATGGGGCGGCTCGGCGAGGTGATTATCCGTACCTGGCAGACCGCCGACAAGATGAAGAAACAGCGCGGCCGCCTGAAGCAAGAGAAGGGCGACAACGACAACGCGCGCGCCAAGCGTTACATCGCGAAGTACACCATCAACCCGGCGATCGCGCACGGCGTGTCGAAGCACATCGGGTCGGTGGAGAAGGGCAAGCTTGCCGACCTGGTGCTGTGGTCGCCGGCGTTCTTCGGCGTGAAACCGGACTGCATCATCAAGGGCGGCACCATCGTGGCCGCGCCGATGGGCGATCCCAACGCTTCGATCCCTACTCCGCAGCCGGTGCACTATCGCCCGATGTTCGGTGCCTATGGCAAGGCGCTGACCGCGTCATCGCTGGTGTTCGTCTCCAAGGCCGCGGTGAAGGCGAAGCTCGGCGACAAGCTCGGCGTTGAGAAAAAGCTCGTCGCGGTCGAGCATACCCGCGACATCGGCAAGAAGAACATGATCCACAATTCCGCGACGCCGGACATCCAGATCGATCCGGAAACCTACGAGGTGCGCGCCGACGGCGAACTGCTCACCTGCGCGCCGGCGGAGGTGCTGCCCATGGCGCAGCGGTATTTCCTGTTCTGAGGTGAGCTACTTGACGCGTTTCCAGACTTCGGAGCCGCACAATCGGCCGGCGCAGCCGTTCACCTCCATGGCGTTGTCCCCCTGGGGGGCGAGGCGCCCCCGGTAGTTCTGGCCGTCGTCGGAGTTGTAGATGGTGCCGGTCCAGGAGCCGGTGGCGTCCTGGCTCATGGTGAAGATGCGCATCCCGAGCACCGGCCGTGTGCGCAGGCTGGGGTTCGGGTTGAGATCGTCCATCTGCGGCTTGCCGGTCTTGGGATCGACCGGATCGCGCAGCCACGCGATCGTGCCGCACAACTGCGCGCCGCATTTGGCGACGCGGACCTGTGCCTCGCCCTTCTCGGTGAGCCAGGTGCCGATGAACTCCTCGGCGCTGGCCTGGCCCATACCACCCAACATCAAGCACAGGAGGCCGGCCGCGAGACGGCGAACAACGAGGGGCATGGATCGTCCGGGATGCTGGTGGAATTGCAGGAGGTCTGACGCGGCATTCCTACCCGCCGCGATGGCACGGTCAACCGTTTCCGGCGCTTGCCACAATGTGCGAACAGCTCTGAAGTTCCGCTGCCATATTTCCGGGCAGGCTCATCCCAGCACCGAGCCCGTACCCTTGCTGCCGGAGCCTTCGCCGAGCACCACGGTATCGTGATCGGACAGGATTTTCGACGTCAGCGCGCCGTCGCGAAGCTGCTCCGGGGTGAGGGCCTTCATCGCTGCCATCATGCCCTCCAAGCCGGGCGGCGAATACACCATCAGCATGCGCATCCCTTCCTTGGAGCCGACCTTGTGCGGCGTGCCCGGCGGGATGTTGACGCAGGCGCCCTTCTTGGCGTGGAACACCTCGTCGCCGAGCTGAAATTCGCCGGAGCCATCGACCACGTAGCAGACCTGGAACGACTTGGTGTGCATGTGCAGGCGGGATTCGAAGCCCGGCTTGCATTGCTCGTCGAAAATCTCGTAGGTGCCGTTGGTGTCGGCGGCGGTGATCTTGCAGGTCGCGGTGTTGGCGCGCGCATAGATATTGCCCTCGCCGGCGGCTGAGTATTTGCCCTTGAGGGTGGTAGTGTCCGGCATGTTCTTCTCCATGAAATCGTCCGCCGCATTATGGCGTGCCTTGGCCGCGAGGCCAATGTGAAGCGCGGCTTCGCAATCCGGCCGCGCGGGCGGTGGGACACGGCATCGGCGGTGGACCGCGTGCTGCTCGACGCCGAGGACCGGCACCGGCGCCGCATCCGCCTCAAGGGCGAGGGCGGCACCGATTTCCTGCTCGACCTCGACGAGGCGGTGGCGCTGCGCGACGGCGACGGCATCGTGCTGGACGATGGCACCACCGTGCTGGTGACGGGGCAGCCCGAGCCGCTGTTGCAGCTTCGCGCCCGCACGCCGCTCGATATGGTTCGTCTCGCCTGGCATCTCGGCAATCGTCATACCGGCCTGCAGATCGATGGGGATAAGATTTTCATCCGCCAGGATCATGTGCTGGAGGAGATGGCGCGGCTGCTCGGCGCGACGGTCGCGCGCGTCGAGGCGCCGTTCGACCCGGAGGCGATTGCGCCTTCGCACGGGGGACACGGGCACGATCATGGCTCGTAAGAAATCCATGTCGCTGAGGAGCAAGGCTGGTGCAGCGCGTCACCTCGCCCCGCGTGCGGGGAGAGGTCGACCGAGCGAAGCGAGGTCGGGTGAGGGGGACTCACGAGAGGATTCCGCCGCGTCGGCCCCTCACCCCGACCCTCTCCCCGCAAGCGGGGAGAGGGAGAAGAAAGAGCGTGCAAGCGGCAAGACCGATCAGTCTCGTGAGTCCGCCGCGCTGTATCGCCTGATGGCCTGGCTGTCGCCGGCTTATCCGGTCGGCGCGTTCTCCTATTCCAGCGGCATCGAATGGGCGGTGGAGACCGGCGACATCAAGGACGCCGAAACGCTGCGGCGCTGGCTCGCTACCGTGATCGGCGAGGGCGGCGCGTTCTGCGATGCCGTGCTGCTGGTTCACGCCCACCGCGCGGCGCTTGCCGGCGGCAAAGCCTTGCACGATGTCGCCGAACTGGCCGCGGCGTTCGCGCCCTCCAGGGAGCGCCACCTCGAAACCACCGCGCAGGGTCGCGCCTTCGTCGAGGCAACGCGCGCCGCCTGGCCGTGCGATGCGTTGGACCGGCTGCTTGCGGTGTGGGACGGCGCGATCGCCTATCCGGTCGCGGTCGGCGTTGCGGCCGCGGGCCACGGCATCGCGCTCGACGCCACGCTGAACGCCTATCTCCATGCGCTCACCGCCAACATGATTTCCGCGGGCGTCCGGCTCATTCCGCTCGGCCAGACCGACGGCCAGCGCGTGCTGGCCGCGCTCGAGCCGGTGGCCGCGGCAACGGCCGCCCGCGCACTCGCGGCCTCGCTCGACGACATGGGCAGCGCGACGGTGCGCGCCGATATGGCAAGCATGTTGCATGAAACGCAGTACACGCGGTTGTTCCGGAGTTGATGACGTGACAGGCGCGACTTGGAGAGAGCAGTGATAAAAAACCTCAACGGCCCGCTTCGCGTCGGTATCGGCGGTCCGGTCGGCTCCGGCAAGACCGCGCTGATGGATGCGCTGTGCAAGCGGCTGCGCGACCGCTTCGAGATCGCGGCCATCACCAACGACATCTACACCAAGTGGGACGCCGAATACCTGGTGCGCTCCGGCGCGCTGGCGGCCGAGCGCATTGCCGGCGTCGAGACCGGCGGCTGCCCGCACACCGCGATCCGCGAGGATGCCTCGATTAACCTCGCCGCCGTCGCCGACATGCGGAAGAAGTTTCCGCAACTCGACCTGGTGCTGATCGAGTCCGGCGGCGACAACCTGGCGGCGACCTTCTCGCCGGAGCTGGCCGACCTCACGATCTATGTGATCGACGTCGCGGCGGGCGACAAGATTCCGAGCAAGGGCGGACCCGGCATCACGCGTTCCGATTTGCTCGTCATCAACAAGATCGACCTCGCACCCTACGTCGGCGCGTCGCTCGACGTGATGCAGCGCGACGCCAAGAAGATGCGGGGCGCAAGGCCGTTCGTGATGACGAACCTGCGAAGCGGCGACGGCGTGGCGGAAATCGCGGCCTTCATCGAGGAGAAGGGCGGATTGGGCGTTTAGATTCTTTGCAATATTCTTCGCCGCTGTCCTGCGACGTCACCCCATTCACCGCCGTCATCCCGCGTAAGCGGGGATCCAGCAATCACCGCTCTATCGAGAGGCCTGCGTTTACTGGGTTCCCGCTTTCGCGGGAACGACAGCTGTCGTGTTGTACGGACGTGCCAACTTGCAGGCCCATCATTCTTCCAGACATGCGTCATCGCTGACGGCCGCCGCGCTCTTCGCGGGGCCCGGCAATTTCCCCTCCGCCTTAAGGCGAGGGGATGGCGCGCCGTCCGGCGCTGCCTTGGTCTCTCAGTCACGCTCTCCTTGCGAAGAGCGTGGCGCCGTCCGGCGCGCCACTGCGGCGTTTTCGTGCGGGGCGTTACGCTTGTCCGCACTGGCTCTCGGGCCGCGCTTGCGAACCGGATTGCTCCGGCCGTTCAGCAGGCTCCCTGCGCACGGATCGTGGTGTCCGTAGGGCGGGGTCCCGAGGCCTCCCGGGAGCCCGGCTGACGAAGCCGAACCCGCGGGCGCCGCATCCCGCTCCATCAACTGGCGTCACCGGCTGACGCCCCTCGCTGAACGGGATATAGGACTAAAAGCATAAATTCTGATGGCGGTCAAGCAGGCGCGGTTGGTGGGGCAAGCTTGGCTTGACATCTTGCGAATTAGATATATCTATTCGATATATCAAAATGGAGAACGATATGAGAATACATTCACATCACGGCATGGACCATCGCTGTCGGCTCATGGGAGAGCATCAAGGCGGCGGCGAACACGGCCGGGGCAGGCGGCATGGTCACCGCGGCCGGTTCGGAGGCGGAATGGGCGGCGGCGGAAGGCACGGCGGCGGCCGGTTCTTCGACCACGGAGAGTTGAGGCACGTCGTGCTCGCACTGCTGAGCGAACAGCCCCGGCATGGCTACGACATCATCCGCGAAATCGAGCAGCGCACCGGCGGCGCGTACAGCCCGAGCCCGGGCGTCATCTATCCGACGCTGCAACTGCTGCAGGACGTGGGACACACCGTCCCCGCCACCGGCGACGTCGCACGCAACAGCTATCAGATCACGCCGGAAGGCCGCGCGTTTCTCGACCAGAACAGTGCGCTGGTCGGCGACATTCTTTCTCGCATGAAGCAGGCGGGCCGTTCGCAGGCGAGCGCTTATCCCGTCATCGTCGCAGCCGTGGACAGCTTGAAGTCCGCATTGCGAAGCGGCACCGAGCCCTGGTCAGACGCGGAAGCGCGAAACGTTGCGGCCGCCATCGATACCGCGGCCGAGCGCATTCGCGCGCTGCGTGACGGTTCAAGCCAGGCTTCGAAGAAGTAACGGCGGCAGCGCCAACGGAAGGATTGACACAAATGAACCACTCGGTCGCGCGCGTTGAGACAGAACGTGCCAGCATTTACCTGCAGCAGCTCTGCAAGCATTTCGCCCACAAACTGCCGGTCAGCTTCACCCCGGAACAAGGCCAGATCGTCTTCTCGGTCGGCACATGCCGGCTCGAAGCAGGCAACGGCATTCTGACGTTGAAAGCCGAGGCGGAGGACACCGATCGCCTCGCGCAGTTGCAGAATGTCATCGACAAGCATCTGCAACGGTTTGCTTTCCGAGCGCCTCTCGCGATCGAGTGGTTTGCGACCGAAGCCGTGTGACGGCGGACATCCCACCAGTTCGTAGGATGGGTTGAGCGCAGCGAGACCCATCGTCTCTCAGGCCATGCTGCGCTTGATGGGTTGCGGTGGGTTTCGCTGCGCTCAACCCACCCTACAAGACGCACGTCTCAATGAGGCGTGCCATCGCGAAATTCTACGTCGCGCTGCCGGGATCGTTGGCCGGCGCGGGATGCGGGTTGCGCCGCTTCCAGAATTTCAACTTGTCGCGCGTCGCGGAAATTCCGCTGCGGGCGGCGCCCACGACATTGGCGGCGCCGCCGGTCACGGTGCGCGCTGCTCCGGTAAAGGTCGAGCGGGCTTTGTCCATCTTCTCGCCGCGGGCCGCGGCCGCGGCCGCCCGGCGCAAGGCTTCCTCCAACTGAAGCCGCTCGCGCTCGCGATCCCTGTGCCTCTGCCGGATGTTGTTGACCGCCCAGGACAGCACAGTGGCCGCGGCGAGCAGCCCCGTGAACCCGGCGGTCAGATACAGTTGAGTGTCGAGCAGCAGCGCCGTCACGAACAGCAGCAGCATGGTGCCGACGAAGGCGATAACCTTCTTGCCGCGCCTGGTGAGCACGTAGGCGACCAGTTGGCGGACCAGGGCCCCCCACATTGATGAACGTCCTCCAGAGCGCAACTCCCCGCCATATAGGATGGGTTTTGCGCCTCTCAAGCCACCCGGCCGGCCGCATAATCATCGTTTTCCGGTGAAAACCGGCTTGCGCTTGCCCAGGAACGCCTTCACGCCCTCGGCGTAGTCCGGGTGCGAGCCCGACTCGCGCTGCAGCGTGCGTTCGAGGTCGAGCTGGGTGGAAAGATCGTTGTCCTCGGCGGCATCGAACGCGCGCTTGATCTGCGCCAGTCCGAACGTCGGCGCGGTGGCGAAGTGCGTGCAGAGCTTTTCCGCCTCGCTCATCAGCACTGCGTCGTCCACCACCTTCCAGATCAATCCCCACTGCTCGGCCTGCTCGGCCGAGATCGGCTCCGCCAGCAACGCGAGGCCGCGCGCGCGCGCCTGTCCGATCAGGCGCGGCAGCAGCCAGGTGCCGCCGGCGTCGGGCACGAGTCCCAGGCGGGCGAAGGGTTGCAGGAAGCTCGCCGAGCGGGCGGCGAGGACGATGTCACAGGCGAGCGCGATATTGCAGCTCGCGCCGGCGGCGATGCCGTTCACCGCGCAGACCACGGGGAAGGGCAGTGCGCGCAGCTTCAGCACCAGCGGGTTGTAGTATTTCTGCAGCGCTTCGCCAGGCACCACCACGTCGCCCGACGCGGTGACGCGCTCGTTCAGATCCTGCCCGGTGGAGAACGCGCGGCCGGTGCCGGTGAGCAGCAGCGCGCGGCACGACGCATCGCGCTCGGCGTCGGCGATCGCCTCCGCCAGCACCTGATGCATCGGAATGGTGAAGGCGTTGAGCCGCGCCGGACGATTGAGCGTCAGGATGCGGAAGCCATCGCGGCGCTCGATCAATATTGGACTTTCGTCCATGCTTCCCTTCCTTTCGGCGGCAATCCGCCGCACAGCCAAATATGTCAGCATTTCCAGCAGATTATCTGGAGTTTTCCGTTCGAGCGCGGGTGCCAGCCCGAAAGCCGGGCGGTGCGGCCCGGCAATAGCGCTGTTCGCGCTTGCCTTGATCGGCAATGATGGGGCAAGCGAAGCGCGTGCCGCAAGCCATCGCAGCGCGCGATCGGCCCGCGTTTAAAAAATGCCCAAGGGAGGAATGCAATGACGACCCAACGAGCCTTGATCTGCACTGTTTCCGCGCTGGCGCTCGCAGCCGTGGCGGGATTTGCCGCGATCCCGCCGGCCGACGCGCAGCAGCGCAAGTCGATCCGCTGGGCGGTCGCGGGCGTGGACACCTACGGCTACAAGGTCGCGGCGTCGGTCACCAAGATGATCGAGGAGGCGCTCGGCGACTACACCGTGACCGTCAATCCTTATCCGTCCACGACGGCGGCGATGAAGGCCGCGATGGATGGCGACGGCGAGGTCGGCTACACCGCCGACATCGGCATGACCGAGCTCTACGCGGGTGAAGCCGGCTTTAAGGGCTACAAGGCCGGCAAGGGTATGCTGGTCCACACCTGGTACGCCTATCCGATGGAAACCTTCATGGCAGTGCCGGCCGACAAGGCGGCGCAGTTCAAGTGCTGGAAGGATTTCAGCGGCAAGCCGGTGTTCTTCTCGCCGGCAGGCTTCATGAACTGGTCGAACCTGCGCCGCTCCTATAAGGCGCTCGGCTACGACTTCAAGCACGTCCAGATCGATCCCAAGACGCAGTCCGACGCGATGCAGGCCGGCACGATCGTGGGCGCCGCGGCCTACACGACGGCGGGCCGCTCGCTGGTGCCGTACTGGAAGGAAACCGAAATCCGCATGGACGTGCGGGTGGTGAACCCGTGCCCGGACGAGGTGGCGAAGCTGAAGGCGGCGGGTCTGCTGGTCGAGAACGTCGAGGCGAAGAACGCGTTCACGAAAAACGTGGGCGTCGAGACGATTCAGGGCGTGCCGATCCTGTTCGCTTACAACGTCCGGGCCGACATGCCCGAAGACGTGGTGTACCGCATCCTGTCCTCGTTCGAGAAGAACAAGGACAAGCTCGCTTCGCTCGATGCCGGCTTCACGCCGCTGTCGAAGGACTTCGTCGGCATGCAGGTCGGCGGCATCAACGCCAACCCGGACGTCCCGGTGCATCGCGGGCTTGCCAAGTTCCTCAAGGAAAAGAACGCCTGGAACGACAAGTGGAAGATCGCGAACTGACGTTCGCTTCGGTCTAGGCATGGGCTTAGGCTTGGGCGGAGCGGCGCTGAAGCGCTTCTCCGCCCTTGCCTTCAAATGATGGGACGGCGCAGCCGGGCGCGGCGCACGCCGTGAATGGGAATCGCGATGACGGCCGCCGTGATCAAGAAACAGCTCAGTCTCAGCAATCTGATCCTTGCGTTCGCGCTGCTGCAGTTCGGCTGGCTGATCTGGTACTACTACACGGGGCTCGGCGGGCCGCAGCAGCTCGTCGCTCATGTGATGTCGATCGCGCTGATCCTGCAGGTGCTGTTCACCTATCAGCAGGGCGATCTGTACAAATGGCTGCCGCCCGCGGCCAATCGCGCGATCGTTTGCGTCTATATCGCGATCTGCGTCATCGCGTTCGTGTACTTCTGGTACGAGTTCGAGGACATCGCGATCTGGCGGCAGGGTTCGTACACCCGGCAGGACTTCATCGTCGGTCTGCTGATGTTCCTGCTGGTGATGGAGCTGTCGCGTCTTGCCCATCCGGTGTTGTTCTGGACCAACGTCATCCTCATCGTCTACACGCTTTATGGCTATCTCAGCCCGGTCGATTTCTTCTGGCATCCGGGCACCAGCTTCTACCGCATCATCACCTCGAGCACGGTCGAGTTCTCGACCGGCATTTACGGCATCTACGGTCAGCTTGCGCTCACGCTGATCGGCGCGTTCCTGCTGCTGGCCGGCGTCGCCAACGGCTTCGAGGCGCAGCGCGCCATGATCAACGTGGTGCGGCTGATCGCCGGCCGCTCGCGGCAACTGATCCCGCAGACCGCGGTGATCGGCTCGAGCGCGATCGGCATGATTAGTGGCTCCGGCTCCGCCAACGCCGCGGTGGTCGGCACCATCACCATCCCGCTGATGATGCGCTACGGCGTGCCCGGCACGTTCGCCGCCGCAGTCGAGACCTCGGCCTCGATGGGCGGCCTCATCATGCCGCCGATGATGGGGGTCGGTGCGTTCCTGATGTCGGAGTTTCTTGGCGTGCCCTACTGGGACGTCGTGATCCGCGGCTTCGCGCTGGCGTTTGTCTACTACGTGTCGATCGGCGTCGCGGTGTATCTGCTCTGCGTGCGGCTGCTGCCGAAGGATCCGATCGAACGGCCGGTGGTGCCGCTGTACGACAAGGTCAAGACCGCGATCTTTTTTTCCTCCGTGCTGTACCTGCTGCACCTGCTCAGCTACGGCGGCAAGGGCGAACTGATCGCGGCGCTGTACACCGCGAGCTTCATGTATGTGCTGCTGGCCGCAGCCTACCTCTATTTCAAATATGTGGCGAAAGACCCGTCGCTGGCGAAAGAGTCGCTACTCGGCAACACGCGGATCGCGATCGAAACACACGGCGAGATGACGTCCTACCTGACACTGCTGCTCGCCACGCTCGGCATCATGATCGGGCTGTTCACGGTGACCGGCTTTATCAACCGGATGGGCGCCATGCTGCTCGATCTCGGGTCGTGGCACATCATCGCGATGATCGGCATGGCCTGGGTGTTCGGCTGGCTGGCGGGCGCAGGCTTGCCGCCGACCGCGACCTACATCATCGGGGCCGTGGTGATCGTGCGGCCAATGCAGGAGCTCGGCGTCAATCCGTGGGTCGCGCATTTCTTCGTGTTCCTGCTATCGGTGTGGGGCGAGCTGTCGCCACCGACTTCGCTCACCGCCGCGGTGTCGGCGCGCATCGCCAATGCGTCGTTCCTCAAGACGATGTGGGAGGCGCTGAAAATCTGCGCGCCGATCACGCTGATGACATTCGCGATCTTCACCCGCTACAACATGGTGGTGAATCCGGGTTGGCTGCAGATTGCCGACACCATGCTGGTGTTGATCAGCACGCTCGGCATCACCTTCTCCATGTTCGGGCGCTGTCATCGGAACCTGGCCGCCGACATCGCGATACGCTGTCTGATCGCCGCGGTGTCGTTCCTGGTGATGTTCCATCCGGACATGCAGGTGTCGGCCGCGGTGAGCACGGTGGTGGTGGTGGCGCTGGCCTGGGGCATCTGGCGGCACCGCCAGATCGCGCCGCCGAAAAGCTTCGCGCCCACCCCGGATCAAATTTCCCCGTCCGGCGACGTTGCGCCGCTGCTGGCCGAAGCCAAGCGCGACATCGGTTAGCGTGCGTATATAGTGTGGGAATGAGTGCCATCTCCGCCCGCGACCGCCTGGAACAGGCGCTGACCCGCATTGCCGACCCACACGGCGAGGGGGCCCGCGCCTGCCTCACCGTCTATGCCGATGCGGCGCGAGCCGCTGCCGACGCAGCCGATGCCCGCAAGCGCGCCGGCCAATCGCTCGGCCCGCTGGACGGCGCCATCGTCAGCATCAAGGATTTGTTCGACGTCAAAGGCGAGGTGACGCGCGCCGGATCGAAGCTGCTGGCCGAGGAGGCCGAGCCCGCCACGGCCGACGCGCCCGTTGTCACACGGCTCCGCGAAGCCGGTGCGGTGATCGCCGCCAAGACCAACATGAGCGAGTACGCATTCTCCGGCGTCGGCGCCAATCCGCATTTCGGCACGCCCGGCAATCCGGCCGACCGTTCGCGGGTGCCCGGCGGCTCGACCTCGGGCGGCGGCGTCGCCGTGGCGGATGGGATGTGCGAGATCGCGATCGGCAGCGACACCGGCGGCTCGACCCGTATTCCTGCGGCGCTGTGCGGCATCGTCGGCTGGAAGCCGAGCCGGCAGCGCGTACCGACCGCGGGCGCGTTCCCGCTGTCGTTCACGCTCGACTCGATTGGACCGTTGGCCAGAACGGTCGCCGAATGCGCCAGCGCCGATGCGGTGATGGCCGGAGATCGGCCAAAGCCCATCGAACCGGCTTCCTTGGGCGGGCTCAAGTTCGGGATCGTGCAGGGCATGCCGTTCGAGAGCATCGACGACACCGTGGCGAAAGCCTGGGAAGGCGCAGCCGCCACGCTCGGCAAGTCCGGCGCGCGGCTCTCCGAGGAAACCATCGCGCTTATCCCTGAGATGATCGCGGTCAACGCCAAGGGCGGCTTCGCGCCGCCGGAGGCGTTTGCGATCCACCGCGACCGGCTCAAGCGCCGCGGCGACGAGATCGACCAGTTGATCCGTGCCCGCATCGAACGCGGCGGCACCATCATGGCCGCTGACTACATCGAGATGACGCAGGACCGCCTGAGGCTGATCCGGGCGATGGATGCCCGCATGGCCGGGCTTGATGCGCTGATCCTGCCGACCACGCCGATCGTAGCCCCGAAGATCGCCGAGGTCGCCACGCTGGAGACGTTCGGGCCGAAGAACGGGCTGCTGCTGCGCAACACGTCGATGATCAATTTCTTCGACTTGTGCGCGATCTCGCTGCCGCTGCCGGCCGCCGGGCTCCCGGTGGGACTGATGCTGGTCGCGCGGAACGGCCAGGACGACCGCCTGTTCCGGATCGCCGCCGCCGTGGAACGGCTGTTCGTCCGAAGCTAGCGCGGCTGAACCGGCACCGCAGGCCCCCCACAAGCCTTTGACGTGGCGGGCTTCAATCAGAGCTCAAAGTCGTGCAGGGCTTTCAGAAGCAGTTTGTGGTGCGCCGCACCCAACCGGCCGATCAGCCGCGCCTCGTGTGTCGCGGCCAGCGCCTTCGCGCGCTTGAAAAGCTTCTGGCCGTGAGGCGTGAGTTGCAGCGCGTGCGAACGGCGGTCGGTCGATGAAGGCTGCCTTATCGTCAGGCCGCGCCGTTCCAGCCGGTCGAGCATGCGCACCAGACGAGCCCGCTCGATGCCGAGAAGATCGGCCACCTCCGCCTGCGACGGGCCGCGATTGCTGCCGATCACGGTCAGAACGGAGTATTGCGCCGGGCCTATGTCGATTTCGGCAAGAGTGCGGATAAAGTCCTGGAACACCGCAATCTGGGCGCGCCGCAGGAAATAACCAAGATGGTTCTCGAGTACGCCAAGCCCGGCTGGTTCATGGTCGCTGCGCCGCGCGGCCGTAGTCCGGCGCGCGCCCGACGCTGCGCGGTTGCCTGCAGTTCTGGGTGAAAGCCACCGTTCGGCCATCTCGCCTTCCGTTTGCGAAGCCAGACGGCATCATAGACTATATTGTTGTTGACGACATCTATTGTCTCAATCAACAATATTTCTTCACGGCATGGCCCAGCCGAAAAATGGTCATTGGCATCGCCAAGAGTCCCATTGCATCGCAGGCCAAACCGAAAGAACAATAGCTACAATCCGGCGCCCGAGCCGCACCAGACAGGGAGGACGTTATGGACCGCAAGCCGTTCACGAACTCACCGCGCGTTACGCGCCGGACTTTCGCCGCGGGCACCGCCGCGACGGTGTCGCTGATGGCCTCGCCCGCTATCCTTCGCGCTCAGGGCGCGGGCCTCAAGGTCGGCGTTCTGCTGCCGCGCTCCGGCGCCCAGGCCGGTATCGGCCAGGACTGCCAGCGCGGCGTGGACGTGACCGCGGGCATCCTCAAGCAGCTCGGCTATCCGAGCCTGCAGATCATGAACGCCGACACCGAGACCAACGTCGAAGTGGCGCGCGCGCGCGCCGAAAAGCTGATCAGCGACGGCGCCCAGCTTCTGGTCGGCGCCTTCGACTCCGGTCAGTCCACCGCGATCGCCCAGGTCGCCGAGCAGAAGGGCATCCCGTTCGTCATCAACATCGCAGCGGCCCCGCCGATCACCGAGCAGGGCTACAAGTTCGTGTTCCGGAACTTCGCGACCGCGCCGATGATCCTCTCGGATGCCTTCGTTAATCAGAAGGAAGTGTTCGAGGCGAGCGGCGTGGCGCCCAAGACCGTGGTGTTCATGCACGTCAACGACACTTTCGGCACCGCGATGCAGAAGGGCATCGGCGGCCTGATGCCGAAATTCAACATGCCGTACACGATCAAGGAGACGATCTCCTACGATCCGACGGCGCGCGACCTCTCGGTCGAGGTGTCGAAGGCCAAGGCGACCGGCGCCGAGGCGCTGATGGTGGTGAGCCGGCTCAACGACGCCATCCTGATTACCCGTGAAATGGTCAAGCAGCGCTGGTCGCCGATGGGCGTGCTGAGCATGGGGCCGGGCTGGTATGAGGACCAGTATCTCAAGACGCTCGGCAAGCTGGCCGATGGGCCGCTCAGCTTCGTGCCTTGGTACGATCCGAACAAGAAGGTGAGCAAGCTGCTGGAGGCCGCGCTCGCCAAGGCGCATCCGGGCATCAACCTCAACACCAACCAGATCTACACCTTCGAAGCTCTGATGGTGGCGGCCGATGCTTACAAGCGTGCCGGCTCCGCCGATCCGAAGGCGCTGGCCGACGCGATCCGAAAGACCAACATCACCGACAACGTCAGCACCGGGCCTGGCATCCAGTTCGACGCCAAGGGCCAGAACGACAAGCTGAAGAACGCCGGCATTCAGAATCGCGCCGGCAAACTGGTTACGGTCGCGCCGAAGGGCGCGACCAATGCCAAGGCCGAATGGCCGATGAAGCCATACGACAAGCGGTAGAGGCTGTTGTCGTCCGCGGCCGCGCGGCATATTCGCTTCACCTCTCCCCGCGTGCGGGGAGAGGTCGATCGCCGCAGGCGGTCGGGTGAGGGGGACTCTCGATAGTGCACGCTTTTGGAGACTCCCCCTCACCCCACCCTCTCCCCCGCGAAAGGGCGTTTACGCCCGTCTTCGACGGGGTATGCGGGGAGGGGGAGTGAGAGATCGAGCGCGCGGCATCCGGTTCGCGCCGAGGTTCGTCCCAGGATAGGCGCAACAAGCCGTGCCCGCAGAGATCTACCTCAACGTGGCGATCAGCGGGCTGCTGACCGGGCTCGTATACGGGCTGATGGCGCTCGGCCTGTCGGTGATCTTCGGCGTTGTGCGGGTGGTCAATTTCGCCCACGGCGAGATGATGACGATTGCGATGTACCTCGCGGTCGCGCTGTTCGCCTCGTTCAAGCTCGATCCGTTGCTCATGCTGCTGCCGATCGCGGGCGTGCTGTTCCTGCTCGGCTATGCGATGCAGAATTGGCTGATCACGCCGTTCATCAACCGGCCGGAGCACGCGCAGTTCATGCTGCTGATCGCGGTCGCGATCATCATGGTCAACGGGCTGCTGATCGTGTTCGGGCCCGACGCGCAGAACGTGCAGACCTCGTATTCGTTCGACAGCTTCGCGATCGGCCCGCTCATCATCGACGCGACCAAGGTCTATGCAGGCTTGGCCGCGATCGTAGTGGCGGCGGCGCTGTTCGCATTCTTCAAGTTCTCGTTGACCGGCAAGGCGATTCGCGCCTGCGCCGACAACTATACCGGCGCGCTGGTGGTGGGCCTCGACGTGCGGCGCCTCTATGCGCTGACGTTCGGGCTGGGCGCCGCCTGCGTGGGCGCGGCCGGTGCGATCCTGGTGCTGATCATCGACGTGACGCCGCCGCTTGGACCGGCGTTCACGCTGCTCGCGTTCATCATCGTGATCGTCGGCGGTCTCGGCTCGATGCCGGGCGCGCTACTGGGCGGTGTGCTGATCGGCGTCACCGAGGCGCTCGCGGGCCTTCTGTTCACGCCCTCGGCCAAGAGCATGTTCGCGTTCGCCATCCTGGTGCTGGTGCTGCTGTTCCGGCCTGAAGGCATCATGGGGAAGCGGGCGTCATGATGGGGCGCCTCACCCAAGGCGTGCCGCGCCGCATTCTGATCGCGCTGGCCGTGCTACTCGCGGTTCTGCTGCTCGCGCCGTGGGTTGCCAACGACTACGTGCTGACGGTGCTGATCCTCATTCTATACTTTGCCTACACGGGGCAGGCGTGGAACATCATGATGGGCTTCGCCGGGCAGCTTTCGCTCGGGCATGCGCTCTATGTCGGCCTCGGCGCCTACACCACGGCCGCGCTGTACGTACACTTCGGCGTGTCGCCTTGGCTTGGGCTGCCGGTGGCGATCGTGATTGCAGCGATGGCTGGTGCGTTCATCGGCTATCTGGCGTTCCGGTTCGGTGTCACGGGCGTGTATTTCGCGATCCTGACCATCGCGTTCTGTGAGTTCGCCCGCATCGGGTTCGATCATTTCCGCTGGGTCAGCGGCTCGTCCGGCTTTTTTCTCCCCGTCGCCAACTACACGCGCAACGACCTGTGGAACCTGCGCGGCTCGCCCGCCATGTTCTACTACGTGATGCTGGCGCTGACGGTGGTGGCGTTCCTGATCTGCCATTGGCTGCTGCGCAGCCGGATCGGCTATTTCTGGCAGGCGATCCGCGAGGACGAGATGGCGGCGAAGACGCTCGGCATCGATACGTTCCGCTACAAGATGATCGCGGTGGTGATCTCGGCTTCGATGACGTCGGTCGCCGGCATGTTCTTCGCGTTCTACTACAACAACCTGTTTCCCGAGCAGGTGTTTCATATTTCGCGCTCGATCGAGCTGATCCTGGGGCCGATCATCGGTGGCATCGGCACGCTGTTCGGTCCGATCATCGGCGCGATCGTGCTGACCGGGCTCGCCGAAAGCATCTTCGAACTGCTCAGCGCACTCGGCTGGACGCCGCCCGGAGCGCGGCAGGTGTTCTACGGCGTGTGCCTCCTGATCGTGGTGATGCTGCTGCCCGACGGCATCTGGCCGCCGCTGGCGCGCAAGCTCGGGCTCGACAAGTCTCGCGACAAGACGGAGCGCTGACATGGCAGCACTCCTCGAAGTCGCCAACGTCTCGAAGAACTTCAGCGGCCTGCGCGCGGTGTCGGACGTCACGTTCGCGGTGCCGCGGGGCGTGATCTTCGCGGTGATCGGGCCGAACGGCGCGGGCAAGACCACGCTATTCAATATGATCGCGGGCGTGTTCCGGCCGAATGCCGGGACCATCGTGTTCGACGGCGAACGGATCGACGGCGAGCCGCCGGAACAGGTGTGCCGGCGCGGCATCGGGCGGACCTTCCAACTGGTGCGGCCGTTTTCCGGTCTCAGTGTCGAGGATAATGTGATGGTCGGCGCATTGCACCGGCGGCACGACGTCACAGCAGCCCGCGCACACGCCCGCGACGTGCTGGCGCGGCTCGACCTGTTCGACAAGCGCGAGCAGCCGGCAGGCTCGCTCACCTTGCCCGACCGCAAGCGGCTCGAAGTCGCCCGCGCGCTGGCGACCGATCCGAAGCTTTTGCTGCTCGACGAGGTGATGGCGGGGTTGCGGCCGACCGAGACCGACCGCATGGTGGACATCCTCACCCGCATCAATCGCGAAAGCGGCCTGACCATCCTGCTGATCGAGCATGTGATGCGCGCGGTGATGTCGCTGGCGTCACGGGTGCTGGTGCTGCATCACGGCGCGGCGATCGCGGAGGGCACGCCGCAGGCGGTGGTGCGCGATCCGGCGGTGGTGGAATCCTATCTCGGGGCCGAGGCGCTGTGATGCTCAAGGTCGAGGACCTCGACGTGTTTTACGGCGACGCCCGCGCGCTCGACGGCGTTTCGCTCGACGTGCCGGAGGGTGCGATTGTCGCCATCGTCGGCGCCAACGGGGCCGGCAAGACCTCGCTGATCCGCACCATCGCCGGCATGCACAAGCCCGCGCGCGGTCGCATCGCGTTGCGCGGCGCCGACATCGCGGGCCTGCCGTCGTTCAAGGTGTGCAATCTCGGCATCGGCCAGGTTGCGGAGGGGCGGCTGGTGTTTCCGACCCTCACAGTTTCTGAAAACCTTGAAATGGGCGCGATGCTGCCGCGCGCGCGGGCGTTGCAAAAGCAGAACATGGATCGCGTGCTGGCGATGTTCCCGGTGCTGGCTGAGCGCAGCGGCCAGGCGGCAGGCACGCTGTCGGGCGGCGAGCAGCAGATGCTGGCGATCGGGCGCTGCCTGATGGGCAATCCCGAGCTGGTGATGTTCGACGAGCCGTCGCTCGGGCTTGCGCCTGCGGTGGTGCAGGCGGTGCTGCAGACCATCCGAGATCTCAACCGGGATGGGCTCACTTGCGTTTTGGTTGAGCAGAACGTGGCGGTGTCGTTGAAGCTCGCGAGCCGCGCCTATGTGCTGGAGAACGGCCGGATCACATTGTCCGGCAGCGGCGCGGAATTGCTGGCCGACGACCGGGTCCGCAAGGCGTATCTCGGGCTGTAGCCTGATGCGCCGCGGGTGAATTCAGCACCCGATCGGACACCGCGCCCGCCATCGTGCGCGCCAAAATGCCCGCCGGACCGGCCGGCGGGCATGACTTTGGAGCGGCGTGGCGTCTTATTTCAGCGGCGGGCCGATCTTCACGGTCAGCTTCGGCACGCCCGCCACCTCGCATTCGAGCGTGTCGCCGGCCACTGTCGCGGCCACGCCCGATGGGGTGCCGGTCATGATGATGTCGCCAGCCTCAAGCGCCACCATCTCGGACAGCTTGCTGATGATCTCGGGCACATTCCAGATCAGCTGCTCCAGGTCGCCGTCCTGGCGGACCTTGCCGTTGCACTTGAGCGTGATCTTGCCTTTCTTCGGGTGGCCGATCTTGGTCGCCGACACCAGCGGACCGCAGGGTGCCGAGGCGTCGAACGCTTTGCCGACTTCCCACGGACGCTTGAGCTCACGCGAGGCGATCTGCAGGTCGCGGCGCGTCAGATCGATGCCGACGCCGTAGCCCCACACGCAGTCCAGCGCCTTGTCGAGCGGGATGTAACGGCCGCCGCTTTTGAGCGCGACCACCAGCTCGACCTCGTGGTGCATGTCCTTGGTCAGGGACGGATAGGGGGCGGTGCCGCCGTCCGGCACGATGGAGTCGGCCGGCTTGGCGAAGAAGAACGGCGGCTCGCGCTCGTCCTGGCCCATCTCCTTGATGTGCTCCAGATAATTGCGTCCGACGCACCAGATGCGGCGCACGGGAAACAGGTCGGTGGAGCCGGCAATGGCCAGCGCGGCCTGCGGCGGCGGGGTGATGACGTACTTGGTATTTGTGCTCATGCGCTGACTTTGAGGGTCCAGGGAAAGGGATAAGTTTTTTTGGCGGGAGCACGGCCTTTGACCGCGCCGGGCAGTGGGATAGCACACCGGGCCTTGCCGTCAACGCGCGCCCGGCCTCCAAATCAGGCGTTGGACGCGATGGCCACGGGCGCGTCCACGCCCTGCTCGCGGACCTGCAGCCGGTAGAACGCCGCATACCGGCCGCCCTTGCGCAACAGTTCGTCGTGCCGGCCGGATTCCGCGATCACGCCGTTCTCGACTACAAGAATGCGGTCGGCATGGACGATGGTGTTGAGCCGGTGCGCGATCACCATCGTGGTTCGGTCCTTGCACAGGTGCGCCATCGCGTCCTGCACCAGCCGCTCGGACTCCGAATCCAGAGATGCCGTGGCCTCGTCGAGCAGGATGATCGGCGCGTTGCGGACCAGCGCGCGCGCAATCGCGATCCTCTGGCGCTCACCGCCCGACAGCTTGGTGCCGCGCTCGCCCACCAGAGTGTCGTATTCGCCAGGGAACTTGCTGACGAACTCGTGCGCGTGCGCAGCTTTCGCTGCGGCGATGATTTCGTCCTCGGTCGCGCCCGGCTTTCCGATCGCGATGTTCTCGCGGATCGTGCCGTGAAACAGGAACACATCCTGACCGACATAGGCGACCTGGCCGCGCAGCGAATCGCGCGTGACCTGGGTGATGTCCTGGCCGTCGATGGCGATGGTGCCACGATCGACCTTGTAGAATCCGAGGGCGAGGTTGAGCACCGTGGACTTGCCGCCGCCGGATGGGCCCACCAGCGCGGTCATCTGGCCTGGCGACGCGACGAAGCTCATGCCGCGCAGCACCGGCTCTCCGGGCTGGTAGGAAAAATGAACGTCCTTGAATTCGATCTGCGCGGTGGTGAGCTTAAGCGCGGGTTTTTCCTTGTCCTCCGGCTCGGTCGCGGGTGCGTCGAAGATTTCGAACAGCACACGGACGCCCACCAGTGCGCTGCTGAGTTCGATATTGAGGCGAGCCAGCCGCTTGGCGGGCTCGTAAGCCAGCAGGAACGCGGCAAGGAACGAGAAGAACTCGCCCGGCGCCGAGCCGGTGACGATGACGCGATAGCCTCCGTAGATCATGGCAAGCGCCACCGCGACGCCGCCAAGCGCCTCCATCAGCGGGCTCGCGCGGAACGACACCCGTGCGGCGCGGTTCGCGAGGTGCTCGACCTCGGCCACGTTGGCCTCAAGCCTCGCCCGCATCACGTCTTCCATCGTGAAGGCTTTGACGATGCGGATGCCCTGCACCGTCTCCTGGAGCGTTTCGAGCAGCCGCGTGCCGCCGACGAACTGGCTATGCGCGATGGCATAGATGCGGCGGATCAGTTTGCGCAGCAGAAGCATCGCGGGCGGCGCCACCACCAAGCCGACCAGCGACATCACCGGATCCTGGATGATCATCACCGTAATCAACGCGATGAGCGACATCAGATCGCGTCCGATTGCGCCGGCCAGCAGGTTGAGCACCTGGCTCGCCGATGCAGCGCCCAGGCCGAGCCGCGACAGAAATTCGGACGAGTGGCGGTCGGCGAAGTAGGCGAGATTCTGATGGATCAGCGACGAGAACATCCGCCGCTGGTTGTCGGCGATGATGCGGTTGCTGATCCGGGCCATCATCAGCGACTGGCCGTAAACCGCCAAACCCTTGACGATGAAGATCGCAGCTATTGCGAACCCGAGCACCACAATGCCGGTGAGGTTCTTATCGACGTAGGCCTGATTGATGATGTTGCCGAACAGATAGGCGGCCAGCGCCGTGGTGGCGGCCACCATTCCCATGAAAACGAATGCCAGCGCATAGCTCTTGCGCAGGCCCCACGCGTGCTCGGAGAGCAGGCGGCGGATCAGCACCCAGGCGCTGCCAGGCTCGCTGAACTTGTCGTTGAATTTCTGCCCGAACATCCGCTCTCACGCCTGGCTCTCCCCGGGGGTGCCGCCGGGCCCTGCGTTCTTGCCCGTCAGGCGGGCTATTTCAAGCTAAAAGAGCGGCCTTGGGATCAGCCGGAAATTGCTTCCCGGTTGCCGCGTCCGTTTTGGGCGGCAAGCCGGCGTTCCCAGGCGATCGCGTGACTGACGATGGTGTCGAGGTCGTCGAGCTCCGGAGACCAGTTGAGCAACTCGCGGATGCGCCCGGCGGCTGCGACGATAGACATCGGGTCGCCGGCACGGCGCTCCACTTTGCGCACCGGGAACTCATGGCCGATGGCGCGGCGCACCGCGTCCACAACCTGCAGCACGGAATACCCGAGACCGTAGCCGCAGTTGAGCGTCGCGTTGGCGCCGCCGGCCCGCAGGTAGGTGAGTGCCGCGCGATGCGCGCGCGCGAGGTCGGTGACGTGGATGTAGTCGCGGATGCAGGTGCCATCCGGTGTCGGGTAGTCGGTGCCGTAGACGTCGAGGCCGGCGCGCATGCCGAGCGCAGCCTGCACCGCGACCTTGATGAGGTGCGTGGCCTCCGGCGTGGACTGTCCGGTGCGCATCTTCGGATCGGCGCCGGCGACGTTGAAGTAGCGCAGAATAACGTGGCCCAATCCGTGCGCGGCCGCGGCATCGCGCAGCATCACCTCGGTCATCAGCTTCGACCAGCCGTAGGGCGAAACCGGATTGAGCGGAGAATCCTCAGCCACCGGCACGCGCTCGGGATCGCCATAGACCGCGGCGGTGGAGGAAAAGATGAAATGCCGCACGCCGCTCTTGATCGCTGCTTCCATCAGGTTGCGCGAGTTGACGGTGTTGTTGCTGTAGTACTTGAGCGGATCGCGCACCGATTCCGGCACCACAATGGAGCCCGCGAAATGGATGATGGCATCGACCTGGTGGGTTTCGATGATCGAGGCAACCAGCGCCTGATCGCCGGCATCGCCGACGATCGGCAGCATCGGCTTGGGCAGCGCCGAGCGGAACCCGGTGGTCAGGTTGTCGAGAACCACGACGCGTTCGCCGGCATCGACGAGTTCGTGCACCGTATGGCTGCCGATGTAGCCGGCGCCGCCGGTTACCAGGACGGTCATGACCGCTTTTCCCCCGTGAACGTGGCCTCGGTCTGTAAGGGAGCGTCCTATCGGTTCGGTTATTGAGGGGGATAGGTCCGGGGTCAAGTGGTGGGCATGATTAATGCCGAGTATACGATGGCGGCGGGCCATCCCATGTCAGACATTCTTTTCATCAAGACCTCCTCGCTGGGCGACGCGATCCATCACATGCCGGCGCTCACCGAGGCTGCGGCGCGCAGGCCGGATGCGCGGTTTGCGTGGGTGGTCGAGGAGGCGATTGCGCCGCTGGTGCGGCTGCATCCGGCCATCGGCGAGGTCATTCCGGTCGCCATGCGCCGCTGGCGCGGACGGCGTCTGCTCGAGCCGTCGACATGGCGGGACGCGGCGCAATTCGGGTGCGGCCTTCGTTCGCGGCGCTACGATCTGGTCATCGACACGCAGGGCCTGATCAAGTCGGCGCTGATCGCGCGCACCGCGCTGGGCGTTCGCCACGGCTACGACTCCCGTAGCATCAAAGAGTCGCAGGCGGCATGGTTCTACGACGTGCGTCACAGCGTCGGGCGAGATAGGCACGCGATCGCGCGCAACCGCGCCCTGACCGGCCTGGCGCTCGGCTATGTGCCGGAGGGTGCGCCGGATTACGGGCTCGATCGCGCGCGGCTGGCCGGCGTGGCGGCCGGTCCCGCCTACGGCGTGCTGCTGCACGCCACCGCGGGCGCGGGCAAGCAATGGCCGGTCGAACACTGGCGCGCGGTGGCGGCGCAGCTTTCGGAAAAATTCCCGCTCGTGCTGCCGTGGGGCAATACCGCCGAACACGATCAGGCCAAGCGGATCGCGCAGGGCATCGCCCAGGCGCGGGTGCCGGACCTGAAGCCGCTCGACGATGTGGCGCGATTGATCGCGGGGGCGTCGTTCGTGATCGGTGTCGACACCGGGCTGATGCATCTCGCGGCGGCGTTGGGCGTGCCGCTGGTCGCGATCTTTTCAGGCAGCGATCCGCGCCTGACCGGCCCGATGGGGCCGGCGGCGATCCGCGTGCTGGGCGCCAAGGGCGCGGCGCCGGATGTCGAACAGGTGATGCGCGCGGTGCGCGAGGTTATGGCTTAGCCGCGAGACATTGCGCGACGAACGCGTCGAGGTCGCCGCCGGCGAACAGGTATCCGGCGATGCCCGCGGCGCGCGCGGCCTCCATGTCGGTTTCCCTGTCGCCGATCAAAAAGCTGCGGGCGCGATCGACCGGCCAGGCATCCATCAGGTCGAGGATCATGCCGGGCTCGGGCTTTCGCAGGCTGGAATCCCAGCGGTAGCCATCGAGCTTCGCCTCAGGATGAAATGGGCAGTAGCGCGCGTCGTCGATACGCGCTCCCTGCGCGGTAATTTCGTGGCACATCCATTCGTGCAGCGCGATCAGGTCGTCCTCGGTGTAGAGGCCGCGCCCGATACCGGACTGGTTCGAGGCGATGAACACCAGATAGCCCGCGTCGTTCAGCCGTCGGATCGCGGCGGCCACCCCCGGCATCCAGCGGAAACGCTCGCGGGTGCCGACGTAGCCGTCGTCGTGATTGATGACGCCGTCGCGATCCAGGAACGCTGCGGGCTTGCGGATGATGGGCTGGGCCATGTCAGGCTCGCGCCGCCGGCTTGTCGAGCGCCTGGCGCACGGCGTCCAGCACCTGGCCGGATGGTATCTCGCGCATGCAGCGGTGATGCAGCAGCGCGCACTCTGGTTTGTGGCAGGGCCGGCACGGCACGTCGGTCTTGGTCTCGATGGTTGCGGCGATGGGATTGAGCGGCGCCCAATGCCACGGACTGGTCGGTCCGAAGATGCCGATGGTCGGCGTGCCGATCGCGGCCGCCACATGGACCAGGCCGGAGTCATTCGACACCACGGCGTCGGCGAGCTTCAGCGCCAGGATCGCGTTGCGCAGATCGGTCAAGGTGAGGTCGCGCGCGTGCGGTCCCGCCTTCTCCACGATCGCCGTGGCGAGCGGGCTTTCCGCGGGGCTGCCCAGTACCCACACATTCATCCCCGCATCGGTGAGCGAGCGCGACAGCTCGGCGTAGGACTCGATCGGCCAGCGTTTGCTCGGGCCGACCGCGCCCGGCGCCATCGCGACCACCGGCCTGCCATCGTCGGGCAACCCGCGCTGTGCGCGCCATTGCGCGGCCTCGGCGGCCGGCACTTCGATTTGCGGCACCGGCCACTCCGCAGGCATGACGGCGCCGCGCGGCAACGCCAGCATGCCGCAGCGGTCGATCATGCGGGGCAGGGCGCGCTCGCCGAAGCGTAGATCGTTGAGCAGCACCACGCGGCCCTCGCCGAAAAATCCGGTGCGCTCAGGGATTCCGGCGAGATAGGGCGCCAGCGCGGACTTCCAGGTGCGCGGCATGATCAGCGCGCTGCCGTAGGACTCCTTGCGCATCACATCGGCCAGCGCACGGTGTTCGCCGAACGGCAGCCGCTTGCGCGGTAGATTCCATTCGATGCCCTTGCGGACGCCCGGCATGTAGTCGAGCAGCGGCGCGCACAGCGTGGTGGTCAGCACATCGATCGGCCGGTTCGGGAAGCGCTCGCGCAGCACGCGCACCACCGAGTGGCAGCGCACGAAGTCGCCGATCCACATGTACGGCACCAGCAGGATCGGCGAGCCGTCGTCCGTCCGATGATTTGAACTGTGGTTCATTTGTTGTGGCCTCAGGCAGGCGGTAACCCGCCCCGGGCCCCGGTGTCTAGCCGCCTGGGCCTGCGCGCTGCGCCATTGTGCGGGCACGGGCCCGTTGCGCCAAGCCTGCTGTCTCGAACCGCCGCAGGTTGCGTGGGGACGGTGTCTGGGGCAAAGGAAGGGCCTTCATTTGGCGGGTCTTTGGGATGCTGCTGGTCACCGGGGCGGCCGGGTTCATCGGGTCGAACGTGGTCGCGGCCCTTAACGAGGCCGGCCGGACCGATATCGCGGTCAACGACATCGTCGGCGCCGACGCCAAATGGCGCAACCTGGCCAAGCGCCAGATCGCCGACGTGGTGCCGCCCGCCGAACTGATGCGGTGGCTGGACGGCCGCAAGCTCGACGCCGTGATCCACATGGGCGCGATCTCCGACACCACGGTGACCGACGCCGACCTGGTGCTGGAAACCAACTTCCGCCTGTCGCGCCGCCTGCTCGACTGGTGCACCGGAAGCCGCACGCCATTCATTTATGCCTCGTCTGCGGCGACCTATGGCGACGGCTCGGCCGGCTTCGAGGACGACTGGTCGCCGGAGGCGCTGAAGAAGCTCGCGCCGATGAACCTGTACGGTTGGAGCAAGCACCTGTTCGATCTTCTGGTTGCCGACCGCGCGGTGAAAAAGGAAAAGCTGCCGCCGCAATGGTGCGGGCTGAAGTTCTTCAACGTGTTCGGGCCGAACGAGTATCACAAGGGCGAGATGATGAGCCTCGCTGCCAAGCGATTCGACGACGTGAAGCAGGGGCGCACCGTGCGGCTGTTCAAGTCGCACAAGCCCGGCATCGCGGACGGCGACCAGCGCCGCGATTTCATTTACATCGACGACGCGGTGGCCGTGGTGCGCTGGCTGTTGGCGAGCCCGCAGGTGTCAGGCATCTTCAATGTCGGGACCGGCCAGGCGCGCAGCTTCCGCGATCTGATCTCGGCGCTGTTTCGCGCCATGGGCCGCGAGCCCAGCATCGAATACGTCGATATGCCGGAGGCGATCCGCGGCCAGTACCAGTATTTCACGCAGGCCCGGGTCGAGAACATTCGCCGCGCGGGCTATAACGGCGGCTTCACGCCGCTCGAAGACGCGGTGGAGCAATACGCCACCCGCTTCCTCGCAGCCCAAGACAGCTACCGCTGAGACGCCCGATGTTCGATTTCGAAAAGCAGCTTTCGGCGCTCGGCAGGCAGACAGTGCTGTGCGTCGGCGACCTGATGCTCGACACCTATGTCTACGGCGATGTGGCGCGGATTTCGCCCGAGGCGCCGGCGCCGGTGATCGCGGTGTCGCGCGAGGACGTCGTGGTGGGCGGGGCGGGCAATGTGGCGCGCAACATCGCGAGCCTCGGCGCGCGCTGCATCTTCGTCGGCGTGATCGGCAAGGATGCCGAAGGCCGCTTGCTGAAGTCGGAACTCGCGGGCAAGGGCAGCCGCGTCAAGGCGCATCTGGTGATCGATCCGTCGCGGCCGACCACGCGCAAGCTGCGCTTCGTGTCCGAGCATCATTCGACCCATCTGCTGCGCGCCGACTGGGAGGTCGCCAAGCCGATCGGCTCCGCGATCGAGAGCGCCGTGATCAAGCAGGCGCTCGCCGCCCTGCCGCGCGCCGACGCGGTGGTGATCTCGGACTACGCCAAAGGCGTCCTGACGCCGCGCGTCATCGGCGCGATTATCGCCAGGGCCAAGAAGCTCGGCAAGCCGGTGGTGGTCGATCCGAAGGGTGGCGATTTCTCGATCTATCGCGGCGCCACGGTGATCACCCCGAACCGCAAGGAACTGGCCTACGTCACGCGCGCCGAGGTCTCGACCAATGCCGAGGTCGCGGCCGCTGCCGCAAAGCTCGCGCGCACGGTCGGCAGCCAGGCCGTGCTGGTGACGTTGAGCGAGGGCGGCATGCTGCTGCATGAGCGCGGCGCCCAGGCGGTGCATGTGCCGGCCTATCCGGTTGCGGTGCGCGACGTGTCGGGCGCGGGCGACACGGTGGTGGCAGCGCTTGCGCTGATGCTGGCCGCGGGCAGCGATTTCGAGGCGGCGGTGCGCGCGGCGAACGCAGCGGCCTCCGTGGTGGTCGGCAAGCGCGGCACCGCCACCGTCACGGCTGCGGAATTGCGCGCGCGCATCCTTCCGGCTGCGGCGCTCGCGCCGGAAGAGAAGATCGTGTTCGACTGGAGTGCGATCGAGCCGCGGCTGGACGAGTGGCGCGCCAACGATCTGCGGATCGGCTTCACCAACGGCGTGTTCGACCTGCTGCATCCCGGCCACATCAAGATTCTCGCCCAGGCCCGCGCCCGCTGCGACCGGCTGGTGGTCGGCCTCAACAGCGATGCGTCGGTGCGCCGCCTCAAGGGCAAGGACCGCCCGATCCAGAACGAGCGAGCCCGCGCCGAGGTGCTGGCCGGGCTTTCGGCGGCCGATCTGGTGGTGGTGTTCCCGCAGGACACGCCGCTGGAGCTGATCCGCCGGGTACGGCCGAGCGTGCTGGTCAAGGGCGGCGACTATCGCCCCGATCAGGTGGTCGGCCGCGATCTCGTCGAAGCCCAAGGTGGCGAGGTGATGCTGGTGGACCTGGTGCCGGGCTTCAGCACGACCCGGATCGTCGAGCGTTCACGCAAGCCGCGCCGGCGCTGAGGGCTTCCAGGCCGTGACCGCGCCATCCTCGCAGCCGGACGAAGCCCAGCGGCTGCTGGAATTCTTCAACAATTCCACCACCGGATGTTTCGTCGAGGTGGGCGCAGGCAATCCCGCGCAGGGCTCGATCACTGTGCCGCTCGAGGCGGCGGGCTGGGCCGGCGTCATCGTCGAACCGCGTCCCGACGTGGCCGCGTTCCTGGTGACCGCGCGAAGCGCCAGCATCGTTGCCGCGGCTTGTGTCGCGCCCGATGTCGTCGGCCAGCCGATGCCGCTGCGCGGCGCCAACCCGTTGTCCTCGATCGATGTCGGCCGGCGCTCCACGCCGCCGCCGTCGAACTACGTGATCATGGTGCCGACCCGGACGCTCGACGATGTGCTGCGTGAGGCGGAGGCAAGCGAGCCGCTCGATCTGCTGACGCTCGATGCCGGAGGCGTCGAGCTCGATGCGCTGCTCGGTCTTGATTTCGCGCGCTGGCAGCCACGCTTGATCGTCATTGCCGACCCGGTCGTCGATTGGCAGCGGCATCAATTTTTGAAGGAGAGCGGCTACCGCCTGATCCGCCGCGCCGCAGGCTGCGGCTGGTATGTGCCGGCGGGTTCGGCGGCCAAGTCCGAGCATTGGACCATCGTGCGCGAGTACTACCTTTTGCTGCCGTTCCGCATGACGTGGCATGCGCTGCGCCGGCTCAACGCGCGCATCATGGCGACGGCGGATTGAGCCTCGGCCGCTCCAACCGTTCGCTCGGCGGCGTGCCCCAGTCCTGATCCTGCTCGTGGCGCTTGGCGTAGCGGTAGAACGTGCCCTCGAAATTGCCGAGCGCGATCACAAAGCCGGCCCAGCCGTCCTTGAAGCCGCGCTTGAGGATGTAGTGCTTGAGGAACGCCCAGGTGCCGTGGCCGAGCGCGTTCCACATCGATGGCTTGCGGCCCGCGAGCTTTTCGGCGCCGAGCGTCGAATAGCGGTTCATCTTGCGGATGATCTCGTCGAGATCGCGAAACGGAAATTGCATGATCGCGTTACGCAACTGGCCGAGCGGCTTGTCCGTCAGCAGTTCGTAGCCTTCGTGCACCGGCTCAAGCCGGTAACGCATCGCGGCTTTGCGGAACAGTTGCGGCTGGCGGAAGTTCGGATACCAGCCGGAGCCTGTGATCCAGCGTCCCATCATGTAGGAGCGGCGCGGCACCCTGTATGCATCGTGCGGCGGCGTGGGGTCGGCGATCAGCGCCAGGATTTCATCGCGGACGGCCGCGGTGCAGCGCTCATCGGCGTCCAGGCTGAAAATCCATTCGTGGCCGCAGGCCTCCAGCGCGCGGTTGCGCAATTCGCCGAAGCCTGTGAACGGCACCTGCACGATTCGCGCGCCGAGTGCCGTCGCGATCTCCGCCGTGCCATCGGTGCTGGCTGAATCCGCCAGCACGATCTCGTCGGCCCACAGCACGCTCGCGATCGCGGCTTCGATCTTGGACGCCTCGTTGTAGGCAATGATGCAGGCGGTCAGCTTCGCCATCGAGGCCATTGCGCCGGCCACGGCCCCGACGCCCCATTTCCCACAAGCAATACGCGAGTCGCGGCCAATGCCGCCATCGCTCCGCGAATCGCATAACATGCTGGACGATTCGCCAGACAAGCGGCTGCGCTGTGAGCGACCTGATCTCCATCGTTGTCACCACCTATGAGCGCGAGGACGCGCTCGATGCGGTGCTGCGTTCGCTCGCAGGCCAGACCGATCGCGATTTCGAGGTGGTGGTGGCCGACGACGGCTCCGGCCCGCGCACATCGGAGTTGATCGAGCGGTGGAAGCCGCGCATCGGCGTGCCGCTGTCTCACGTCTGGCAGGAGAAGCGCGGCTTTCGCGCCGGTGAAATCCGCAACCAGGCGCTGCTGGCGAGCCACGGCGGCTATTGCGTCTTTCTCGATGGCGACTGCATCGCCCGGCCAGATTTCGTTGCGTCGCACCGGCGGCTCGCCGAGCCGGGCTGGTTCGTCTGCGGCAATCGTGTGCTGCTGTCGCCAGAATTGACCGCAACAGTGCTGAGCGGTGGTCTGGAAGCGGAAACCTGGGGATATTGCCGCTGGCTGGCGCAGCGGTTCGGCGGCGGCGTCAACCGCATGGCGCCGCTGCTGCGGCTGAAGCTTGGTCCGCTGCGCAAGCTGCGTGCCAGAAGCTGGAAGGCGGCTCGCTCCTGCAACTTCGCGGCGTGGCGCACCGATCTTGATCGGGTGCGCGGGTTCGACGCGAGCTTCACCGGATGGGGCCGTGAGGATTCCGATCTCGCGCTGCGCATGCTTCGGAGCGGGGTGGCGCGCAAGGATGGTGAGTTCGCAACCGGTGTGCTGCATCTGTGGCATCCGAAAGCCTCGCGGGCCCAGCTTGCCGAAAACGACCGGAAGCTGGATGAGACGGCGGCCAGCGGCCGGATGCAGGCCGGGGCGATGAGTCTGAGCAGCGAGACCGATGCTGCGGCCAATCTCGCGACGCGGACCTGACCGATGACGATCGAATCGCACGCACGCGGTGCACTGGCAGGACGGCTGTTCGAGCGTGAGCGCATGTTGCGGATCGCCGACCGCCTCGCTATAGCGCTGGCGATCTCGCTGCCGTGGTCCACATCCGCGACAGGTATCCTCGCTGCACTTTGGCTGTTGACGCTGGTTCCCGCGCTTGACCCGGCGGCGCTGCGCCGCGTGCTGTCCACGCCGGCGGGCGCACTGCCGGCGCTGCTGTGGGCGTTCGGGGTGGCAGGAATGCTGTGGGCCGACGTCCCTATGGCGGAGCGGATCAATGGGCTTGGGCCATTCCACAAGCTGCTTTGCATCCCGCTGCTGATGGCGCAGTTCGAGCGATCCGGCCGCGCGTCGCATGTGATGACAGGCTTCTTGATGTCGTGCTCGCTGCTGCTGCTACTGTCGTTCGTGCTGGTGCTGTTCCCCGGCGTCCCGTGGCGGGAAACGGCCATGCGCGGCGTGCCGGTGAAGAATTATTCCGCGCAAAGCGAGCTGTTCACCATCGCGGCCTTCATCGCAGCGGAACTGGCGCGCGAGCAGTGGCAGCGGGCGCGGCGCGCCAACGGGCTTGGCCTTGCGGTGCTGGCGCTGGCTTTGCTCGCCAACATTCTGCTGTTCGCCACCACGCGCACGGCGCTGGTGGTCATTCCGATCCTCGTCCTGCTGTATGGCTTCCGATGCTCCGGCTTGCGGGGCATCGCTGCCGCGCTGGTCTGCGGCGTGGCGCTGGGTGCGGTGGTCTGGCAGGCGTCGCCGTTTCTGCAACATCGGGTCGCAAGCCTCAGTTCGGAGATCAACAACTACCAGGCGGCGAACGAGCGCAGCTCGGCCGCCGAGCGGCTTGAATTCTGGAAGAAGTCGCTCGGCTTCATTATCGAGGCCCCGTTGATCGGTCATGGCACCGGCTCGATCACCGCGCAGTACCGGCGCGCGGCGGCGGAGCAGACCGGCGTGTCGGCGGTCATCACCGCCAATCCGCACAACCAGACGATCGCGGTCGCGATCCAGCTTGGGCTGGCCGGAACGGTGGTGCTGCTGGCGCTGTGGATCGCGCACCTGCAATTGTTCGGCGTTGCGGGCCTGTGGGCGTGGGCCGGGCTCGTGATCGTCGTGCAGAACGTTGTCGGCTCGCTGTTCAACTCCAACCTGTTCGACTTCACCCACGGCTGGGCTTACGTGATCGGCGTGGGCGTTTGCGGCGGGATGGCACTGGCGAAAGCCGGGCACGGTGCGGCGCAGCCTCCGCCTTCAGGCGACACGCCTCGGCCATGAGCGCACTCGCGCTGCCGGCACGCCCCAAAGTCCTGGTCATCACGCTGCGAAGGCTCGGCGATGTGCTACTCACCACGGCGCTGATCCGGACGTTGCGGCGCGGCTATCCCACCGCGTGCATCGACATGCTGGTGTTCGCGGGCACCGAGGGCATTCTCGCCGGGAACCCCGATATCGACCGGATCGAGACCATCGCGCCGCGCGCGAGGGTAGGCGAGCAACTGGCGCTACTGCGCCGCATCGCGCGCCACTACGATCTGGCGGTGGCGACCCACACCGGTGACCGGCCGACCATGCTGGCGTTTGCCGCAGCATCGTGGCGTGCCGGATTGGTGCCCGCCGAGGGTGGCGGTGGCTGGTGGAAGCGGCGCGCCATGCATGTCGCGGTGCCGGCCGATCCGGGCAGCCATCGCGTCGATGAGCTGATGCGGCTCGCCACCGCGCTCGGCCTTGCGCCGCAGGCCGAGGTGGTCTGCCCGGGCGCTGCCGCTTCCGAAAGGCCTCTACCGCGAGGCCGATACGCGGTGCTCCATGCCAATCCGATGTTCCGCTACCGGCGCTGGACCGACCAGGGCTGGCACGCGCTGGCGCGCAACCTGGCAAAGCGCGGACTGACGGTGATCGCGACCGGCGGGCCGGATCCGCAGGAGAGCGCCTATCTCGACGCGCTGTGGAACGGCGCCGGCACGCCGGTTGAGCGGCTTGATGGCTGTCTCGACTGGCCGCAGCTTACGGCGCTGCTGCGAGGCGCCGCGGTCTATGTGGGGGCCGACACGTCGGTGACGCATCTGGCGGCGGCGGCTGGATGCCCGACCGTCGCGCTGTTCGGTCCGACCGATCCGCGGCTTTGGGGCCCGTGGCCCGCGGGCGGGCTCGGTCAATCGTGGCGCGCCACAGGCTCGATCCAGCGCCGCGGCAATGTCTGGCTGGTGCAGCACACTCTGCCGTGCTCGCCGTGCCAGCGGGAAGGCTGCGAGCGCCGTCTCGACAGCCCATCGGCCTGTCTCGATGAACTCGGCTTGGCAGAGGTGCTGGCCGCGGTGGATCAGGCGCTGGCGCCGGCGACCCGGGTGCCGAAGCCCGCAACCGACTTTCCGTCAGCCATCGCCAGCTAGGTGCGCTCGCGCCATGGCGGCAAGGCCGTCGTGGGTCTGCACCGCGGGCCTCCAGCCGGCGCCGAGCAGCTTGGCCGGATCGACCCGCAATTCGCCGCCGATCCGCTCCCAGGTCTCCTGACGGCCCGTGGCCTTCAGCGCCAAAGCGATCGGCCAGGCCGGCACCGGCACGAGCCGGGGCGGGCGGCCAAGTCCGGTGCGCAACGCCCTCACGATCTGGGCGAGCGACACCGGCTCGGGATCTGCCACCACATAGGTTTCGCCCGCAGTCTGCGGCATCTGCAACGCGAGGTGGATCGCGCCGATCAGATTGTCGCGCGACAGCAGCGAACGGCGGTTGGACATCAGGCCGAACGGGAGCGGCCACGGTGTCCGCGCCAGCTCGATCAGCCGGGCCATGTTGCCCTTTACGCCGGGGCCGTAGATCAGCACCGGACGCAGGATCGTGTACGGCACGTTGGAGGCACGTACCGCCTCCTCGGCGGCAAGCTTAGAGCGGCCGTAAGCATCGATCGGCAGCGGCGTGTCCCGTTCGGTGAGTGTATGAGAGGCGGCCGGGCCGCATTGCGCGCGGATCGACGACAGGAACACCAGGCGCCGCACGCCGGCGCGTTCCGCCGCGGCGGCAAGCTCCGCGGTCGCCAGCCGATTGACGCGGTCGTAGGCTTCCTCGGCGATACCCGGTCCCGCATGTGCGATTCCGGCAAGATGCACCACCGTCTCGACGCCCTTCAGCAGCGCCCGCCATTCCACCGGCCGGGTCAGGTCGGAGACAGCGACCACCTCGACCGCGCGAGGGAATACGTCGGCCGGATGCCGCATCGCGGCGCGCACCGGATGTTCCGCGGCGGCAAGGTCGGCTACGAGCGCGCGGCCGATGAAGCCCGAGGCTCCAGTCACCAGGACGCGGCCGGTCACGGCAATCTCCTTGGCAGACCATGCTCCGACTCGGAATCTACTACACCCGCCGCTGAGTGACGCGCCTATTGCGCTTCGGCGAGTTGCTTACGCAGATTCTGGTCGGACAACAGCCGCTCGAAATAGGCGATGGTGCGTTTGAGCCCTTCGGTGAGCGCAGTTGTGGGTTGCCATCCCAGGGCGGATTTGGCCTGCGCGACGTCGGGGCAGCGCTGACGCGGATCGTCCTGGGGCTTGGGCCGATGCACGATTCGCGAGCGCGATCCGGTCAGTTCGATCACCTGCGAGGCGAGCTGCAGCATCGAATATTGTTCCGGATTGCCGAGGTTGATCGGTCCCGTGACCGTGTCCGGCGCGGCCATCAGCTTGACCAGCGCGTCGACCATGTCATCGACGTAGCAGAACGAGCGGGTCTGCTCGCCGTCCCCGTATACGGTGATGTCGCGCGCCAGCAGCGCCTGGACGACAAAGTTGGACACCACGCGCCCGTCGTTCGGGTGCATCCGGGGGCCGTAGGTGTTGAAGATGCGCGCCACGCGGATGCGCACCCGGTGCTGCCGCCAGTAGTCGAAGAACAGCGTCTCCGCGCAGCGCTTGCCTTCGTCGTAGCACGAGCGCGGCCCGATCGGGTTCACATTCCCCCAGTAGTCTTCGGTCTGCGGATGGACGCTCGGATCGCCATACACTTCGGATGTTGAAGCTTGAAGAATCCGCGCGCGCAAACGCTTGGCCAAGCCAAGCATGTTGATTGCGCCGTGTACGCTGGTCTTGGTTGTTTGCACCGGATCATGTTGGTAGTGCACCGGCGAAGCGGGGCAAGCGAGATTGTAGATCTGGTCAACCTCGACGTAGAGCGGGAAAGTTACGTCGTGGCGGCTGACCTCGAAGCTTTTTTGATCGAGCAGGTGCTCGACGTTCTTTCTGGAGCCCGTAAAAAAATTGTCGACGCAAAGAACATTGGCGCCTTCGGCCAGCAGCCGCTCGCATAAATGCGAGCCGATAAAGCCGGCGCCGCCGCTGACCAGAATGCGAGGTTGCAGATGCATCTAACTCTCTTTTAGGAGGAGACAATTCGCGGAACGCTAGCGTTCAAGATAGCCCAGTTCATTCGGATGGACCAAGTCACGGCTGCTGCGCATCGAGGGTCATCTCGACGACGTGGCGGGCGAGCGCATCGAGGGTGTGATGAGCCATGACGTGGGCCTGGCCGGCAGCGGCCATCTTGCGCAAGCGATTCTTGTCGGCCAGAGCCGCGCGGATCGTTGCGCTCAAATGACCGGGCGCGGGATTGTAGTAGAATGCGTGCTCGCCCTCGACGAGCGGCCGGTAGCGATCGATGCTGGGCTGGTTGATGACGGGCACCGAGCCGCAGGCCAAGGCCTCGTAGTGCCGGAAGCAGTCCCAGCCCAGGCCCTCGGGCGACCAGGTCAGCCAGGCGCGAGAGGCGCGCTTGTAGAACGCGTCTAGCGGCAGTCTTTGCTCTGGAATGTCCACCCTGATACCCGCGTCGCGCAGCGCCAGGAGCTCCGCAACTCCCGCGCCGCGAACGGAGGAGGAGCGCTCCACGTCGCCAACGAAAAACACGTCCGCGGTCTTGTCTTCGGACGTCATGGGCAGGGACCCGTGCAGCGGCGCCGGCAATCCGATCGACAGCGGCCGGATTTTCCCGATCCATTCGCGGAATTTCTGCTGGCCCCGAAATCGCCGGGTTGGCAGATCCGGGTGCGCCGTGCCCATGAAGAGCCGCCAGCGGTCGGGCGGCAGCTCGCGCTTGAAATATGTGTGGCAGCGCGACAGCAAGAAAAACCGATCCGGCTTGATGCCGGGAAAATCTTCCGTGTCCAGGACCGCAATGGGCGCGAGATTGCGCTGACGCAGAAGCTGTGCGGCATACGGGGCGGAAAACCGGGATCGGCCCTGCAGCAAGCGGCGGGTGAACAGCTCGCGATTGATCCACTGCCAATGCCAGGGCGCGTAGTACAGCGGGCGGCAGGCGATCATCGAGATGTCAGGATCGCGCAGCAGCGCATTCAGCTTCGGCAGCGTGGATGGCGAGATGTGGTAGAGCCCGTTTTTGGGGTCCGCGGTGCCGCGGGTGTGAAAGGGAGAGAAGCAGATCGTCTGCTGTGGGAAAGCCACTTTGAGCCAGGGGTTTCCGATCTCGAGGAATTTCATCCGGCTCAGGTCGCGCATGGCAATTCCGAACGAATAGAATGGTTCAGCGCGAATGCTTGCGGTGGCCGGGCACTAGGCGACACCGGCTCGCAACAAATCGTGCAGATGCACGATGCCTTTCGGCCGATCCGATTCGACGACGAACACCGCGGTGATCTTGGATGCATTGAGTTGCTCAAGTACCTCGCTGGCGAGCTGATCGGAATGCACCGTTTTCGGCGCGCGGGTCATCACGTCCTCAACGAGCGAGTCGAGCAGCTTGTCGTTCATGTGCCTGCGCAAGTCGCCGTCGGTGATGATCCCGAGCAGCCGGCCGTCGCTGTCCTGAATGCCGACGCAACCGAAACCCTTGGCGGACATCTCGACAATGGCTTGCGACATGCGCGAGCCCTTGCGCGCCAGCGGCATGGCGTAGCCGGAGTGCATCACGTCGCGCACGAACTTCAACAGTGCCCCGAGCCGGCCGCCGGGGTGCAAGTTTCCGAAGTCCAGCGCGGTGAAGCCGCGGCTCTCCAGCAGCGCGATCGCGAGCGCGTCGCCGAGCGCGAGCTGCATCAAGGACGATGTGGTCGGCGCGAGGTTGTGGGGGCAGGCCTCGCGGATCGACGGCAGCACCAGCGCGACATCGGCGGCGCGGCCCAGCGCGCTGTCCGCCTCGGCGGTCACGGCGATCAGCGGACTGCGGAAGCGACGTGAATAGTCGATGAGATTCTTGAGTTCGGCGGTCTCGCCGGACCAAGACAATGCAACGATCACATCCTCGGCCGCGATCATGCCGAGGTCGCCGTGGCTGGCCTCGCCGGCATGAACGAAGTACGACGGCGTGCCGGTAGACGACAGCGTCGACGAGATTTTGCGGCCGATGTGCCCGGACTTGCCGATCCCTGTCACGATCACGCGGCCCCGCGCGTTGCGGATCAGTTCGACAGCGACCACGAACGCCGGGCCGAGCGGGCCGCGCATCGCTTCGGCCAGAGCGGTGACACCCTCGGCATCCACCTTGAGGGCGCGTAGCGCCGAATCGACCAGTGCACGGCCGTGCGCCGGCTGACCGACATCGTCGTTGCTTGCGCGGGTTCCCGCCATCGGCTGGTTTCCGAGTTGGCCCCTGAGGTAGCACGAACAAAGTGGGCCTGAAAGCCGCCCGCCCGGTGGCCTTCTGGACGTAAGTCAAGAATGTGCAACCTTTTCCGCAGGGTAGCGCAACCGCCCAAGGGCCGGTATTGAAGAGGCCGGGGATTTCGCACACGACCTTTCATGATCCGGCAGTTCAAACTCACCCGCCGTCAATGGCTCATCGTTCTTCACGATCTGCTCGTGACGGCGGCAGCGTTGCTCGTCTGTCTGTTCATCCGCTTCGAGGGCGAGCAACAAGACTTGCGGCTCGACTGGGTGGCGGTTTGGCTGCCGGGGTTCGTGCTGTATTCCGGATTGGTCTTTCTCGCGGCCGGCCTGCACGAGGCGAAATGGCGCTTTACCTCGCTGCCCGAACTGACGGTGATCGTCCGCGTTTCGGTGGTGCTGACCGTCTCGCTGCTGGCGCTCGATTATGTGCTGCTTTCTCCGATGTTCTTCGGAACCTTCTACTTCGGCAAGGTCACGGTCGCGCTGTATTTGCTGGTGCAGATGGCATTCCTGGCGGGCCCGCGCATCGTCTACCGCTATTTCCGCTACACCCGCACCCAGAAGGAGGTCCGCGGCGCCAGCTCCGCGATCACGCTGATCCTTGGGCGGGCGGCGGATGTCGAAGTTCCGCTGCGCGGGATCGAAAGCGGCGCGATTCGAAAAATCCGCCCGGTGGGAATTCTCTCGCCATCGCGGTCGGATGTCGGCGCGACGATCCGCGGCGTGCCGGTGCTTGGCGGCTTCGACGATCTGGAGCGCATGGTTTCGATCCTGCGCGACCGCGACATGCCTGTGGCACGGTTGGTGCTGACTTCGTCGGCGTTCGATCCGGGCAACATGGCGGAGTCGGTTCTCATGCAGGCTCGCCGCCTCGGCATCGCGATCAGCCGGCTGCCGGCGCTGGAAGATGGCGCGTCCGTTCTGCAGCTTGCGCCGGTCGCGGTCGAAGACCTGCTGCTGCGGCCGAGCGTGAAGATCGACTATGGGCGGCTGGAAAACCTGGTGAAGGACAAGTCGATCGCCGTCACCGGCGGCGGCGGTTCGATCGGGGCCGAAATCTGCGACCGCATCCTGGCGTTCGGTGCGGCGCGGCTGCTGATCGTCGAGAACTCCGAGCCCGCGCTCTACGCCGTGCTGCAATCGCTCAACACCAAAGATCCGGGCGAGCGGATCCAGTGCCGTCTGGCGGATGTGCGCGACCGCAAGCGGATTGCCGACATCTTCGCCGAATTCAAGCCGGACATGGTGTTCCATGCCGCGGCGCTGAAGCATGTGCCGCTGCTGGAGCAGGACTGGGGCGAGGGGGTCAAGACCAACATTTTCGGCTCAGTGAACGTCGCCGATGCCGCTGTCGCGTCCGGTGCCCAGGCCATGGTGATGATCTCGACCGACAAGGCGATCGAGCCGGTCTCGGTGCTCGGCGCCACCAAACGGTTTGCAGAGATGTACTGCCAGGCGCTTGACGCCGAGCTTGCGCGCGCCGGCAACAGCGGCCGTCATCCGATGCGGCTGATCGCGGTGCGTTTCGGCAACGTGCTGGCCTCCAACGGCTCGGTGGTGCCGAAGTTCAAGGCGCAGATCGAGGCTGGCGGGCCGGTGACGGTCACGCACCCGGACATGCTGCGATACTTCATGACGATCCGCGAAGCCTGCGATCTGGTGATCAGCGCGGCGAGTCACGCGCTCGGACCCGATTCATCGAGCTCGGTCTATGTTCTCAACATGGGGCAGCCGGTGAAAATCCTGGATCTTGCCGAACGCATGATCCGGCTGTCGGGCCTCGAGCCCGGACGCGACATTGACATCGCGTTCACTGGTATCCGGCCCGGCGAGCGGCTCAACGAATTGCTGTTTGCCCGCGAGGAGGCCCATACCGACGTCGGCATCGCAGGCGTGGTCGCGGCCAAGCCGTCGTATCCGTCGCACGAGGCTATGAAGCGCTGGTTGCTGATGCTCGACGACGCGGTCACGCGGGGCGAGCGGACGAACATGCAGCAGGTGCTGCGCGAGGCGGTATCGGATTTCCGCGGTAGCCCGGCGTAGGAATTCCGCGGCTAGCGTTTGGCTCGCGCGAACGACAGCAGCAGTCCACCCACCAGCGCCGCTCCCGACAGAAGACCGATCCAGCCGATCGCCCGCCCTGGGATGACGACGGTGGCGATGGCGAGCACGGCCAGCGCGATGTTGACCGCGAACACACGCGTGACCGCCGCGCGCACGCTCATGCCGCTATCGACGGCCCTCTGGTAGAAATGGCCGCGGTGCGCCTCCCAGAACGGCTCGTGGCGGGCAATGCGGCGTGCCAGCGTGATGGTGGCGTCGGCGCCGTAATAGAACGGCAACAGCAGCGCCGCCGAAAGGTGGCCTGTTCCAGCCAGCAGCACCAGCAGCCAGGCGAGCAGCAGGCCGACCGGCAGGCTGCCCACGTCGCCCAGGAACAGCCGCGCCACCGGGCGGTTGAACGGTGCAAAACCGAGCATTGCGCCGCCGAGTGCAAGCGCCACGATGGTTGCGTGCTGCGGCAGCGCGCCAATCAGGCCGAGGATGGCAAGGCAGACGGTGATCGGCACCACCTCCGCGACCGTCATCCAGTCGATGCCGTCCATGAAGTTGGCGAGGTTCACGAACCAGAGGCCGGCGGCCAGCATCAGGATGCGCTCGACGGACCACGGCAGCATGGAAGCGATGCGCAAGTCGTCCGGCAATGCGGCCAGCATCATGGCGACGGCAATGCCCTGCGCGAGCAGGCGCGGCCTGACGCCGAGGGTGCGGATGTCGTCGACCGCGCCGACCACTGCGATCAGGGCCGCGGCGGCGGCGACGAGGGCATAGGCCTTCAGATCGAAATGTGCAGGGCCGAGCGCGACCGCGGCAGCGGCGACGACAACGATGGTCGACGCGACCACTGCGATGCCGCCGCCTTGCGGTGTCGGCGTGAGATGCGACGAACGCGCATTCGGCTTGGCCATCGCATAGGCCCGCAGCGTCGGCCAAAGCACCGCGATCAGGCCGGCGCTGAGCAGCGCGGCCGCGGCAACGATGAGGCCAATCGCGCCGGAGCTGAGCATTACAAAGCAACTCCGGCGGCCTGTCTTTCGCCTGTCGCCGCGAGGCCGCGATAAAGCGCGACGGTCTGGCGGCCGATCGCATCGGCAGAGAAGGTGTCGGTGGCAAGCTGGCGCGCCGCAGCCCCATAGCGTGCGCGCAGTTCGGGCGAGGCGGCGAGCGTCTCGATTGCCAGGGCGAGGGCTGTGGGATCGCCGACCGGAACCAGCAGGCCGGTCTCGCCTGCGCGCACGACCTCGCGGCAGCCCGGCACGTCGGTCGCCACCATCGGGCGGCCGCAGGCCGCAGCTTCAAGCAGGCTTTTCGGGATGCCTTCGCGGCGCGACGCCAGCACCGCCATGTGAACGCGCGCCCACAACGCCGGAATGTCGGCGACGTGGCCGAGCCAGGTGATGCCGGGCTCCTCGTTCCAGGCTGCGGCCTCGCGTTCGCCGATGCTGTCGGGATTGGCCGGATCGGGGGTGCCGGCGATCAGCAGGTCGATGTTCACGCCGCGTCCTCGCAGCAGCCGGTGCGCCTCCACCAGCGTCCGGATGCCTTTCATCTCCAGCAGCCGTCCGACGAACGCCATGCTCGGCGGGCCGGGCGGCTCCGGCAGCGGCCGCAGCGCGTTAATGTCCACGCCGGAGCCCGGGATCAGCGCGACACGATCCGCCGGGATGCCGATGGCCGTCATTTCGTCGCGGTCAGCCGGGTTCTGCACCAGCACCACGCAGCGCCTGCGGTCGAACAGCGCCTTCATCAGGGCACTTATCATCGGGCGCAGCAGCTTCGCCTTCGCAGCGCCGGAGGAAAAAGTGTAGCCGAGCCCAGTCAGAGCGTTGACGCAGGCCACGGGCCGCCCGAGCGCTGAGAGCGAGCCGAGAACCGACGCCTGCAGCGAGACGTGATGGCAGATCGCGGGTTCCACCGCGCGATAGATGCGGCGCAATTCGCGCACCGTGTTGAAAGCCGCCCACAGCGACAGCCGTCCGCGCGAGAATGCCACGGGGTGCAGGATGAAGCCTTCGCGTTCGATGGCCGCCGCGCCGTGCTGCACGCGGGTTGCGACGTGCACTTCGAATCCGGCCGCGCGCGCACTGCGCGCCATCGGCAGCCGATGCGACAGGAAATACCAGTCTTCCGTAACGACGTAGAGCAGCCGCAATCGCGCCTCCGGCCCGATCCTATGTCAGGTTCGTGCGGCTAGGATAGCTGCAAGGGGCAAGCGCCCAAAGCCCGGCGCTTCCAGACGCTTCGACGCCGGGCGGCACCGTCAATTGAGATATTCGGCGGCGCGCCGATCCGCGGCTGGCCGCGGATCACACGATGTGGAAGTCGTTGGCCGTGAGTTGCGCCTTCTGCACGTCCAGCAGCGTGATCGATGACGTCGGCGAAACATGCAGCAGCGTGCCGTTGGCGGTCTGGACGGCGCCCGCGAGCAGATCCTCGAAGCTCTGGATGCCGGAGAAGCCCGCCAGTTCGATCCGGTCGAACGCCGTGTCGAAGTCGGTGATGGTGGCGTCGCCCGGCGTGCTGTTGTTGAAGATGAAGGTGTCGCTGCCGGCGCCGCCGGTGAGGTTGCTCGGTCCGGGGAGGGCGACGATGATGTCGTCGCCCGCGGTTCCGTTCACCTCCTGCACGGTGAGGCTTGCCTCGAACGCGCCCTGCACCGCACCGGCCGGCAACAGGCCTCCGCCGGTGGTGAAGTTCCAGGTGTAGATATTGCCGCTGCCATCCTGCCAGACGACGTCCGAGAAACCGTCGCCGTTGAAGTCGCCCGAGGTCTGAACTGTGAAACCCGCGGTCGAACCCATGTCCAAGGTGGTGTTGACCTGGCCATCCCTCATCAGCCAAAGTCCGGTGCTGCCATTGTCATGACGCCACAGAATGTCGCTGGTGCCGTCTTTGTTGAAATCGCCGACCGCTACAGCGGCAAAGTCGGGCATGTCGTGATTGAGCGCGAGTGAAACCTGAATCACCCCGTTTCGCATCAACCAGACGCCGAGAACGCCTCCGCTGTCGCTCTTCCAAAGCAGATCGCTGGTGCCGTCTCCGTTGAAGTCGCCGGCGAGTGCCGTCCAGCCCGGCATATCGTGATTGAGTCCGAAGGTGCCGGCGATCTGTCCACCTTGCATCAGCCATGTGCCGAGAATGCCTTGGGTGCCGCTATTCCACAGCAAGTCGTCAACGCCGTCGCCGTTGAAGTCGCCCACCACAGCATGCCAGCCCGGCATGTCGTGATTGAGCCCGAACGTTGCGGCGATACGCCCGTTCTGCATCAGCCATGTGCCGAGAACGCCCGCTGGGCCGCTGTTCCACAGGATGTCGTCAATTCTGTCCCCGTTGAAATCGCCGATCAACGAATGCCAGCCCGGCATGTCGTGGTCTAGCCCGATGCTGCCCGCGATGGCGCCGTTGGTCATTAGCCAGGTGCCGAGCACCCCGGACGCACCGTTGTTCCAGAGCAGATCGGCGGTGCCGTCGCCGTTGAAGTCGCCGGCCTGGCTGAACCACGTCGGCATTTCGCGAAGGAACTTGAATGGAGTGCTGGCTGCGATGGTTCCGTCGGCGAAGCTGAGGAACTCCATGTTGCGGACGAAGTCCGTTCCCTGCGGCGAGCCGCCGCGTAGGTCGGTAATCCTGAAGAACCCGCCCGTGAAGATAATCTGGTATTGGCTCCGCAAACCGCTGTAGAGCGCCGTATCCGTTCCGCCGCTGCCATCGATCGTGTCGTTGCCGGCGCCGCCGTCGAACGCTTCGCCGGCGCTCGTCCCGTTGATCACATTGTCCAGAGCATTGCCGAACACGACCAGGTTGGGTGCGCCGTCAATCAGCGTCAGACTGGGCTGTCCCGCCGGCATGAAGAAGCTGTTTGTGCCGAAATCCTGGGCGCCATACACGGCGCGGATGCCGTTGATATCGTCGGTCTGCAGCCCGGTGAGCGCGGTGTTGATGGTCGGATTCATGATCGCGAGATTGACGGTCTCGTGATCGAGACCGAGCGCGTGGCCGATTTCGTGCAGCGCTGTCAGGAAGAAGTTGTTTGCGGTGGCGAAGAATGTGGTGTTGCCGCTGTCGAAGACGATGTCGCCGCCAGCCGGGGTGGTGGAGGGGAAGAAGGCGCGCGCGAGCACGTTGGAGCCCGACTGACCGTCGATGAAGCCGCCGACAATTCGGATCGTCGGAGTCGTACCGGTGCCGATGTTGCTGCCGCCATCGACAACCTGGATGAACTCGATGTTCGCAACTTGCGCCCAGCGGTCGAAGGCCTGGCGCAGCACGGCCTGGAAGTCGTAGGGCAGGAAGGTGCCCATATCGACCGTCGAGCCGGTAAAGAAGGTCGTGCCGGTGGCGTTGGTCAGGCCCGCGCCGGCGAGGCTCCAAGCCACCACGCCGCCCGAGCCGCCCAGTGTTGTGGTGGTACCACCCGAACTGTTGCCGGCGTCGGTCCAGCGTCTGCCCGAGGTGACGAAGTCTGCAGGCTGTTCAATCGCGCCAAAGTTTGGATCGCTGACCCCGGCGCAGAATTCACACGAGCAGAGCATGCTGGTCCCCATCAGTTTGCGGCGTGCACGGCACTTTTAGAGAGGTTGTTTGATAGAGAGGTTGGTTGATTTTTCTGTAAATCGGCTCTGCGGAGGACTGCTTCGATCGGCACTCTGCCATGGCCGGGCTTTCGGGTTGAAGTCCCACAATCCTATTGGACGAGATGAAAACCTCAACCGTTTCATGCGGCATGGCCTGGCGCGTCACGTCCCCAATCGGCCGGCATGTGCTGCCTCGAAGGCTCTAAAATGCCGAAAAACGAGCCTGACAGCGTTGTTTCACGATATTGGCAGCGATAAGGCGTAGTCGCCGGACCAATTCCGCCTTCGGTCGATTACAGCCAATTTTGACGGCGAGTACCGTCAAAACGCGTCTGCCCGGTGTTAATAGGTTGGGACTGGCGGAACCGGCTGGATGAGCCCCCGTTTTATAAATGTCTTTTTGGCGGGCCGGAATTCGGGTCGCTGAGGCCGGAAATTTTCGGATGCTGCCGGTCGAACCTGCGGGGTTCTAATGGCAATCATCATTGGCAATGACGGCTCCACCACCCTGATTGGCGGCGCGGGCAATGACGTCATTTACGGCTACGACCCGTCCGGCCCGGAAAGCCAAGCCAACTCGATATCCGCAACGCGCGTGGCATCGGGGCTCAATCTGCCGGTCTATGCTACCTCCCCAGCCGGGGATGCGGATCGACTGTTCATTGTAGAGAAGAACGGCATCATCAAGATCCTGGACCTGCAAACCGGACAGGTGCTGGCGCCGCCGTTTCTCGATATCCAGGCGCAGGTCAATTCCGACGGCGAGCGCGGTCTGATCGGTCTCGCCTTCGATCCGGACTTCGCGCAGAACGGCTTCTTCTACGTCCACTACAACAATCTCAACGGCGATAGTGAGGTTCGTCGATTTGCGGTGTCCGGCAACCCGAACGTCGCGGATGCGGGCAGTTCCACGCCGGTCATCACCGTCGCGCAACCGGCCGCGAACAATCACAAGGGCGGCTGGATCGACTTCGGGCCCGATGGCTTACTCTACATCGCGCTCGGCGACGGCGGGAACGGCGCCAACGGCCAGCCGCTCAACACGTTGCTCGGCAAGATCCTGCGCATCGATGTAGGCGCCGACGATTTTCCCGGCGACGCCACGCGCAACTACGCCATTCCCGCCGACAATCCGTTCGTCGGTGTTGCGGGTCTTGATGAAATCTTTGCCAACGGTCTGCGGAACCCGTGGCGCGACAGCTTCGACCGTGTGACCGGTGATTTCTATATTGCCGATGTCGGCAACGGGAGATGGGAAGAGGTCAACCTCGGTGTAAAGGGCGCGAACTACGGGTGGTCGAGGTTCGAGGGGCCCGATGTTTTCAGTTCGACAGCGCCGGTCGAGGGAAATGCTCCCACCGGGCCCATCCACGCTTACGTGCATGCTTCGCCGTTCGGGGATTCGATCACAGGTGGCTATGCCTACCGCGGCAGCGGCGAGGCGCTGCACGGCCAGTTTTTCTTCGCGGATTTCGTCAATGGAAAAGTGTCCACGTTGCGGAACGTGGGAGGCACGTGGATTGCCACTGATCGAACCGCGCAACTTGCCATCAACATCGGCTCCATCAATCTGCCGTCATCGTTCGCGGAAGACGCGTTCGGCAATCTGTATCTTGTCGACTACGACGGAGATATTTTCAGGCTGACGCCGAACGGCGTATCGACCGACGCGCTCGATATCCTTCGCGGACTCGGCGGCAACGACGTCCTCTACGGCGGTTCGGGCAATGATTTTCTCGATGGCGGCGCCGGCGCCGATATCTTGATCGGTGGTCCTGGCATCGACACGGCGGTGTACGATTTGTCGGGCAGTGCCGTGACGATCAATCTCCTGACCGGCAAGGCGACCGGTGGCGAAGCCCAGGGCGATATGCTCGCAGGCATCGAGAACATCATCGGCAGCGCCTTCGGTGACACTCTGATCGGAAACTCCGGCACGAACGGAGTGAATTACAAGTTCTCCAACGCTGCGGTGACCGTCAATTTGCAGACGGGCACCGCGTCCGGCGGACATGCTCAGGGTGACGTGTTGGTCGGGTTCGAAAATTTGATAGGCAGCAATTTCGCCGACCGGCTGACCGGCGACGCCAACAACAACATGTTCGAAGGCGGCGGTCAGAACGACGTGCTCGAAAGCGGCGCGGGGATGGACACGGCGGTGTTCGGCGGTCCGCGCTCGCAATATCAGATCAAGATGGATCTCAACGGCTCGCGGTACGAAGTGAGAGATTTGCGCGGCGGTTCACCTGACGGCACCGACACCGTCGCGAACTTCGAATCGCTGCGGTTTTCCGAGAGAGACGTCAACGGCAATGCCGCCCGCTTCAACTTCGTCTATTCGATGCCGGACTGGCATGCGCTGGCCGGCGACTTCAATGGCGACGGCATTAGCGACCTGCTCTGGAACAACGGCGGGGCGGGAATCCTGGGCACGTGGCTGATGAACGACGGCAGGATCGGGCCCACCCTCGCGCTCAATCACAACATGCCGGGCTGGGGCGCGGTCGTCGGCGATTTCAACGGTGACGGCACCAGCGACCTGCTTTGGAACAACGGCAATGCCGGCGTGCTCGGCGTATGGCTGATGAACGACGGCAAGATCGCCGCCACCTTCGGGCTCAATCACGACATGCCGGGCTGGCAATCGCTGGCCGGCGACTTCAATGGAGATGGCACCGACGATCTGCTGTGGAACAGCGGTAGCGGCGGAGTGCTTGGGATCTGGTTCATGCGGAATGGGCAGATCGCCGCCACGTCTCCGTTGAATCACGACATGCCCGGGTGGTCCGCCGCGATCGGCGACTTCAATGGCGATGGTACCGACGACATCCTTTGGAAGAACGACAGCACCGGCGCCCTCGGGACCTGGCTGATCAAGAACGGCCAGATCGTGGGTAGCCTTGCCCTCAATCACGACATGCCGGGGTGGAATGTTGTCGGTACGTCCGATCTCAACGGCGACGGCGTCGATGACTTGCTGTGGCGCAGCGACGCCGGGGCGACCGGCGCCTGGTTTATGAACGGCGGACAGGTCAGGTCGACCTTCGACTTCGGTTCCACGGCAGACCAGGCCGCAGGCATCGCTGGCGACTTCGATGGGAATGGCGTCGGTGACATAATGTGGCAGAATACCAGCGGAGGCGTTTCGAATTGGCTGTTCTTGTGATGGGCATGTCGCAACTGCCATCCGGACATGTCGTCGGTGGCAGCAGCGGGGTACCTCCTGACCGGAGCCTTACGACGATCGCAGCCAAAATTGGAATGGGTCGGACATGGCGAACTTTACAAGCGACAGTTTCCTTCCATTCTGGATTTCGAACGCGACGGCCTTTTCCGCATCGAGCGATGTTGGGCCGTACACCCCGCCGATCTCCGCGACCTCCACCGAATACATCGTGCGATCCGCGGCGCAGTTCATCGAAGACGCCGGCCGCTTCTATGGAAGCTATTTCATCAGATACATCGGCGCGGGCTTTACGTATTCGATCACCGATGGCGGCCAACGAATCCCCACCGGCGGAACGTACACCGTCATTGAAATTTACGACAACGACTTCAGCACGGTCCTGGCCACCGTCACCGGAATTTCGCTTCCGCTCGTCAATGTTTTTTCGCAGACCGTAGAAAGCGTCTTCAGTGGCAACGATACGCTGACCGGTGGCTCTCGGGCCGGCGAACGACTCTACGGCGGAGCGGGCGATGATGTTCTCAACGCCGGCGGATCGGACCTTTACACCTTTCTGGGAGGAGCCAGTAAGACTCGCGACATGCTGTTCGGTGGTCTCGGAAACGATCTGCTGATCGGCGGTTCCGGCCAGCAAACCCTCGACGGCGGCGACGGCAACGACGCCATCAACGGCGGCGGAGGAAACGATGCCATCATCGGAGGCGACGGCGTCGATACGGCCGGCTATGCGAGCGGGCGGGCGAATTATGCGCTGACCACCGATCCGGACGGTTCGGCCCGCATTACCGATTTGCGGTCGGGATCGCCTGAAGGAAGCGACATACTGGTGGGTGTGGAAAGAGTCCAGTTCGCCGGAGTTTCGCACGCGCTCACAACGTTCAATCCGGTCACGTCCTTTGACTTCAACTGGCATGTCGTCGCCGTTGGCGACTTCAACGGCGACGGGACGAGCGACATCGTCTGGCAAAATCCAAGCGGCATATTGGGCGGCTGGTTGATGAGGAATGGAACAATCGCCGGCACGCTGCAACTGCCCGATTTTCCAGGTTGGACCCCCGCCGGCACCGGCGATTTCAACAGCGACGGGGTCGATGACATTTTCTGGATGAATGCCTCGGGTCTGGTCGGGGAATGGCTGATGGGAAACGGAACGCGTCAAGCCACGATTGCCCTGCAGAACATGGCCGGCTGGCACGTCATTGCGACCGGAGATTTCAACAATGACCGCGTCGACGACGTCATCTGGCGGAGCGACACCGGCTTCATCGGCGGTTGGCTGATGGCCAACGGGCAGATTGCCGGCACGCTTCAACTGCCGTTCTTCCCGGGCTGGGAGGTGGTTGTGACCGGCGATTTTAACAACGACGGGAACACCGACCTCATATGGAAGAACGGCTCCGGCCTGCTGGGCGAATGGCTTATGGCCAACGGGACCCGCAGCGCCACTTTGGGCCTTGGCTCAATGCCTGGCTGGGATGTGATCGCCAGCGGCGACTTCAATGGGGATGGCACTGACGACATCATGTGGCGCAACGGGTCCGGCGAGACGGCCGCCTGGATCATGTTGAATGGGCAGGTGTCCGGAACGATCGGATATGGATCGACGGCGGGTTATCACGTCGTTGCCTTCGGCGATTTCGACGGCAATGGAACAGGTGACGTGGCTTGGCAGAACGCATCAACCGGCGCCATCACCACTTGGCGGATGAACGGCAATGCGCGCCCGACGTTTGCTCTGATCCCGGAGTCCGGATCGGGCAACGCCATGTCCGATGCGGACGGCGATGTGCGGCAGACTTATGCCGGAACTTCTGGAAACGATGTCATCATTGCCAATCCCGATACAAAGACGCTGACCGGGAACGGCGGCAGCGACGTATTTATTTTTCGGGAATTCGGCGGCAACGCCACGATCACGGACTTCGACCCAGCTACGGATCGCATCGAATTCAGTGGTTATGCATTCCAGAACATTGATCAGTTGCTGATCAATGTTCTGGATAATCTCGACGGCAACGCCGTTCTTCAGGTCGGCCCGGTTTCGTCGATCACACTTCTGGATCTGAATAAGTCGCAGCTCCTCGCTAACAATTTCGATTTCACGTAGGGGAGCTTGCCTGCGCTTTAGCTCAGGCGATGCCACGGGTTGATTTGCATATTTGCGCGGACTTCGAATGCACGCCATCGACTTCCAGAACGCGCGCCTGAGCTGGGTCACCTTGGACGGCATTCACGGCGATTGGGCCATTGTCGCTGCGGCGGAAAAATCCGCCGCAGCAGGCGCGGCCGCCGAGCGTTTCGTTCTCGCGCCCGCGGTGATGGCCGGTGATGTGTTCGGCACGGGCCGCCTGCCGCTTGACCCCGCCTATACGTATCAGTTTTTCGCGTCGACGGACCAGCATGTCATGGTCAGGGAATCGGCTGTCGCGGGTGTCGTGCGTGCCGACTCCGAAGCTTCAAACGGCAACACGTTTTCCAGGCTGGATATTCACGCGCCATCTCGCGCGGTTGCCACGTATGACATCGCGAGTCTGACGCCGCCGCAGCTCCAGCGCGGCTGGCCGCTGTCCATGAAAATCGATGGAAACGCGGTGGACAATGCGGAGCATTGGTCCGTGCAATGTCCGGTCAATCATATCAACAGCCGGGGAGGCGACCGCACCGGCGTGCAGATCGAAACCGGACCGGTGCTGCTGCCGAAGGCGTGGTTTCCGGCGACCGAGGCGCTGCAGCCCGGCGGCTTCCTGCTCGCATACATCTTCTGCAGTCGGGCGGACGAACTGGATCTGCTGACGCTCGCGCCAACCGCTTCGGGCGCGAGGACGTACAGCCGTTTCGAACGCCTCACCGATGTCTCCATCGAATTGTACGGCAAGGTTAGCTGAAGTTCCCGGGGCACGCGACGTATCTGTCTTCGCGGCTTGTTCGGGCCTGGATGGGTGTTATCTTCATTACAGCAGCCCAGGCCTTTGTTGCCGGGCGGCTTGCTCTGAGGGCTCATGTCGAACATCGGTCCGCCCAACTCCGCCCCACGCAATGCCGAGCAGGATCAGCTTGAGTATTTGAAGGGCATGGCCAGCGCGCCGATGGGCTGGCCGGGTACATTGCCATCGACGCAGGCGATCGACCCGGCGGAATTGCAGCGGATGCTCGACCGCAAGCCATCCCCGCCCTCGAACAAGCCGTGGTACCTGCGCCGCAATCTGATCGTGGCGCTGCTGCTGACCGCTGCTTTGATCGCTGTGGTGATCTGGGTCGTCCGGCCGGTCTGAGCGGCCCAACGGGGGTTGCGAGCGCCGCGAGTTGTGGCCTCGAAACTCAAGCATTGTCAGTATGTTACTGCGCGCCGCTTGACGTTCATGATGTGAACAAGCTACCACCCGCGATATTCTGGATGTTGTGGGTGCGTGGCCTCCAATGGTCGAAGCAAGTCAGGGCGAGGACATCGACAAGGCTCGGGTCATGCTTGGCCTGTTGGAGTCGGTCGAGCGCGATGGCGGCAAAACGCAGCGGCGTCTGGCGGCCGATCTCGGCATCGCTCTGGGCCTGGTCAACGCTTATCTGAAACGCTGCATCAAGAAGGGCCTCGTCAAGGCGAGCGAGGCGCCGGCGCGCCGTTATGTTTATTATCTCACCCCGCAGGGGCTCGCGGAAAAATCGCGGCTGACGGTCGAGTACCTCTCGTACTCGCTGGTGTTTTTCAAGCAGGCCAAGGCCGACTGCAGCGCGCTGATGCGGCGCGCGCAGGAGCGCGGCCAGACCCGGATCGTGCTGGCCGGCCAGTCCGATCTCGCGGAGGTCGCTGCGATCTGCGCGATGGACACCAACGTCACCATTCTCGCCATCGTGGATCCGCGCAGCACCAACACGACATTTCTGGGGCGTCCGGTGGTTGCGACGCTTGCCGCGGTCAACGAGCCGTTCGACGCCGTTCTCATCACTGAGATGCTGTCGACCCGCGAGGTCTACGACACGGCGATCGAACAGCTCGGTGCGGATCGCGTCCTCATTCCCGAACTTCTGCGTCAGTGGTTGCGCAACAGCCGCAAGGAAGCATGACCATGAGTTTGACCGGTGAAGAGTGGTACGTCGTACAGACCCAGCCGAATGCCGAGAACCGCGCGATCTGCAATCTCGGCCGGCAGGGCTTCAAGACCTATCTGCCGCGCTACATGAAGCGCCGCCGGCATGCGCGCAAGACCGAGATCGTTGCCGCGCCGCTGTTCCCGCGTTACGTGTTCGTCGCCATCGACATCGCAACGCGGCAGTGGCGCTCGATCCAGTCCACGTTCGGTGTGTCGCGTCTGGTGTGCAACGGCGACCGGCCGGCCGCGATCTCAAGCTGGGTGATCGACCAACTCAGGGGCCGCGAGGATTCGTCCGGCTACGTGCAACTGCGGCCGATGGCGAGATTCGCTCATGGCGAGAAGGTTCGGATCGTCGAGGGCGTGTTCTCGGAGTGCCTCGGACTTTTCGAGGACATGACCGATCGCGAACGGGTCATCGTCCTGTTGGATCTGCTCGGCCGCAAGGTGCGTGTGGTGCTCGACGGATCGGCTGTCGCTGCTGCTTAGTGGTGTCCGACTAGCCGCGAGCCATGCGCACCGACGAGGAGCTTCCTGCCGGTGCTGTTCATCTCCGCCGAATTCATTTTCCTGTTTCTTCCGGTCTTTCTCGCGGGCTACTTCGCGCTTGGCCGCGTTGTCGGGCCAAACGCCGCGTGGTTCGTGGTCGCAGCATCGCTGTTGTTCTATGCATGGTGGGATTATCCGCAGCTCGCAATCCTGCTGCTATCGACCGGCGTCAATTTTGCGATCTACCTCCGAATGCGGATGGCTGGAAGCGACGGCGCGCGGCGCGGCCTGCTGATCGGGGGGCTTGCGTTCAATCTCGGCCTGCTCGGCTACTTCAAGTATGCGGGTTTCCTGTCGTCGATCATGTCGTCTGCGATGGGCTGGCCCGCCGTCGAAGCGCGCAGTGCGTGGCTGCCGCTCGGCATTTCGTTTTTCACCTTCACGCAGATCATGTTCTTGGTCGATATCCATCGCGACTCGCGCCGCGACATATCGTTTCGCGATTTCCTTGCGTTCGTCGCATTCTTCCCGCATCTGATCGCCGGCCCGCTGCTGCACCATCACCGCATCATTCCGCAGATGACGCGCGCCGAGACTTACTGTTGGAATTCGGCCGCGGTCGCGGCGGGCCTCACGCTGTTCATCATCGGCTTCTTCAAGAAGACGGTGATTGCGGACTCGCTGGCTGCGCATGCCGAGCTGGTGTTTGCCGCGGCCGATAAAGGCGTCGCGATCCCGCCGCCCGCCGCCTGGAGCGCCGCGCTGTCGTACACCTTCCAGCTCTACTTCGATTTTTCGGCCTATTGCGACATGGCGCTTGGGCTCGCGCGGATGATCAACATCCGCATGCCAATCAATTTCTATTCGCCGTACAAGGCGACCAGCATTCGGGATTTTTGGCGGCGATGGCACATCACGCTGTCGTTTTTTCTTCGCAACTATCTCTACATCCCGCTCGGCGGCAATCGCGGGTCCTGGCTGCGCCGCTACGGCAATCTGTTCGCGACTATGCTGCTCGGCGGGCTTTGGCATGGTGCCGGCTGGACCTTCCTGGCCTGGGGCGCGATTCACGGTCTGTACCTGGTGATCAATCACGTATGGCGGGACGCGGGACTTCGGCTGCCGTCCTTATTGGGATGGGCCGTCACGTTCCTCGCGGTGGTGATCGCCTGGGTGGTGTTCCGCGCCGAGACCATTGCAGGGGCGGGCGTCATGTTGGGCGCGATGTCCGGGCTGGGTGCGAGTGCTGTCATGCAAGCGTCCACAGCGTTGCTACCGACCACGCGCGACCTGGCATGGATCGCTGGCGCAGCCTTCATCGCATTCGTGCTGCCGAATGCGATGCAGTTCACATGGCTGTATAGACCGGGATTGAACGTCACCCGCGCGAGCCTGCGCGATGATTTCGGCGCAGTGCTGATGCTGTGGCGTCCGATCTTGCCGTGGGCGCTGGCAATGAGCGCGCTGGCGCTCGTGGGTTTTGTGGCTGCGTTGAACCGGCAGGTCGATGTGAAGTTCCTTTATTTTCAATTCTGAGCAGACGATGACGCAGGCCAACACAGAGCGCGTGCAGATGAAGGGGAGGGCGCCCGGTTATGCGCTGCTCTATGTCCTCGTCGTTGTGCTGTTCGCCTTCGTGCCGGCTGCGTTCTACCGGTTCGCGCCGGAGCCGATGGTGTCGCCGCTCGTCAGCTTTGCCGCCTCGCAGATCTATCGTCATACGGTTCGCGAGGCGGACTATCTCGCCTCTCTCCGCGCCGGCGAGTTCGGTTGCCGCACCATGTTCCTGCGGCGGCCGGAGGTATTCTTCACCGGCGACTCGCACAACTACGCCGCCTGGAGCTTTCCCGATGCCGGCCGCAACGTGCCGGGCCGCATCGGCGGCTGCATGATGGGTGGCTTCTATCTGGAATCTTTCGTCGCGCTGCTCGATGCGATGCGGCTCAACCCGCCGCCGCGCCATGTGGTGTTTGGCTCGTCACCGCGGATGTTCTGGATTGCACCGGACAAAGACGAGCAGGTCCGCGCCAACATCAAGGCGCTCGACGCGGTGGTGTTCAACCGGCGGTCGCTGCAGGGAGCGTGGAAAGAGTCGCAGTCTTTGCCGAATTCAGCCGAGACCTTCGCGGCGGCGCTGGGCGCGGAACGCGGTCGTATCGATGCACTGTCCGAGCCGGCCCTTGCGGAACTGCTTTCCGCGTCGCGCGAGTCGCTGTTGACGCTCCGGCTGTGGACCGCGCGGCTGCGCGAGCCTCCGATGACGATGGGTGCGACGGCTCAACTGGTGCGCACGATCTGCGTCAAAATTCGTGAACTGGGCTCGTCGCTGACGCTCATCCATATCCCGGAGAGTCCGTTCCTGGAGGCGCTCTATCCGGCCAGCTTGTGGGATGACTACATCGCCAAGCTGAACCTGTTCCGGGAGTGCGCTGCCGACGTCATCGTCGAGAGGACAAAGCACTACGGTCTCGGCAACCGGCACTTCGCCAATCGCGAATTCGTCCGCACGCTCGACTACGGCGTTTATGCCCGAAAGGAGCCGCTGACGGACGCCCACACCTTCGATCCGGATCATCTGAACCGGCTGGGGTCGGTCGTCTTCACCGAGGCCGCGCTTGCGCGGCTCAAGCTGAAATGATGGGCGAGCGGCCACGATGGCGCACCCGGATGCGCAAGACGCAGCACGGAACGCGGCTCTAGAGGCGCTCACAGAGAGGAGCCTCGGTAAGGCATTAATTATAACAATTCCAACGGCTTATGACATCCGGCTTTCCCTTGACGTTCACGCCATGAACGGACTAGAACGCTGGACGTCAATGCGCGAGTTCGCGGTCATACCCTGGCGTTCCTTTGCAGGAGACGTGCCAGACGCCGCGCCGGGGGACCGAGGAGTCACCCGGAGTGCGGTAGCTTGGGAAGACGCCCAGCCGCCGATCGAATCACCAAACCGGTGTCACGCACGACCTTCGCTTTGATCGGGGCGATCGGTGCGCCGGGCGAGTGCCTCGGTGCCGATCTGGTTTGCGCGCGCTACCGCAATACCCCGTCGGGACATCTCGAAATCATTCCGTAACTACCGTTCGGCAATTCGCAACGTCCTGACTTCACCCCTATGATCGACTAGGAGCATGGCCCTGTGAGCGTTATCCCCTTTGCTTCCACGCCGCTGATTGTCTGCATTGTCTATGCATTGATCGCGAGCTTCGTCATCCTGTTCGTGGCCAAGCGCGCACTCGGCAAGCACGGTAAGGCCGTTCCATTCAAGGTCATGATCGGCCTGCCCGTTATCGCAGTGCTCGGCGTCATCGCCGCGTTCAGCGTCATGGTGGTCGATGTGGGCCATGTCGAAGTGGTGCGCGTTTATGGAAACGTGCAGGAGCGCAGGTACGATCCCGGTGTGCATCTGATCGTCCCCGGATCGAGGCACGACTACATGCACGTCCGCCGGCAGATCTTCGAGTTGTCCTCGCTCGACCCCGATGTGCCCGCCGCAGCAGGCGCTGCGGCCACTCTTGCGTTGTCTGCGGATCGCATTCCGCTCGCAGCCGACATCACGTTTCCATATCAGCTCAATCCAGACTTCGGCTGGAAGGTCTTCTCGCTGATCGGGCCGGGTTACGAAGGCCTCTTGCTCATTCCCGCCGCGCGCGCTGCCATCCGCGAGGCCATGGCCGGCTTCACCTGGACGGATGCGACCACCACCAAGCGTGCCGAGCTTGAGGAGCGAATTCACAGCGTGTTCAAACAGTTTGTGTTCGACAACCTGACTGGCGCAGGTTTCACCAAGGAAGAAGCGCCGAAGGTGTTTTCGCTGATGGCACCGCAGGTCCGCAGGATTGGGCCGCCCAGGGCGTTGCTGGCAGCCGTCTCCGAGCGTGTTGCTGCGGAGGTGAATCTGGAGCGCCAGGGCGTTCTCAACCGGATCGCACAAAGTGAGTCGGAGCGCCGCGCCAACGAAGGCGTCGGCGTGCGCAAGCTGATCGAGGAACTGCCCAAGGGCCTCAAGCCGAACGAATTGCGCGATCTGCTCTATGCGCTCGCCGACAAGCAGCGCGCGGACTCGATGCTGAAGGCGGTCGAGAAGGATCAGGTCAAGGTCATGATCATGGGCGGCAACAACCCCGTCGCCGTTCCGTCGCCTTAAGCTGGTCGCTCAACATGTCCAAAATTCTCGTAACCGGCTCCGATGGCTTCATCGGCTCGCATCTGGTCGAGGCGCTGGTGCGTGACGGGCGCGATGTTCGCGCCTTCGTGCTCTACAACTCGTTCGACTCCTGGGGCTGGCTCGACGACGCGCCGAAGGACATCCGCTCGTCGCTCGATGTGGTGATGGGCGACGTGCGCGATCCGAACTTCGTGCGCACGTCGCTGAAGGGCTGCGACTCGGTGCTTCATCTGGCGGCGCTGATCGGCATCCCGTACTCGTACTACGCGCCGGACAGCTACGTGGACGTCAACATCCGCGGCACTCTCAATGTGGTGCAGGCGGCCCGCGACCTGGACTTGTCCAAGGTGGTGGTGACTTCGACCAGCGAGGTATACGGCAGCGCGCAGTTCGTGCCGATCACGGAAGACCATCCGCTGGTGGGACAGTCGCCTTATGCCGCGACCAAAATCGGCGCCGATCAGATTGCGATGTCGTACCATCGCTCGTTCGGAACGCCGGTGGCGATCGCGCGCCCCTTCAACACCTACGGTCCCCGGCAATCGACCCGCGCGGTGATCCCGACGGTGATCGCGCAACTCGCCAAGGGCAGCAACGTGGTCAAGCTCGGCGCCACCAAGCCGACCCGCGACTTCAATTTCGTCGCCGATACCGCACGCGGCATCGTTGCCATTCACGACAGCCCGGCATCTGTTGGCGAGGTGATCAACATCGGCAGCAACTACGAGATCAGCGTCGGCGATACCGTCGCGATGATCGCCGAGGTGATGGGCAAGAACGTCCAGATCGAGTGCGAAGAAGAGCGGCTGCGTCCCGCCAAGAGCGAGGTCGAGCGCCTATGGGCGGACAATGCCAAGGCCAAGCGCCTGCTCGACTGGTCGCCCGAATACGGCAGCCGCGAGGGATTCCGTCGCGGCCTTGAGATCACGGCGAAGTGGTTCTCCGATCCGAAGAATCACGAGCGCTATCGCACCGACCGTTACACAGTCTGAGTTTGGTCATATGAAAGCAGCAATCGTTGGACTGGGCCGCATGGGCCTGCGGCACCTTCAGGTGCTGACGGACCTGAAGCTCGACGTGGTCGGCGCCTTCGACATGCAGGAACCGGCGCGCGCCAAGGCGCAGGCCGACTTCGGTTTGCCGGCGCAGGCTTTGTTCGCGGACGCGCGCTCGATGTTCGAGCGCACCAGGCCGGAGGTTGCGGTCATCGCCACCACCGCGCCGTCGCATCCGGATCTGGTTTGCCTCGCCGCGGCCAACGGCGCCAAATTCATTCTCTGCGAAAAGCCGATGGCCACTTCGCTCGCCGATTGCGACCGCATGATCGACGCCTGCGCCAAGGCGGGCGCGAAGCTCGCCATCAACCATCAGATGCGGTTCATGGAGCAGTACACCGTCGCCAAGGAGATCGTGGAGGGCGAGTCGTTTGGCGGGCTTTCCAGCGTGACGGTGACGGTCGGCAACTTCGGCATGGCGATGAACGGCTCGCACTACTTCGAGATGTTCCGCTACATGACCGACGAGCGGCCGGTCTCCGTGTCCGCCTGGTTCTCGCAAGAGACAGTCGGCAATCCGCGCGGCCCGCAGTTCGAGGATCGGGCTGGCGCGGTGCGCCTGACGACGGCGAAGGGCAAGCGGTTCTACATGGATGCGGGCAGCGACCAGGGCCACGGCATGCACGTGACGTACGCGGGGCCATATGGCCGGCTCGATATCGACGAACTGGGCGGGAACGCCAACCTCGTGGTGCGAAAGCCCGAGCATCGCGCGGTGCCGACCACACGTTACGGCATGCCCTGGGACGAGCGCCGTTTTCCGATCACGCCGGCCGACTCGGTGGCGCCGACCCGCTCGGTGCTGTCCGCACTGCTGGAGGGCCAGAATTTCCCGGATGGCGCCGATGGCCGCATGGCAGTCGAGGTGCTGGCCGCAGCGTATCAGTCCCACGAGGAGGGCGGCCGGACCATCGAACTTGCGAACGCGAACCTGCCGCGTGAGCGGACCTTTCCTTGGGCTTGATGCCGAACGCCGCCAATGGTGTCGTGCTGATCGGGTCAGGTCCGAGCCTGAACCGGATCGATCCCCGCCAGTTGGCGACTTACGACACCATTGCGTTCAACCGGTCATGGCTGGCTTGGCCGAACTGGGGGTTTGCGCCGAGCTTCCATGCTTGTCTCGACCCGGCGTCGATGGCGATCATTGGACCGGAGCTGCCGCCGGTGATTGCGGCCCACCAATCGACGCGGTTCTTCCTGCACAGCAGCGCTGCCAAATTCGGCGTTCAGGAGAACGCGCAGGTGACGTTGTGCGATCTGGTGCCGGGAACAGCGTTCTCCGGATCGCTGCCGGGGCTGACCGACTACGGCAACGTCGGCTCGATCTCGATGCAGATCCTGCACGCGCTCGGCTATCGCAAGGTGTTGATGGTCGGAGTGGATGGCGACTACCTGCCGGAGACAGATGTGAGGCGCGACGCCAACCATTTTCGCCCCGACTATGCCGCCGGGCGCCTGCCGCTCACGCCCGAACTGCGCACGCGCTACACCGCCGGCTGGCCGGCGGTCGCCGCAGAGTGCGAGCGTGTCGGGATCGAGGTGCGGAATGCCTCACCGGGCACCGTGCTCAAATGCTTCCCGGCCATCGAGCCGGCTGAGGGCTTGGACTGGCTTGCGCGCAGCGCCGCGCCGGCCGTGAACGCTTGAACGACGGAAGTTCCATGAACGCTGCATCCAGCAAACCGCTCCGCGTTGCCATGATCGGCGGCGGCGGCATGACCCGTGAACACATCAAGGCGTTTCGCGACATTCCGGGCGTGACCATCGCCGGCATCTGGAACAGGACGCGCGACAAGGCTGCCGCGCTGGCGTCCGAGTTCGCCATTCCGGTGGTCGCCGACAATATCGATGCGCTGTACGCGCAGACCAAAGCCGACCTCGCAGTGCTGGCGGTCTACGAGACCGCCATCAATCCGGTGACCAAGCAGGCGCTCGCGCACCCGTGGGCGATCCTGATGGAAAAGCCGGTCGGCCTCGATCTTGCCGACGCGGAGGACATCGCGCGCGCAGTGAAGGCCGCGGGCGCGCGTGTCTATGTCGGGCTCAACCGCCGCTTCATTTCCAGCACCCAGGCCGCGCTGGCCGATCTCGAATCCGACACCGGTCCGCGCTTCATTCATGTGCAGGACCAGCAGAGCCTCGATGTGGCGCGGCAGATCGGTCACGCCGACGTGGTGGTGAAGAACTGGATGTACGCCAACTCGATTCACTTGGTCGATTATCTGCGCGCGTTCGGGCGCGGCGCGGTCACCGAGGTGACCCCGATGGTGCGCTGGTCGGCATCGAACCCGGGCGTTGTGGTCGCCAAGGTGGCGTTCGCCAGCGGCGACATCGGAATCTACGAAGGCATCTGGAACGGGCCCGGCCCGTGGGCCTGCACTGTCTCGACGCCGCGCCGGCGCTGGGAACTGCGCCCGTTGGAAAAGGCGACGTTTCAGAATGCAGGTGAGCGCAAGCTCAATCCGGTCGATACGCCGGCGTGGGACACGGATTTCAAACCAGGCTTCCGGCTCCAGGCCGAGCGCACGGCCGGCGCGTTGCGCGGCGAGGGCGGCGCAGTGACGATCGACGACGCCGTCGAGACCATGCGCCTCGTCCGAAATATCTTTGCCTGAGAAGATGGCGCGCAAGATCTGCATCGTCACGGGAACGCGCGCCGAGTACGGGCTGCTGCACGGCCTGATGAGCGCCATCAAGGCGTCGCCCGATCTCACGCTGCAGGTTGTCGCGACCGCGATGCATCTTGAGCCTGCGTTCGGTCACACCGTGGACCAGATCCGCCAGGACGGATTTGCGATCGATGCCGAAGTGCCGATGAACCTGACCAGCGATGCTCCTGCCACGATCGCCGCCTCGACCGGGTTGGGACTGACAGGGCTCGCCGGCGCGTTCGACAAGCTGCGGCCGGATATCGTGGTGCTGCTGGGCGACCGGTTCGAGACCCTGGCGGCCGCAACCGCGAGTGCGCTGATGCGCATTCCGGTGGCGCACATTCACGGCGGCGAAATCTCGGAAGGCGCGATCGACGACGCCATGCGGCACGCGATTACCAAGCTGTCGCATCTGCATTTCGTCGCGGCGGAACCGTTCCGCAAGCGCGTCATCCAGATGGGTGAGGCGCCGGAGCGTGTGTTCACGGTCGGTGCGCCCGGGATCGACAATTTTCAGCGGATGCCGGTGCGCTCGCGCGCCGAACTCGCCGGGCGGCTTGGCCTTGCGCTCGAGCGGCCGTTCTTTCTGGTCACCTATCACCCGGCGACGCTCGACGACGCAGACCCGGTGCCGAAGCTTGAGGAACTGCTCGCAGCCCTCGACCGGTTTCCGGACATGGGGCTGGTGTTTACCAAAGCCAACGCCGATGCAGGCGGACGGGCGATCAACCAGCGCATCGAGGCGTTCGTCGCCAAGCAGCCGAAGCGGGCCGTGCTGGTGCCGTCGCTTGGGCACAATTTCTATCTCACCGCGCTGCGCGAGGCTGCGGCGGTGGTCGGCAATTCATCGAGCGGCATCATCGAGGCGCCGGCCGCGGGAACGCCGACCGTCAATCTCGGATCGCGTCAGGACGGACGCCCGCAGGCTGCCAGCATCGTCAACAGCGCCGAGCGCCGCGATGAGATCGAAGCAGCGCTGCGCAAGGCGCTGGATCCGAAGGTCAGGCAATCGGTGGCCAGTGGCGATCTGCCGTTCGGCCGGCCCGGCGACGCCGCCGGCGCGATGCTGAAGCGGCTGCGCGAGGCCGACCTGGACAGCCTGCTCAAGAAGAAATTTCACGATCTGACGCCGAATGCCAGCGGGCCATCGTCATGAGCCTGCCGCTGATTGTGATTGGAGCCGGCGGCCACGCCCGAGTTTTGATCGACGCGCTCCGCGCGGCCCGGCGGGACATTCTTGGCGTTGTCGATCCCAAGATGGCCTCCGGCGCGGGCCCATTCGGCCTGAAGGTTCTGGGCGGCGACGAGGCGATCGGCCAGCACCAGCCGGCGCACGTCCATTTGGTGAACGGAATTGGCGGGATCGGCTCGACCGGGCCCCGCGATGAAGTGTTCCGCCGGTTCAAGGCGCGCGGATATACCTTTGCCACGGTGGTACATCCGTCCGCCGTCGTGAGCGAGTTTGCCGCGCTCCAAGAGGGTGCCCAGGTCATGGCTGGCTGCGTGGTCCAGTGCGGCGCTACAATCGGCGCCAACTCCATCGTGAACACCCGCGCCTCGGTCGACCATGATTGCAAGATCGGCCAAAGCGTGCACATTGCGCCCGGCGTCACATTGTCCGGCACGGTGATCGTCGGCGACGGCAGCCACATCGGCACCGGTGCATGCGTGATTCAGGGCATTCGCATCGGCCGTGATTGTCTTGTCGCAGCAGGTGCCGTGGTCTATCGCGATCTTGCCGACGGCAAACGATTGCTGAAGGCGGAATAGGACGGCATGTCGAACGTCGAAGAAACGCTGGTTCCGCGCACCGCTTCGGTCAAGCAGGTGATCGAGACGATCGAGCGGTCACAGGCCAAGGTAGCGCTTGTGGTCGACGAAAACCGGCGCCTGTTGGGCACCGTCACGGATGGCGACGTGCGGCGCGGCCTGCTGCGCGGCGTGCAGATCACCGATACCGTCGCCGCCATCATGAACGAGAAGCCGCGCGTCGCAACGACAAGCGAGGACTCCGCGCAAATCCTCGACATGATGCGGCGGAACATTTGCCGCCAGGTTCCGGTGCTTGACGCGGACGGCCGCGTGGTCGCGCTCAAGACGCTGGAAGAAGCGCTGCGCGTTCCTGACAGGCCCAACTGGGCATTCTTGCTCGCCGGAGGCCGCGGCCAGCGTCTGAAGCCTTTGACCGACGATTGTCCGAAACCGATGCTGCCGGTCGGCGGACGCCCGATGCTACAGATCATCGTCGAGAGCTTGATCCGCCAGGGATTCCGGCGCTTCTACATCTCGGTCAACTACAAGCGCGAAATGGTGCGCGAGCATTTCGGCGACGGCTCGCTGTGGGGCGCCGAGATCCGATACATTGAGGAAGATGAGGCGACGCCGCTCGGCACCGCAGGCGCCCTCAGCCTGTTGCCGGAAATGCCGAACGAGCCGATGATCGTCATGAACGGCGACATCCTCACCAAGGTTGGCTTCGGCGCGCTGCTCGATTTTCACACCGAGCACGCCAGCGTCGGCACCATGTGCGTGCGCGACTACATCCTTCAGGTGCCATACGGCGTGGTCGAGGTGGACGATCACCGCCTCTCCGAAATTCTGGAGAAGCCGGCGCACCGCTTCCTGGTCAACGCCGGCGTCTATGTGCTGGAGCGCGCTGCGATCGAGCTTGTGCCGCACGGGCAGGCCTACGACATGCCGACGCTGTTCGAGGAGATCGCGCGCCGCAAGCTTGCGGCGACTGTGTTTCCGATCCGGGAATACTGGCTCGACATCGGCCGGATCGACGACTTCAACAAGGCCAATGACGATTACATCCGCGAATTTCGCGACCTCGACGTGGCCAAAGCTCTGCGATGATCGGAACGAAAACGGTCCTTGGCCTGATCCCGGCGCGGGGCGGCTCGAAGGGCGTGCCCCGCAAGAACATCCGGGAGGTTGGCGGCAAGCCGCTGATCGCGTGGTCGGTCGAGGCAGCGAAGGCATCGCGCTACATCGACCGGGTCATCCTGTCGAGCGACGATCAATCAATCATCGATGTCGCCAAGCAATGGGGCTGTGACGTCCCGTTCGTCCGCCCGCAGGAGTTCGCGACCGACCAGGCGGACAGCATGCAGGTCGTCAAGCACGCGCTCGGCGCGCTGCCTGAGAAATACGATTACCTGGTGCTGCTGCAGCCGACCTCGCCGATGCGGCTTGCGGAGGACATCGATGCCACGATCGACCGCTGCGTGGAGAGCGGGGCTGCGCTCTGCGTCAGCGTCTGCGAGCCGGACAAGAGCCCGTACTGGATGCTCAAGCTGGATGGCGAGCGCAAGGCGCGAACGCTGTTCCCCGAGGGCCAGATTCCGACCCGCCGCCAGGACTCCCCGCCGGTGGTGTCGGTCAACGGTGCGGTCTATGTGCTCTCCACCGAGCACATCGCCAAGGGCGGCACATTTTTTGCTCAGGGCATGGTCGTCCACGAGATGCCGAAGGAGCGATCCTTCGATATCGACACCGAGCTCGATCTGAAAATCGTCAACTTCTTACTCAATCAGGGACAGCGCTGATTATGGACAAGTATCCCCGTCAAGTTGCGGTCGATATGGGCAAATACGATCCCTCGGTGAACAACCCGGAGACTTACTACGGGCTGCCGCAGGAAGTCGGCTTCTGTGAGAGCTGCGTGATTTCTAACCAGCGGCCCAATTCGGCCGTGGAATTCTCGCACACCAAGGACAGCAAGAAGGCCACCATTCACTTCGACAAGCACGGCGTCTGCGATGCCTGCCGTGTGGCCGAAGAAAAGCACAAGACCATCGATTGGACCGAACGCGAACGTCAGCTCAAGGAGCTGTGCGACCGCCACCGCCGCACCGACGGGCACTACGATTGTGTCGTACCGGGCTCCGGCGGCAAGGACAGCGTCTATGCCGCGTGGATGCTGAAGCACAAATACGGCATGCACCCACTGACGGTGACGTGGGCGCCGCACATCTATACGGAATGGGGCTGGCGCAATTTCCAGTCATGGCTGCACGCCGGCTTCGACAATTTTTTGCACACGCCGAACGGCCGCACCCATCGCCTGCTGACCCGTCTTGCGGTGGAGAATCTTTTCCATCCGTTCCAGGCCTTCATGCTCGGGCAGAAGAGCCTCGCTCCGAAGATGGCGGTGCTCCACAACATCCCGCTGGTGTTCTACGGCGAGAACGAAGCGGAGTACGGCAATCCGAAATCGGATACGTCCGGCGCCAAGCGCGACTGGAGCTATTACACCGCGCAGGACAAGAGCCAGATTTACCTCGGCGGCGTGTCGGTGCACGACCTGCTCAACAAGTTCGGCGTGCCGGAGGTGGACCTGGTTCCGTACTTTCCCGCCGATCCCGCGCAGATCGAGGAGAAGAAGGTCGAGGTGCACTATCTCGGCTATTACCTGAAGTGGCACCCGCAGAGCTGCTACTACCATGCGGTCGAGCACACCGGCTTCCAGGCGTCGCCGGAACGCACACCCGGCACCTACAGCAAGTACAACAGCATCGACGACCGGATCGACGACTTCCATTACTTTACGACGTTCGTGAAGTTCGGCATCGGCCGTGCCACCTACGACGCAGCGCAGGAAATCCGCTCGCAGGACATCACGCGAGAGGAGGGCGTAGCCCTCGCCAAGAAATTCGACGGCGAGTTTCCGGAAAGGTTCGCGGAGGAAATCTTCGCCTACCTCAGCATTCCGGAAAAGGAATACCCGATCGCCAGCAAGTGCTTCGAGCAGCCGATCCTCGACCGGCAGTACTTCATGCATCTGGCCGACCGTTTCCGCTCGCCGCACATCTGGAAGTTCGAGCAGGGCGAATGGAAGCTTCGGCATTCGGTGTGGGAGACCACGCCGGTCGGCAAGGACTACCTCAAGTAAGAGCAGCAGCAGACGATGGCAAACGTCCGTCTTATCGCGCGTCTCGACATCAAGGCGCCCAATCTCATCAAGGGGGTGCACCTTGAGGGTCTCCGCAAGCTCGGCGACCCGCAGCAGCACGCCCGCGCCTACTACGCGGATGGGGCGGATGAGATCATCTACATGGACATTGTTGCGAGCCTCTACAATCGCAACAGTCTGTCCGACATCGTCCGCCGTACGGCAGAGCAGGTATTCATCCCGATCACGGTCGGCGGCGGCATCCGCTCCCTCGAGGACGTCGAGAAGGCGCTGCGTTCCGGCGCCGACAAGGTCGCGATCAACACCGGCGTGGTGATGCGTCCTGAGTTGATCGGCGAGGTCGCCACCCGGTTCGGCTCGCAATGCATGGTGCTGTCGATCGAGGCCAAGCGCGGCGGCAGCGGCAAGTGGGAGGCCTACACGGACAACGGCCGCGAGCACACCGGTCTCGAAGTGGTGGCCTGGGCCAAGCGCGCGGTCGATCTCGGCGTCGGCGAAATCCTGCTCACGTCGGTGGACCAGGAAGGAACCCGCAAGGGCTTCGACATCGAACTGACTCGCGCGGTGTCCGACGCGGTGCGCGTGCCGGTGATCGCAAGCGGCGGCATGGGGGCGTTCAATCATCTGGTCGAGGTGGTGCGCGACGGCCATGCCGACGCGGTCGCTATGGCGGACGTACTGCACTACAAGCGCATGACGCTGCCCGATATCCGTGAGAGCGCCCGGCAGGCTGAGATCGCGGTGAGGACGCTATGACGCGAGTGCTGGTGGTCGATTACGGCGTGGGCAACCTGCTCAGCGTCTGCCGCGCCTTCGAGGCGTGCGGCGCGGCTGTGGAACTGACCGGCAGCCCAGAACGGATCGCGGCCGCGGAGCGTGTGGTGGTTCCTGGTGTCGGCGCGTTCGGCGACTGCATGAACGAGTTGCAGCGCCGCAAGCTGGTGCAGCCGATCCTCGACTACGTCGCCACCGGCAATCCGGTGCTCGGCATCTGCGTCGGCATGCAGATGTTGATGCAGGTCGGCGAGGAATTCGGCGAGCACACCGGCCTTGGCATCGCCGCGGGCCGGGTTCGCGCGATCCCTGGAACGGCGAGCGACGGCCGCCCGCACAAGATCCCGCACATTGGCTGGAATGCCTTGCTCAAGCCCTCGCCGGACACGGTGTGGGACGGCACCATCCTCGACGGCATCGCGCCCGGCACCACCTGCTACTTCGTTCACTCCTTTACCTGCGTTCCGTCCGACGACAAGTTGCGGCTCGCCGACTGCGATTACAACGGGCAGCGGATTTCGGCTGCGCTGCGGGTCGGCAACGTGTTCGGCACCCAGTTCCACCCGGAAAAGAGCGGGGAGGTCGGGCTTCGCATCCTGCGCAATTTCCTGGCGCTGACGCAGGCGGGAAGCAAGCTGACGCTGAATCCCGCCATAGCGGCAGGGTAACCGCCATGACGGTTGCAGACGCTCAAGATCAAAAGCCCGCTCCCGAGGACACGGCACTGCCGCCGCCGGCGCCCGACCGCCATCAGGCGGTGCACCGGATTGTTGCCGACCAAAAGATCGAAGGTCTGGGCATCGAGGAGATCTGGACCTATCGCGAGTTGATTATCGGGCTCATTCATCGCGACTTCATGGCGATCAAGAACCAGACGCCGACGGCCTGGTTCTGGCGAATACTTCGACCGACCTTCACCCTGATCACCTACACGATCCTGTTCGAACAAATCGGCAAGGTCGATTTCGGCACCGGCGTTCCGTACTTCTTCGTGATGTCGGCGGCCTTGATCCCTTGGAATATATTTTCTCAGGTCACACTGGGCGCCGTGACCAGCATCGCGAGCAATTCAGCGTTCTTCGGGAAGGTGTATTTTCCAAGAATGATTCTGCCAGTGGTCAGTGTCACCGACGCCGTTGTCGACTTCCTGCTGACCACCGTGCTGTTGCTGGCCTTGCTGTTCTACATGGGCATGCCCTTGACCATGAACCTCGTGGTGGTCCCTTTCTTCGCGTTGTGGGCGATTCTGCTCGGACTGGGGTGCGGGTTGTGGCTTGCGGCCATCAATGCACTGTATCGCGAGGTCAACCAGGCGCTCGGTTACGTCATTCAGCTTGGATTCTTCTTTTCCCCGATCGTCTATCCGTCCGAGGCGATTCCTGAGCGCTTCCGAGACCTCTATCATCTCAATCCATTGGTCGGAATCATCGAAGGGTTCCGGTGGGCCTTCCTGCAGCAAGGTGACCCGCCAAACCTCACCGATCTTATTGCGTTCGGTTTGACGTGCCTGTTCGCGTTGAGTGGGATGTGGGCATTCCGGCGCATCGAGCGCGTTTTTGCTGACGTGATCTAGATTCGCGGTCGAGTGAATTCATGACAAAATTCGCAGTCCGAACTGAAAAGCTCGGCAAGATGTATTATTTGGGTGCGCTGTCCGAGCAGCAATACAGCGGATATGACATTCTCGGCTTTAATCTGCCGATGCGCCGCTTGTGGCCAATTCTGTTCAACGATCGCCAGCTTGATCCGAACAACGAAAAAGCGTTTTGGGCGCTTCGAGATCTCGACCTTGAAGTGCGGCCCGGCGAACTGGTGGGAGTGGTCGGCAAGAACGGCAGCGGAAAAAGCACGCTGCTAAAAATTCTGGCGCGCGTCACGGAGCCATCTGCGGGATTTGCCGAAGTGACCGGCCAGGTCGGCAGTTTGCTGGAGGTCGGCACAGGTTTTCATCCCGAACTGACCGGACGGCAGAACGTCTATCTCAATGGCTCGATCATGGGGATGACGTCAGAGCAGATCACAAGGCGATTCGATGAAATTATCGACTTTGCCGAGGTCGAGAGGTTCATTGACACGCCGGTGAAGCACTATTCCAGCGGCATGTATATGCGCCTCGCGTTCTCGGTTGCCGCACACATGGAATGCGACATTCTTATCGTCGATGAAGTCCTGGCGGTTGGCGACTTCCAGTTTCAGAAGAAATGCCTGGCTCGGATCGAAAAGGAGGTGAAGTCAGGAAAAACCGTGCTGTTCGTTAGTCACAATACCAGCATGATCATGCAAGTTTGCACGCGATGCGTCTTGTTCGAAGGCGGACGGATCATCGAGGACGGACTGCCCCAGGCCATCGTTGAAAGCTATATCTCGCGCAGTTCGCCGGTGCACTTCGACCGCTCTTTTGAAGAGGATACGGCTCCAACCTCAGAAGAGCATACGTTCCGGCTTCGGGCTTTTCGCGTCATCGATGCTGAGGGGAGTCCAAAGGCACATTTCGACGTGAAGGAGCCGGTTATCATCGAAATGCGTTGGGATATTTTGTCATCGCGCTATCCGTTCGATGTCAATATCACCGTCCGCCATGAATCCGGTGTCACGGTGTTCACCTCACTCGACAACAAGGATGCGCCCTGGCAGGGGCAGCCGCCGAAGGAAGGGCAATACACGGCGCGTTGCACCATCCCACCGAATTTCCTGAACGAAGGCCTGTTCATGGTCGATTTTACTATTTCGACGAGAGTGCGGGCCACCGAATACGCAACATGCCCGGACGCCGGTTCGTTTTATGTGGTCGATGATATGAAAAACGAAGGCGTCCGTGGCGATTGGAACGGCAAGTGGTTTACTTCGGTCTTGCGTCCGCAGCTTCATTGGACGCATTTTGAACCGACCATGCTGCCGGTCACAAAGCAGAGCACCTGACGGCGATGACGTATCTTTGGCGCCGAGCCTTCCCTGGAGGGCGCAGTTTGCTGGGACGAGGATTGCCGTGATCGGCCGGATATTCGGCGGTCTGCAGAGGTGGCTCGGCCGAACGGCCAACGTCAAGATTTCGAACTATCGGGAGTTCAACAATCTGGTCGCGCACTCAAACGCGATCAAGGCCGAGCTCGCCGCTGCCAAGCAGCAATTGGAGCACGCGCGAACCCAGGAACAGATGCATCGTGCGCGGGCGCAATGGCTTGCCGTGTACTATCAGCAGTTCATGGCGAGCCAGGTTCGTTCGCTCGGAGCACTGGTGGCCTCGGCCGTTAAAAACGCCGCGGAAAGGCCGTCGCCAGTCGCCGGAGCCAGAGATAAGACGGCGGTCATCGTAATGACCTCGCCCGCGCAGATCACGCAGCTTAAGGCTCTGATCGGTTCGGTGGCTTTTCGCAATAGCTACCGGCCGGTGGTCGTCGGCTATCTCGACGCAAAAAAGTCCGGCGTGTTGGATGTTTGCAAGGAAAATGCCATCACGCTGTTGTCGCATCGGTTCGAGACGGTCGTCGGCGATCCGATGGTCAACCAGGATGAACCGCAAGGTTCTCTGATTACGGTGAGCCTCGAAGCGACGCTTGCGGCGGCTTCGTGTACTGCCGAGGAACAGGCGGCAATGCGGGGCATCGCCGGGTTGGCGGAAGAGGTGCGCCGTCAAAAAGCGATTGCGACCGGGGTTCAGCGTATACTGCGGCATGTCGAAGCTGCGGTGGTTATCATGTTCGAGGACAATGCGGAGTACGACACGGGAATATGGGCGTCGGTCGCCGAGCAGCTTTTGATCCCGACAGTGATCCTTCCCTATACGATCGCGGATCAGTTGGAACCTGCGGAAGCGCACCATCACGATCAGATCTTCTGGGCGGAGCAGGGCACCTACAATCGGCTTGCCAAGGCGGCCTTGCCGCATTGGCTCTACCACTATCGGGATCGCTGGCTGCTGCGCCGGGCCGGGCTTCCCATCGTCGCGGCCGAAGCGCTCGGCTTTGCGCCGCCGGCACCGTGGATCCTGAACAGTTCCAAAGCTGAGGCGATCGGCGTCGAAAGTGAGGCCATGCGGAAGCACTATGTGACGCAGGGCATCCCGGACGCGCAGTTGGCTCTGACCGGCAGCCTCGCCGACGATCTGCTGTATCAGGCCAGGAACGAACAGGACACGCTTCGCAAGTCGCTCGGGCTGGCTCCTGATCGCCCCGTTCTGTTGTGCAGCATTCCGCCCAATCAGCTCACCGCGACCCGCCCGGAGTGCGAATTCGCGGATTTCCACAAGCTGGTTGATTTCTGGTTGGGTGAGTTGCTTAAGCTCGAAGGCTGGCAGGTGCTGATCAAGCCGCATCCTGCCCTGCAGCCAGGAGATCTCGAATATCTCAAGCGGGATGGCATGCGGGTGCTGACCGATGTGGACACCACGTCATTGATTCCTTTGTGCGACATTTACAACCCGTCGGTTTCCTCGACGATCCGCTGGGCGCTGGCGTGCGGCAAACCCGTTCTGAATTACGATGTATACCGATACCGCTATCAGGACTTCACCGCCGAAGACGCCGTTATCAACGTCGTTCGGGCTGATGAGTTCTCGTCAGCCTTGCAGCGCCTGACCGGAAACAGGGTGGCATTGGACGAAGCGACGGCTCTGGCCAAGGAGGCTGCCGCTCGCTGGGGAATGCTCGACGGACGAAGCATGGAGCGGATTGTTGGTCTGCTTGACGATGTCGCAGCGCGGCGCCGGATGGTGCAGCCGGGCCTGTGACTGCAGGCAGCATCGCAGGTCGCATGCAATACGTTCTACTTCTGATCAATGAGGAAGCGCACATCCGTGAATTGATGCGTGTCGCGGAAGCGTTGCTGCGGACCCCGGATTTGCGGCCCGTCGCGTTTATCGAAGATCGCCTGAAGCATCTCGGGCATCCAGCGATCTTTACCCGGCATGGGATTGAGGTTTTCACCTCGGACGATTTCCGGGGCGCCGAAGTTCCGCGCGCTGTGGATGGCGTTCGATGGACGTGGCGCAGGCGGTGCGCCAAGGCAGCGGCCGATCTTGTCGGCGGATTGCTTCGGATGCTGCCCAATCGTATTTGCGCCGCGTTCGGGTGGTCGGCCGCGGACGGGGAGTACATTGCGGTCAATCGCACCGTCATGCTTCGGCGGGCAGGGGTCGCGGAGGCGGTTCTCACGCAACGGTCTTATCTCGCCGTTGTGATGTCCGAGGACAATGTCGAACTCGATACGGGAGTATGGACCGCTGTAGCGCGACGGTTCGGAACGCGAAGCATCATCGTCCCCTATACGATCTCCAACACCGCCGAGTTCGCGGAATCCTACCTGAGCCACGCGCCTTATCGCGTCAAGGCCAGTGCGCAGAACCGTTTGATTGCCACACTGTTTCCGTCCTGGGTCATCGACTACAAGGGACAACGCTTTCTGCGTTCCGGTTACGCAAAGATATTCTCGGTCGAGCAACTCGGCCTTACGCCGCCCAATCCGTGGCTGCTCAACAGCGGCAGTGCCGACGCGATCGCCGTCGAAAGCCAAGCGATGCGCGATTACTACAGCGAGGCGGGGATCGAAAATGGGCAACTGGTCGTTACCGGTAGCATGGCAGACGATTCTATCGCAGCGGCCTTGGCGGATGCTCCGATGCGGCGAGCCGCACTGTTGGCGTCGGTTGGTCTGCCCGAGGGGCACCGTTTGCTGCTGTGTGCACTGCCGCCCGACCAGAACACCTACGAGCGGCCCGGCTGCGAGTTCCGGGATTTCGACGATCTGATCTCTTTCTGGGGTGAGTGTCTCGCCGCGGTAAAGGACTGGAACGTGATCGTGCGCCCGCATCCCAAAACCGCGCCCGAACGGCTGGAAGCGCTACGGCGCCACGGAGTGGCCGTCTCTTACGATGACACCGCAGCCATGGTGCCGCTGTGCGACCTTTATGTGGCCTCGATCTCTGCGACCATTCGTTGGGCGATTGCGTGCGGTAAGCCGGTGATCAATTACGATGTTTATCAGTACGGTTATCAGGACTATCGGGGTGTTGAAGGCGTGATTCTGACCAACACGCGAGCGGAATTTCGGAGTGCTCTCGATCAGCTCACTGGCGATCCCGAACGGCTTGCTGCGGTTTCCGCGCTGCAGAAGCGCGAGACCGCGCGGTGGGGAAATCTCGACGGCGTTTCGGCACAAAAAATAATTGACCTGTTGCAGGGCAACGCTTTGCCGCCGGCGCTGCATTGATCCATCGGATAGTCTGGCTGAACAAATGTCAAAAGCACTTATGCGACGCGCGCTTCATCTGTTCAGGCGCGCAATCGGTATTCCTCAATTGGAAGCGCTGATCCGCGCATCCATGCATCCTACGCCGGGCGCCGAAAATTCGGGGCCGTACGCCAAGTATTTGGAGGAGCGAAATCGGACGCTCGCCGCCCTGAGCCTGCCCTTGATCACATCGACTACCGTGACGCAAAAAGACATTCTGAAGTTCTGCGCGATGTTTGCGCCGTTCGATGTGGAGGGCCTCAAAAAGGTGCGGCTGGGTAACGATTACGACGGTGGATACATCTTCATCGATGATTTTTCGGACGTGGGCTTGGTGATTTCCTGCGGGATATCGAATGACGTTACCTGCGATGTGGCATTTGCTGATATGGGCAAGCCTGTGGTTCAGTTTGACCATACGGTGGACGGACCGCCGGTGAAGCACCCGAAGTTCGACTTCCGAAAGCAGGCGATCGACGCGCTGGGCAGCATCCCCGGCTCGGTGAAGCTTTGGGACGTTGTAAACGGCGTAGGCGAGCCGTCGAAGCCGGACCTACTGCTCAAGATCGACATCGATGGTGACGAATGGGCCACGTTCGCCAATTTCCCCATTCGTGAACTCAAGCGGTTCCGGCAGATTTCATGCGAATTCCATTGGTCCTCTCGGCTGAAGGATCCGGAGCACTTTGCGTTGTGCTTGCGGGCCATCGAGAATATCCGGAAGGCATTCTTCCCGTCGCACCTGCATGCCAACAACTTCGTCGGCTTCGTGAACGTGATGGGCGTTCCGATCCCTGAGGTCTTCGAGGCCACGTTCATGAACAGCGATCTGTATCGACCGAGTGCGGCCCAGAAGGGGGCATCGACCAATCTGGACAAACCGAACAACCCGGATGCGCCGGATCTTTACCTCGCCTCTCCGTTTCGCATTTCCTGATGGCAACTGACGTTCCGCAGGATCAGATGTCCGGGCGGCCTCGGCAGGCTCGCGTTCTGATGGTCGCACACACAACGACATTTTTGACCGAACTGTCGTTGTTCGGCGATTTGATGCGCAAGCGAACCGACGCCGAGGTCATTTTCTATTGCTCATTTGCGCACTGGACTGCGAACGAATTTGCAAAGACGTGCGCAGCCAATGAGATGACTTGCCTGCTTGAGCCGCTGGCGGAAAGTCTTGCGGCGCTGGGGCTGGCTTCCAGAAATAAGGATTGGGCGAATCCTTCGCCGAGTGGCGCAGTGTCACCGCTCAGGCGGCTGTTCGAGCGGGGTGCCGCCGCGCTTCCGGGAGTGGGGCCGAGTTTCATTGCGGAGCGTCTCGCCTTCACAACTCGATCAACTGAGATCAACGCTTTGCTAGCCGCCGTTGCTCCACGCCTGCTTGTGCTTGGCGGCGACATGCCAGGTTACGACACCTCGCTGTTCGTGAAGCTTGCTCACGCCGCCGGCGTGCCGGTCATGGTGGTGCCATCGACGATGTCGAACGGCCTGGAGCAGGCGGAGGTCTACTACGGCGACCCCAATTACCGTGTGTCGGGCTGGGCTCGAAGTTTGATCGCTGCGTCTTTCCCGAAGTGGGTGCGGCGGCACCACGACAAGCGCCTGTTCCGTTGTCCGCCGGGCCGCATCCTCGCCATGGAGCTTGCTGGCATTGCTCCTCCGGAGCCCTGGGTCTTCAACAGCGGCTACGCGGATGCCGTCGCGATGGAAAGCGAGGCGATGATCGATTACTACGCCGAAGCCGGAATGAAGAATGACCGCATGGTGCTGACCGGTTCGCTGTCCGATGACGCCATGGCTTCCAGGCTGTCGCAGGCCGCTTCGCTCCGCCGTGAAATCTGCGGTCATCTCGGGTTCGAGCCCGAACGGCCGATGGTATTGACAGCCTTGCCGCCCGATTTCCTCTACGTGACCGGCGGGCGGCCGCAATGCGATTTTCAGGACTATCGTCAGCTTGCCGAGTACTGGATCGACTCGCTTGCCGAGTTGCAGGACTGCAATTGTCTTGTCGCGCTGCATCCCTCGGTCGAAGTGGAATCAATGCGATGGATCGAGCGGAGCGGCGTGCGCATCGCTCCTTGGATAACGGCGAACGTCGTTCCTGTCTGCGATGTCTATGTTGCCAGCATCTCGTCGACCATCCGATGGGCGATTGCGTGCGGCAAGCCGGTCGTGAACTACGATGTCTATCGGTACCGTTACACAGATTTTGTCGGCGTGCCGGGCGTGCTGGCGACCGAAGATCAAAACGAGTTTCGCTCCCTGTTGCAACGTCTTGTCGGCGACAGCCAATTCCGCAATGAAATCTCACGCGCCCAAGCCGCGGTTTCGTCCCGCTGGGGCCTGCTCGACGGTCGGGTCGGCGACCGCATCCTTGCGGTGGCGGATCGGCTGTCAGGCATTGTAACCGATGCGCCCGCGCCGGCGCGCGAAACCATCTTCCACTAGAACTACGAAACAGAGTTAAGCCGTCCATGCGCAAAGACGAAGCTCCTTCCATTTTCTCGGAATATTACAAGACGCCGCGTCTGGTCGACCGGTACGAGACCGATCGTTCGCGTGCGATCGACGTCGTAATTCCTATTATCCACACCAACGAATTTTGGCGCTCGAACCTGCTGTCGATCTACCGCGAGATACCGGTCAATCGTCTTCTGCTCGGGGACGGTGGGTGTATCGATGACTCGATCGACGTGGCGAAGGAATTCCCGCGAGTCGAGGTACTGAACCACCGTGAATTTACTTCGCTCGGTTTCAGCATCCGTCACCTGATCGAATCGACCGACACCGAATGGTTCGTGTACTTGCACTCCGACGTGTACCTGCCGTCAGGCTGGTTCGAGGCGATGTCCGCGCATCGCGGCGAATTTGATTGGTTCGAATGCAATCAGCGGATCACAGTTCTCGCAGATTATCTGTTCGATTCCACCCAGGTTCACAGGTCCTATTCCGGCAGCCAGATGGGCCGTAGGGCGGCGTTCGCCACCGTCACGCCGCAGATCGATGACGATTATCTGTATCGGAACGAAGACATCATCTTTCAGAGCATCGTCGAGCGGGAGGGGTTCCGCTACGGCAAGGTCGCGGAGACGTTCCATTACCATCAGGTGATGCACAAGCCGAGCCGGTGGCAGCGCGCGATCAAGCGGGTCAACGTGGAAGCCGAGATTGCCCGCGATGAGGATATCCGCTCTAACCTCACCTACGCCCAGGGCATCATCAAGTATCTCGCGCCATCCGACACATCGCCGGACATCGTCGATTCCGTTCGCACGGCTGGCGTCAGGCTTGCCGAACTCGGCGAGATGAACGAGGAGCAGCTACTCGAATGGGCGCGCAAGACCAATCCGGAGTGGGCCGCGCATCTCCTGCAATTGAAGCGGGCCGCGCGTTATGGCCGGCGCGCGGACAGGATCAAGCTGTTTGCCGAGTTGTACCGCGTCCACGGTGGCCGACGGGCCGTGATGATTCTGATCCGCAGCCGTGCGCGGAGATTGTTGATGGCGGTGCAGGGGATCTGCGTGGGGGCTCGAGGCGGCGGACGAAAAGCTCGCGCAGTGCTTCGGGATGAGGGCGTGTCCGGTCTGGCCTCGCTCGTCAAAGGCAAGCTTGGCGGGAGCCGGAAATAAATACGCCACCGACTGAGCGGTGGCGTAAGGTCTCGTTCGTCTTCGCGAGAGTGGGCTAAGCGCGAACCAGACCTCTGACCCGCTGCCAAGCGCCTTGCAACAGCGTTCCCAGCACCGGGAGCTTGATCAACCAGCCATAGATCGGTTTGGCGAGGCCGAGGGTGCGCCTGATGACGCCTTTCACGACCCGGATGGCGTAGCCGGGGGCGCGCTTCAGGGCGGAGAGCGGAGCTCTCACCACGGCAGCGACAACGGAGAAAGTGACGACAAAGACGCGCTTGATCGAAGCGACAACGCGCTGCGTAGCTTGGGCAACGCCGCTCCAGACCGACGCGAAGGCTTCCCGGACGGCCTTCAACTTGACGCCCGCTTTTGCCGACCACTCGACCCATTTCACCATGAGTTCGCGCTCACGGCGTGCCCACCAGAACAGATTGGTCGGCCGTTCGCGCCGGCGCACCTCCTGCAAGCGATGGACAATCGAAGTCTTGTCGGTGTTCGGCGGTAAATCGCGCGCGGCAATGCGGCGATAGGTAGGCGGAATTTTATTCAGCTGCACCGGATCGAACGGCTGGGGCTCATCCGGGAACGGGTAGTCGGTGGGAAAACCACCGGCCATGACGATCATCCCGCGCTGGCCGTGCATGTTCGGAACGCGGCCGTGCCAAGTGTCGTTCAAGAAGATGTAGAAATCGCCCGGCTTGCCGTAAACGCCGTGTGCGTTGTGACCTTTGACGAAGAAACGATGCAGCAGACGGCTAAAGATATTGTACCTCGGCACGTTCTCCGGGCCGCGCACGCCCTTCCGGTTGAGATAGAACGGCACGCCGAACAGCGCGTTCCAGCGCGGGCACCACGGATACTTGTGCGAGCCGGGCACCACCTCGGTGCCGGCGTTATCTCCGGGCGACACCTCATTGAGGAAGATCGCGATGGTGAACTCGCCGGGAGAATCGCGGTGCAATTCGTGCGGCCCGTTCAGGAAGTTCCCCGTATCGACGCTGCCGGTCATGTACCGGCAGTTGACGTCGCGCATCTTGAAATTGCCGACGGTCTTGGTAAGCAATTCGCTCGACATCGGGTCCGTCAAGATTTTCTCGTAGCACTGGTCAAGCGCAGCGCTCTTACCCGGCAGCCGCAGCGCCAGGTGGCTCGGCGGAGTCAACACAGTCATCGTCGAACCATGTGTAAAGAGCGGCTCGTCGGCGTTTCGACTCTTGCGCTCTTCCAGATCGCGCGCGTAAATCTCTTCCAGGTCGAGCTTGGCCTGGTTCACGAGATTCTCGTCGAGGAACGACGGAACGACGACGAAGCCATCCCGTTCGAGTGTAGAGACGTATTCCTGAGCCCTAGACATCGGGTTTCCTCATTGCATTCTGCGAATGCGCTCGATGCAATCGCCAAGGCCTCTCAAGCCAAATGTTGCAACGCAACAACGGGCGGCGGCGGCGGGTCATCGCTCAACCGACCGTAGACTAGTAATTGGATCAAATCTTGCCGTCAAATATGGAAATTCGCGAGGGGAAGGACGGGGTTCTCCGCACGGATTTGGAGGGCCTTAAAGCCATCCAAAAGCCAATCGCGCTGTTTTTAACCTATCAAAGGACAACCTTTACCGACGCGTACCGCACTGTGCTTCGCCTCAAGGAGCACGGAGCTTACGAACCAGTTTTCTTGATCGCCGCTGGGACCGCGCACCTGCTCGAACGCGAGGTCGAGCTTTGTTTGCAGCATTCGATCGCGATTTTTACCGAAGAAGAAGTGCTCCTTGCTGCGGAACCGCCGAAGCCCATCCAGCCTCTGGTGGTGGTGGCCGATCCGCCGGAGGTTCCGCCGGAAGCAGCCGTCGTGGCCGACATTCCCGCAGCCGTGCCAACTCTCGAGGAGATTGTTCCCACCGCAATCGATCGCTTGCGCGATACGTCCGTGAGGGTCAAGACGGCGATCCGCCGGCGATGGATCTGGGCGACCAACGGGTTGCGAGGCAACCCAAGGCCAATCCTCGATGCCGACAAAACCGACGTTTATTTCAACGATGCCGTGATCGTAACGTGGAATGCCAGCAATCCGCGCGCGGCCGCTTGCGAGATTTTCCTCACCGACGAGATCCGCACCGACTACCTGGTTTGGAATGGATTATCCGGCTCGGCAATGTTCCAGGTGACGTCGGATTCGACACTGACACTCAGGTGCACGGACAGTGAGGGTACGGCCCTACCCGTCGCAGCGCCCCTTCAAATCAATCTAAAAAAGGAAAGGCCTCGCCAGTCTGCTCTTTCTAAGCTGGTGCGGCCAGCGGACGCGGTCATTGAACCGCAAATCGAATCTGACGATGAGGAGCTCGAGAGCGAGCCGCGCGGCTTGGCGCACCGCCGGGTGCTGCGGCGCGAGCCCTGGTTTTGGTGGTTTCAGCAAATCCTCAAAGCGGACCTGCGCTACGAAAAAATACTTCGAGAGATCAACCCAGCTATCGTTTGTCTGTCGGAGGATATCCTCGGTCCTCTGAGTGGACCGTTGATCCGTGCCGCGAGGCGGCGGGGAATTCCTTCGGTCATCGTTCCGTTTACGATTCCCAATCCGATCGAAATTCTCGAGTACTGCATCAAGAATCCGGAGTCCGTCGTTCAGTCGCCCAAGCACGATGAATTGCTGGCCGCATTTCCGCACTTCTTTACGTCCTACAAGGATCGGTTGCTGCTGCGCTCCAACCCCGAACTCCTTCTTGCCAGCGAATTGTCCGGCATCGGCTCCAAGACGCCGTTCATCTCCAACAGCGGACACGCGGATCGGATTTTGGTCGAAAGCGAGCGAATGCTGGCCGTTTATCAAAAACTCGGCTTTCCTGCTGAGCAACTTACTTTGGCCGGATCGGTCACCGACGACCGGTTGTTCGGGGGATTGCAGCGACGCAATGAACTGCGGAATGCACTGTATGCGCGGCTTGGCCTGCCATCGGATCGCCCGATGCTGTTGTCGGCGTTGGTACCGGATCAGCTTGTAAGCGGGGTGCCGTGGTGCGAGTTCACCACTTATCCGGAACTCGTGGAGTTCTGGGTCAAGACGATCGCGGGGTGCAGCTACAATTACAACGTCGTCTTGAAGATCAACCCACGCGCGCATCGCGAGGATTATCTGCACCTGGAGAGGTACGGGGTTAGGATCGCGCCCGACGACACCGTCGATCTGGTTCCACTGGCCGATATCTATATAACATCGCTTTCATCGACCCTGCGATGGGCTGCCGCATGCGGCATCCCATGCGTCAATTACGATGTCTACCATTTTCGCTACGGAGACTATGCTGGCACGCCCGGAATCGTTCACGTTGAAAAGATGGACGAGTTTGTTTCCACCGTGAATCGCCTCGCAAATGATGACGCTTTCCGGGCCGATTTGCGTACATCGCAGGCCGCGGATGCCCCCAGTTGGGGCAAGCTGGACGGGCTGTCGCTGGAGAGGATCGTAAATTGCTTCGATACGCTTTGTGCCCAAATTAGTGGAGTATCGCGTCGTTCGCGGAAAAGAGATCGTGCAAGTCAGTGAGTTGAGTCCCAATCTGCCGCAGATTTCTGTATTGGCGGTCGTGCAGCTTAAAACGCAACTGAACGAGTTGCTGAGAGCCGCTACTGTCTTGCGAAATTCGCAACGATACCGCGTCGTGTTCTGCCTCGATACGGAATCGCCGAAGCTCTTCGACGAAATGAATGCGCAGTGTGCGGACGCCGGCTTCGAGACCGTCCCATTCTCCATTCCTGATGGAATCCCGCCGGGCTGGCACGAGGTCGGGTGGAAGCGCTCCTTGCGGGCTTGGTTCTTCAGTCGGGTTTTCAGCGCAATCCTCGAGCCGTCCGCGTGGGGCTTGATTGCCCGTTGGTTCGTTGGCCTTCGGGGCGACGCTGAAGATACTTATGCGGAAGCCAACCACTTCACGCTTTGCTGGTCCAACGAACTTGAACAAACGCACAAGGCGGTGTCGCTCCTGTCGAGGATCAAGCCGCGCCTCGTGCTCGTCGGAGAAGACGGCACGGGCGGCAACGCTGCGATCGTCGCGCTGGCGCAAGAGCATGGCATTCAAACGCTGATCATCCCGTATGAATATTCGCAAAAGAAGCAGATTCTCATGAGCGTAGGCTTGCGCTTCCCGCTCAGACCGACCTCGCCATTTGATCGGCTGTTGGCAAGCCGGTTTCCGAAATGGGTTCACACCCGTGACGATGGCGTCGAAATACTGAGAATGCCGGCCGTTATTGCGTTGGCCCGCGAATATCAGAGGCTTGCGCCGGTGAACCCGTGGACGGTCCACGGCGGAATTGCGAACAAGATCGCGGTCGAGAGCGAGATCATGCGTCAACACTATTCCGGCGAAGGGTTGCCCGATGAAAAGCTGGCTTATACCGGTGCGCTCGCGTCCGACGACATGTATCGGATGATGAAGTCGGATGCAGCTTCCGCGCTTGCGTTTGACCGGGGATCGAAACGCGATCCTGGGAAGACGCACATCTTGTGCGCCATCCCGCCGGATTACGTCGATCACCCATCGGCGAAATGCGAGTTCAAATCATTTTGCGAACTCGCCGATTTCTGGATCGATTCGCTTCTTGCGATACCCAATGCCGAGGTGGTCTTTCAAACTCATCCTGGGATCGGAAAAAAGGACGCTGAATACGTTCGATCACGAGTGAATGTAACAGACGACAATATTTCTTCCCTGATCCCGCGCTGCGATGTGTTGGTCACCAGCGTATCTTCGATCATTCGACTGGCAATCATTTGCAGGAAACCTGTCGTCAACTATGACGTCTACAATTTCGCCTATCGTGACTATCTCGAAGCGCCGGGCGTCATGGCCGTGACAGACAAGGGAAAATTCCAGGCGGCAATCCAGGGCCTTTCGGCCGATAGTGCTTTCTACTCTGCGACAGTTGCCAGTCAGATCAAGGATGGCAGTGGTTGGGGCGTTCTTGACGGGCAGTCGGCGGATCGATTTCTGAAGCTGTCAGCGTCGATGTCAGCTCGATAGATCAAATTGTTCAATTCTCCGCGTGCCAGCACGCCAACTCATAATCGCTCTGCTCGTCGATATCGACCGAGCGTTCGCGCGGCATCACATGGCCGCTGAGCCGAGGCCCGTAGAACGTCCGGTGCTTGCGGAATTCCGGCACCTTTGCAGCGTTGGTGCTGCCGTTATCGACGACCAACTGGCCGACTTTGTCGGCGCGCAGATCGACCAGTTCGGGCCACATCGGCGCCAGCGCGCCGTTCGGTTCGATGCGTAATGCTTGGTGAGGCGGCAGCGGATAGGCCGTCACTGCCATCGCAAAATCGACGTCCGGCCGATCGGCCAACGCGACGACGGCTGCGATGTCGTCGGCATGGCGGAGCGGTGCGGTGGCATACAGGCAGGCCAGGATGTCGTAGCTGCGCCCGGCGCGCTCTTCGCTGGCAAGGATATCGAGACAGACTTCGACCAGAGTGGCGGAATCGGTGGCGAGCGATGTATCGCGATCGTGGATGACCGCTCCGGCCTCCCGCGCCGCGGCTGCGATCTGCGCATCCTCGGTGGACACGAGCACGCGGTCGAAGCAGCCGCTTTTTAATGCCGCCTCGATGGTGTGAGCGATGATCGGCCGGCCGAGGAACGGCAACAGGTTCTTTCGCGGCAGCCGCTTCGATCCGCCGCGCGCCGGAATGATCGCGAGTCGCTTTGTCATGATCTCTTCACGACTTCGCTGAGGGCCTCGACGACGCGGCCGACGTCGCCGTCGGTCATCGCGGGAAACAGCGGCAGCGACAATTCCCGGCTGTAGTAGGCGTCGGCGCCGGGCAGTGCCTGGTCGCCGTAACGGCCGCGGTAGTAAGGCTGCCGGTGGACGGGAATGTAATGAACCTGCGTGCCGATGCCGCGTTCGCGCAGCGAAGCCATCAGTTGCCGCCGGTTGACCTTGAGCCGGTCGAAGTCGATCAGCGCGGCATAGAGGTGAAGCGCCGGATCGCAATCGGCGACCGGCGGCACGGTCCGCACCAGCGGCGCCAGCGGTTTCAGGGCTTCGTCGTAGAGCTTCGCGAGTTGGCGGCGGCGGGTCACAAATCGATCGAGCTTTGCGAGTTGGCTGATGCCAAGCGCGCATAACACGTCGGGCAGCCGGTAGTTCAGCCCGGGCTCCTGCATTTCGTAGTACCAGGGCTGTGGCGTGCCGTCGGTGTCGAATGCGGCGTCCCGGTCCTGCATTCGACTTGGATCGCGGATCATGCCGTGACTACGGCCGGTTCGCATCGCATCGGCCAGCGTAGCATCGTTGGTGGTGACCATGCCGCCTTCGCCGACCGCGATGGTCTTGACCGGATGGAAGGAGAACGTGGCGAGCGCGCCGTAACGGCCATCGCCGACGCGCGCGGCCCTGCCGCCTGCGGCGTCATAGGTGGTGCCAAGCGCGTGACAGGCATCTTCAACGATCGGAAGGTTGTTCGCCTTCGCGATATCGGAGATCGCGCCAAGCGGGGCGGTCCGGCCGGCCAGATGAACCACCGACATGGCCTTTGCGGTTCGGCCTGCGCGCCTGGCCTGCGTGAGCGCCTCGTCCAGCGTGGCCGCGGTCAGCAGGCCGGTGTCGGGATCGACGTCCGCGAACTGCACCTCGGCGCCGACATAGCGCGCGGCATTGGCGGTGGCGAGGAATGTCATGGACGGCACGATCAGCCAATCGCCGGGTCCGAGGCCCAGCGCGATGGTGCAGAGATGGAGCGCCGCGGTGCCGCTGTTGCAGGCGACCGCGTGCGCAGCGCCGACCCGTTCCGCAAAGGCGCGTTCGAATGCTTCGACAGTCGGGCCCGTGGTCAGATAGTCGGCGCGCAGGGCCGCTGTTACGGCGGCGATATCGTCGTCCTCAATGACTTGCCGGCCATAGGGCAGGAATGGCGGCGTCGCCATCGGTTCATTCCTTGTCCGTCAGCATGGTCCTGAGTTGCTCAGGCTTGAGCCATTCGGGATTGGAATCGCTGGAATACCGGAAATCGTCGGCCACGCGCCTTGCCGACGTGCCTTCGAAGGTGGTGCGGTCCCACCAGGCGAACGCCGGCTCGATGACGTAGCGGTCGGCCATCTCGACCGTGGTGCGGGCGTCGCCTTCGGTGATCATCGTCTCGTGAAGCTTTTCCCCCGGCCTGATGCCGACGATCTCGTGCTTGAGATTGGGCGCCATGGTGTGGGCGAGATCGACGATCTTCATGCTCGGAATTTTCGGCACGAAAATCTCGCCGCCGCGCATCATCTCGAGGCAGGAGAGAACGAAATCGACACCCTCGCGCAGCGTGATCCAGAACCGCGTCATCTTCTCGTCGGTGATCGGCAGGCTTTCAGCGCCTTTGCTCATCAAGCGGCGGAATAGCGGAACGACCGAGCCGCGCGAGCCCATTACGTTGCCGTAGCGGACCACCGAGAACCGCACCTTGGTGGAGCCGCTGAGGTGATTTGCAGCGACGAAAATCTTGTCGGAGGCGAGCTTGCTCGCGCCGTAGAGGTTGATCGGGTTCGAGGCTTTGTCGGTCGATAGCGCGATCACGCGCTTAACCTGGTTGCGCAGCGCAGCGCGGACCACGTTCTCGGCGCCGAGCACGTTGGTGTGAATGCACTCGAACGGGTTGTATTCGGCGGCCGGTACCTGCTTCAGCGCTGCGGCGTGAATGACGTAGTCGGTGTCGCGCATCGCCATTTCGAGGCGGGGAAGGTCGCGGACGTCGCCGATGAAGAACCGCATGCGGTCGATCACGTCGCGCTGTAGCGACTGCTCCATGTCGTACTGCTTGAGCTCGTCGCGCGAGAACACGACCATCCGATCAACTTGGGCCAGATCGTTGACGCGATTGACGAAGGCCTGCCCAAACGACCCGGTACCGCCGGTGACCAGGATGCGGGCGTTCTTCAGCATTTTCAGAGTCGGGGCATCGTCCCCGACGTTTTCCAGAAATCTCGACGTCAGTGGCATTGTTCCAGCTTTCTGGCGGCAAGCAGCCGTGCGGTTTCTTCGGCGACACGGGCGGCGCCTTTGCCGTCAACCAAGGCCCGGCCCGCATCGCTCATCGTCTTGCGCTGCTCCCAGTCGCGGGCCATCGCAGCGATCGCGTCCGCGACCTGCCGAGGGGCCAGGTTTCTGCCTTCGAGAACACGCGCTGCGCCTGCGGCTTCGACTGCGCGGGCGATGGCGCGCTGGTTGTCGGCAAGGATGATGGTCAAGGCCGGTATCCCGAGACAGGCGAATTCGAGGCAGGTCGTGCCGCCCCCCGAGATTGCTATATCGGCGTCTGCCATCAGCGCAACCAGATTGGGCGGGTTGCAGAGGACTTCGGCTCCAAGGGCCTCGGCGCGTGCGGTCAGTGCCGCCCGGTTGGGATTGGCCTGTCCGACGATCAGGGCCGCCTTCCATGCGGTTTCGGTCAGAAACGGCAACGCGTCGAGGATGATTGCGGACACGTTGTCCGGGTCGGCGCCGCCGAGCGCGATCGCGAGAGTTTTGGCATCGCGGCGGGGAGGCCTTGCCCGGTTCAGAAATTCGGAGCGCAGCAGCGCGTATTTAGTGCCCAACAGCAGCCGTGTTCCGGCGGCGGTGTGGCTCGCGTAGTCCGCGTCCCGGCGCTCCGGATTGGCATCGACCAAAAGACTGCAGTGATGAGTACGATTGGCCAGGTCGTCGATCACGACGAGCAGGGTGCCGGTCTCCGCCGCTTGCCGCTCGAACCGCGCATCGAGACCGTAATGATCGACCACAAGACAATCGATTGTGTGATCGGCCAGTGCCGCGCGGACGGGAACCGCGCCCTCGGTGCCGTCAGGCACGACAATGGCGTCTTCGGATTGGAGCAGCGAAGCGGCTGTCTCCGTCGTGGCGAACGAGCAGCGCCAGCCCAGATCGCTAAAGGCCGCCGCCAGAGCGCGGCAGCGCATCACATGACCAATTCCGATGCCCGGGCCGCCGTCGCAACGGAAAAGGACGGCCGGCATGCCGTTCAACCGAAGTCTGACAGGTCGAGCAGATGTCCGGCCGGGAGGTCCTTCTTGAACCTCTGCGCGCCGAGCGTCTCGAGCATTTCAGGGCCGATGCCGTATCCGGGCCGGCGAAAGTCGATTGCGGCGTCGGACAGTTGCGTGCCGGCCTTGGCCGGGGCCTTGAGATACATCGAACGCCGGTTGGCCTGCCGCTTCTTGATTTCTTCCGGCTGCATGATGCGCCGCGGACTGCCGAGCGCCGTTTCCAGATCGCGGATGACCTTGATGAATTCGGTCATCTGCGACGGCTCAAGCGACATGATATGCTCGACCGAACGGGTCGTGCGGTCGGGCGTGATGGTCTTTTCCACCAGCGATGCGCCGAGCGTGACCGCTGCGATGTCCATGTCCCAGCCAGGCGTATGATCGGAATAAGCGATCGGGAACGGGAACATCTGCCGCAAGGTGGTGATGACCTTAAGGTTGATGCTCGGCAGCCGCGCCGGATAGCCCGACGGGCAATGATGAATGATGATATTTTCGTTGCCTTCGCGGCGGATGACATCGACCGCCGTTTCCATCTCGCCGAGCGAGCCGTTTCCGGTGTCGAGCTGGATGTTGAGGCCGGTCCGCCCCGCCTTGCGGAGCAGCGGAAGGTGATTGAGGTCCGCGGACGCGATCTTGATCGATTGGCATCCGATCTGGATCAGAAACTCGATCTCGTCGTCGAACAGCACGGTGCAGAAGAACGCGAGGCCGAGGCTGTCGCTGTACGCCTTCAGGTCGCGCCACTCGTTCTCCTTGAGCGTGCGCCGGCATAGAATGTCGTAGAGCGGCTCGGTCACGGTCTCGGCCTTGCCGGTGGCCGCATCGACCAGGACGTCGTAGGTGAACGGCAGCTTGCGGTCGGCGACAAGACGGTCGGGGTCGATGATCTGGAATTTAACGGCGTCGGCGCCGGCGGCCGCGGCGTGACGCACCAGTTCCTTAGCCGACGCCAGTCCGGAATGGGTGGGGCCGGCTTCGTAGGTGATGAAGCAGGGCTCGCCTTCGCCGATCAGGCGATTGCCGATTTTGACGGATGTCCGGGTCACGGGATCCCTTTGCACAACATGGTTCGCGCTACGATGTCGTTCGCTCATTCGTTATGCCAGATCGTGCAACCGCGCAACAGCCTGAAAATGATATATAAAACAATGAGTTGTGATTTTACATCGCCCGCCATTTCAATGCAGAACTGGGCATGAAACGGGTTTTGGTGGTCGGTTGCGGCTCGATCGGACGCCGGCACGCCGCCAATGCGGCGCGACTTGCGGCCGTTTCAGTTGCCGACGCAGATCCGCAGAGGGCCGCCGATGTGGCGCGTGCGGTCGGCGGCACGGCCTGCCAGTCGGTCGAGCAGGGCCTTGCCGCCAAGCCCGATGCGGTGGTGATCGCGACGCCGCACCACAACCATCTGCCGCTCGCTCGTGCGGCACTGGCGGCGGGCTGCGATCTGCTGATCGAAAAGCCGCTGGCGCCAAGTCTGACGGGGGTTGCGGACTTCCTGGCTGACGTCGAGCAATCCGGACGCCGGGTGCGGGTGGTCTGCAACATGCGCTTCCATCCGGCGCTTGCGACGTTGCGCGGCGCGTTGCCGAAGATCGGTAAACCGCTGTTCGCGCAGGCGCACTACGGAAATTATCTGCCGGATATGCGTCCGGGCGCGGATTACCGGACGCTGTACAGCGCCAGTGCGGCGGCCGGCGGCGGCGTGATCCTCGATGCGATTCATGAGATCGATTATCTGGTCTGGCTGTTCGGCTCTGTGCAACGGGTCACGGGTGAGGCGGGCAAGCTGAGCGATCTGGCCATTGACGTGGAAGACTACGCCGCGCTGACGCTGACCCACACAGGCGGCGTGCGCTCCGAGATTCATCTCGATTATCTGCAGCGGTCGAAACGACGCGGTTGCATCGTCGCAGGCAGCGAAGGAACGCTGATCTGGAGCAGCGAAGGCAAGACGCCGGAGCGGTGCCTGGTGCGTTTCTGCCCAGCCGGTTCCGATCGCTGGCAAACCATCCTCGATCAGCCGGCACTCGATACCGCAGCGCCCTATGTTGAACTGATGCGGCGGTTCCTCGATCCGGCGGCGGGCGACGGCGACCTGCTGGATGCCCGCGGCGGCGCCGAATGTCTGGCCATCGCGCTCGCGGCACGGCAATCTGCGGCTCAATTGAGCGCCGCGACCCCGGAAGCCATTCGATGACTCATCCCGAAAACCGCGATCGCTATGCGCGCTCGAACGCGCTGCTTGAGCGCGCGGAAAAGGTGATCCCGCTCGGCTCGCAGACATTCAGCAAGAGCCGGGTGCAGTATCCGCAGGGCAAGGCGCCGATGTTCCTCACGCACGGGCGCGGCGGCCGCGTCTGGGACGTCGATGGCAACGAATACGTCGATCTGGTGTGCGGCCTGCTGCCGATCGTGCTGGGCTACTGCGACCCCGATGTCGATGCCGCGATCCGCGCTCAGCTCGACAAGGGCATCGTCTACAGCCTGGCAAGCGAGCTCGAAATCGAGCTGGCCGAACAGCTAAAGGAGATCATTCCATCCGCCGAAATGGTGCGGTTCGGCAAGAACGGCTCCGACGCCACCTCCGCTTGCGTCCGGGTCGCCCGCGCCTTCACCGGCCGCGACCGCATCGCCGCCGGCGGCTATCACGGCTGGCAGGACTGGTACATCGGCGCCACCACGCGCAACAAAGGCGTGCCGGGCGCAGTTGGGGCGCTGACCCACAAGTTCAACTTCCTCGACATCGCGGCGCTGGAAAAAATTCTGGGTCAGCACAAGGGCGAGTTCGCCGCCGTCATTCTGGAAACCGTCGGCCTGCGCGAGCCGACCAAGACTGAGCTTGAAGCCATCCGCGATCTGACCCACCGCCACGGTGCGCTGCTGATCTTCGACGAGATCATCACCGGGTTCCGGGTCGATATCGGAGGCGCCCAGGCGCGCTATGGCGTGACTCCGGATCTGTCCGCGTTCGGCAAGAGCATGGGCAATGGAATGCCGATCGCCGCGGCGGTGGGCCGCGCCGACCTGATGAAGCAGATGGAGGAAATCTTCTTCTCCTCGACTTTCGGCGGCGAGGCGCTGTCGCTGGCCGCTTCGCTTGCAACCATCAAGAAGATGCGCGCGCAGGACGTGATCGGCGCGCTCTGGAAGCGGGGCACCGTTCTGGCCGACGGTCTGCGGGCGCGAATTGCGCGGCACAAGCTGACGGACGTGATTTCGGTCAACGGCGTGCCGTCGTGGACCTTGCTGGGCTTCAGCGATGCGCCGAACGGCAGCAGCAAGGAAGCGGTGAAGACCCTGCTGTTGATCGAGATGCTGTGGCGGGGCGTTCTGACTCTCGGTTCCCACAACATGTGCTACGCGCACGACGATGCCGACATCGCGCATGTGCTCGGCGCCTACGATCACGCGCTGGCGAGCGTGGCGGATGCCATCGCAGCGGGCGATATCGACAAGCGCCTCGGCTGCCCTCCGATCCGGCCCGTATTCGCCGTGCGGGGTTGAGCGTGCTGCTCGAAGTTCCTCTGGAGACCAAGGACCTGATCTTGCGCTCGCTCGACGCCAGCTATGCGGGCGGTGCATATGCCGACTGGATGAGCGACGGCGACGTCACCCGTTATCTTGAGGTGCGGTTTTCGCCGCCTGGTGCCGAAGCGCTGGCGGCCTTCATCGCGCGAATGAACGCGAGTTCCGACAATCTGCTGCTGGGCTTGTTCCCTAGGCGCGACCCACAACGGCACATCGGCAACATCAAGCTCGGGCCGATCGACCGCCGTCACGCCGCGGCCGCAATCGGGATTCTGATTGGAGCAAAGGATTTCTGGGGCCAGGGTCTTGCAGGCCAGGCTGTGATCGCAGTCGCAGATCACGGCTTCGCGGCGCTCGGCCTGGAGCGCGTGGAGGCGGGCTTCTATGCCCCAAATGTAGCCTCGCAGCGCGCCTTTAGCCGGGCCGGTTTTGTTGAAGAAGGCCGTTTGCGTGGCGCTCGTGTCTGCGACGGGGTAAGAGTTGACGAGGTGCTAATGAGCAGGCTGCGGGACGTCGCCCCCGCTCCATGAAGAGACCGAAATGAAGTACTGCAGCCGCTGTGTGATGCCCGAAACCGCCGAATCGCTCACGTTCGACGAGCAGGGCGTGTGCTCGGTCTGCCGGCAGATCGAATACAAGCACGGCCAGATCGATTGGGCGGCGCGCGGCGCGGCGATGGACGAAATGTTCGACCGCTATCGCGGCAAGCAGCAATACGACTGCATCGTGCCGTTCTCAGGCGGCAAGGATTCCACCTTCACGCTCTGGTATCTGGTCAAGGTCAAGAAAATGCGGCCGCTGGTGGTGCGCTTCGACCACGGTTTCCTGCGCAAGACCGTGCAGGAGAACAGCCTGCGCACATTCCGCACGCTCGGCGTGGATGTGCACCACTTCACGCCGAACTGGCAGGTGGTCCGCAAGTTGATGTTCGAATCGCTGCGCCGCCGCGGCGACTTCTGCTGGCACTGCCACACCGGCATCTTCTCCTATCCGATGTGGGTGTCGATCTGGCAACGCATCCCGCTGATCATCTGGGGAGAGCCGACCGCCGAGTACGCCTCGTTCTACCGCTATGACGAAGAAGAAGAAGTCGATGAGCGCCGTTTCAACGCGTTCGTGAACCTCGGCATCAACGCCGAGGACATGCTTGGCATGCTCGACAACACTGTTTCCGACTACGAGGTCACCGGCCGCGATTTGATGCCCTACACCTATCCCCCGGCCGACCAGTTGCGCGGCGTGCGCTCGGTGCTCCTCGGGTCGTACATTCCGTGGGACGTCAAGAACCAGGTCGAACTGATCAAGCGGGAACTGGGCTGGAAGGGCGACCAGGTCGAAGGCGTTCCTCCGGAATACGATTACGAGAAAATCGAATGCTTCATGCAGGGCGTTCGCGATTACATCAAGTATCTCAAGCGCGGCTTCGGGCGCACCACGCACCTTGTGTCGATCGACATTCGCAACAATCGCAAGACCCGCGAAGAGGGCGAGCGTCTCGTGGCCGAATATGACGGCCGCAGGCCTGCCGCGCTCGATCTCTTCCTCGACTATCTGGGCCTCAAGGAGGAGGAATTCCTCAAGCTGATCGAGCCCCACGCGGTCTCACCGCATGTCATGCCGTCGTGCGAGGAGTGCCAGCGCAATCGCACCAACTGGGTGCCGACCGACATCGACAGTTGGAACCGCATCGTCGGCGATCCGGCGAAAGACAAAGATAAGGCGTCCGCGCTCTGAGAGTGCAACGGTTGAAGCCCGCCCGGTCATGAAAGTCGCAATCGTCGATTACGGGGCCGGCAACATCGAGTCGGTGCGCAACGCGCTGTTCGCGGCCGGCGCCGAGCCGGTGATCGCGCGCGATCCTGAAACGGTCCTCGCCGCCGACCGGCTGGTGTTGCCGGGCGTCGGCGCGGCGGGCGCCGCGGCCGAGCGTCTGGCCGTCAGCGGGCTGCGGGACGCGCTCGAAGACGCGGTGCGGCGACGCGGCCGCCCGATGCTCGGGATATGCCTTGGGATGGAACTTCTGGCCGAACGCCTGTTGGAGTTCGGCGAGCACCGGGGGCTCGGATGGCTGCCGGGCGACGTGGTTCATCTGCGCGACGCGGGGGTCGCTCAGGCGCGGGTGCCCCACATGGGCTGGAACCTAGTCGAGCCACAGGGCGCGGCCGCGCGTTTCTTTCAGGGGCCGGAGCGGATGCGGACCTTCTATTTCTGTCATTCGTACACGCTGGTTACGCCGGCCGGCGCGGCCGTGGCAGCGCGCGCCACCTATGAAAAGCCCTTGGTGGCGGCCGTTCTGGACGGCACGGTGTTTGCAACCCAGTTTCATCCGGAGAAGTCGCAGATCAACGGCCAGAATCTGATCCGCGCGTTTCTCGATTGGGCTCCATGACCGTGCGTGGGTTTCCGCCGTGCTGAAACGGATCATTCCGAGCCTGCTGCTGCGCGGCGGCCGTCTGGTCAAAGGCGTGAACTATGCCGATCATCGCGACGCCGGGCGTCCCGACACCACGGCACGGGCCCACAACGCCCAGGGAGCGGACGAACTGCTGCTGATCGACATCGATGCCAGCCGGGAAAAGCGCGAACCTGACTTTGTCAGCGTGGCCGCGGTCGCCCGGGCCTGCTTCATGCCGCTGACGGTTGGCGGTAACATCGCCAGCGTGGAGACGGCGCAGCGCTGCATGAACGCCGGCGCCGACAAGATCTGCGTGACGACCACGGCGCTCGACGATCCCGGCTTGATCGGGAAGCTCGCCCACGTATTCGGCGCGCAAGCGATCGTCATTGGCATCGACGTGACCACAGCCGCCGCGGGCCGAAGGCTGTACGATCACCGCACCGGCAAGGCTGTCCCGGGCCTAGTCTGGAAGGAATGGCTCAAGCGCGCGGTCGGCGAGGGGGCAGGCGAAGTCCGGTTGATGGCGGTCGATCGCGAGGGGACGCGCACAGGCCTCGACATGGCGCTGCTCGAGGAGGCGTCGGGTCTGGTCGAAGTGCCGATCATTCTGGAGGGCGGCGCCGGATCGCTCGACCAGGTCGCTGACGCGATGCGCAAGGGGGCCGACGCGGTCGCACTCGGCACGATGTTGGTGTTCTCCGACAACAACATTTTCAAGGTGAAGAGTTTCCTCAAGAACGCCGGTCTGGAGATGCGGCTGTGAGCGCGCGCCGCATCGCCGTGATCGACTACGGGCTGGCGAACATCCGGTCGGTGGTGAACGCGCTGAATTGTTTCGATGTCGATGTCACCGTCGCCGAGAACGGCGCGGCGCTTGGCGACGCGAAGTTAATCGTGCTCCCCGGCGTCGGCTCGTTCGATGCGGGCATGCGGGGGTTGAACGAGCGCGGTCATGTCGAGGCACTGCAGCGCAGGGTGGTGGAGGCAGGCGTGCCTTATCTCGGCATCTGTCTCGGCATGCAGTTCGTGTTCGAAGGCAGCGAGGAGGGCTCAGCCCCAGGGCTCGGTTGGGTCAAGGGCCGGGTAGAGCGGTTTCCGTCCGGACAGGACCAGCCCAAGGTTCCCCATGTGGGCTGGAACGAGGTCGAGGTTGCGCCATCGTCCAAGCTAATGGCTGCGCTGCAATCGCCTGCCGACTTCTACTTCGTTCATAGCTATTACGCGCCGCTTGTATGCACCCACGGAATTGCCAGTGGCATCTGCGACTACGGCGTGCAGTTCTGCGCGGCGCTGGAGCGCGACAACATCGCAGCGGTGCAGTTCCACCCGGAAAAGTCACAGCTTGGCGGCATGAAATTGCTCGAAACGTTTCTGCAGGCCGGCGCATGAGCCGCATCCAGAAGCATCGCTTGATCGCCACTTTGCTGGTCTTCAACGGGGACGTGGTGCAGACCCGCCGTTTCCGCCCGACCAACAACGTTGGCAGCGCGTTCACCGCGGTCGACTTCTTCAACACCTGGACCGTGGACGAGATATTCGTGCTCGAAATTTCCAAGGACGACGCGCATCGCGTGCGCTTCGAGGAGATTGTCGAGGGCCTGTCGCGCCGCTGTTTCGTGCCGCTGACAGTGGGTGGCAAGATTCGCGATCTGGATCGGGTGCGCACCTACACCCGCGCCGGCGCCGACAAGATCGCGCTGAATACCGGCGCCTTGGAGCGGCCGGCGCTGATCAGGGAGATCGCTGCGCAGTTCGGCAGCCAGTGCGTTGTGGTTTCGATCGACGCCAGGCGCAATGCGGACATGCCGTCCGGGTACGAGGCTGTCGGGGACCGAGGCCGCGTGCCGTCCGGACGCGACGCCAGGGCGTGGGCGGAGGAAGTTGTGAGTCTTGGCGCCGGCGAGATCCTGCTGAACGAGATCGAGCACGATGGCGACAAGCGCGGCTACGATCTGGACCTGGTTCGGCTGATCAGCGATGCGGTCAGCATTCCCGTGGTCGCCATGGGTGGGGTGGCCAACTGGGACCATCTGGTGGACGGCGTGCGGCAGGGTCACGCGCACGGGGTCGCCGCCGGCAACATCTTTCATTACACCGAGCACAGCACCAAGAAGGCCAAGGAATTCATGGCGGCGGCGGGCTTGCCTGTCAGGGGCACCACCTTCTACAAGGTCGCGATGCCGCGCCGGCCGGCGTACCGACCGTTCTAGGTTCGCGACATCATCATCCGGAACGCGTCGATGGAATACTGCAAACGCTGCGTCTATCCGGCCAACACCAAGCCGGGCCTGGTGATCGACGACGACGGCGTCTGCTCCGGCTGCCGCTCGTTCGAGGCCAAGACGATCTTCCTCAATCAGGTCGATTGGCCGGGCCGCGAGCGCAAGCTGCGCGAGATGGTGGGCGAATACAAAGCCAGGCAGCGCGAGAAGGGCAATCCGTACGACTGCATCATTCCTGTGTCCGGCGGCAAGGACAGCCATTTCCAGGTCTACACGATCAAGGAGCGTTACGGCCTCAATCCGCTGCTGGTCAGCTACAACCACACCTTCAACACGCCGCTCGGCATCCGCAACCTGACCAACATCGTCGAGAAGCTGGACTGCAACCTGGTGCGCTTCACCACGGCACCCGGCTCGGCCAAGCGCATCGCCAAATACATGCTCAAGCGGGTAGGCGACGTGACCTGGCATTATCATGCCGGGATCATGACGTTCCCGATCCGCGCGGCCGTGCAATACGACGTGCCGCTGATGGTGTGGGGCGAGGAGGGCTTCTCCGAGCTGGTGGGCATGTACAACCTCGACGACTTCGTCGAGTTCACCAAGAAGAAGCGCCAGGAACATTCCATGCGCGGCTTCGAGCCGGAGGATTTGCTGCTCGAGGAGTCCGGCCTCACGCGCTACGATCTGGCGCCGTTCTTCTATCCGTCCGATGAGGATCTGGAGCGCGTCGGCGTGCGTGGCATCTATCTGTCCAACTATCTGCCGTGGGATGGCCGCTCGCAGGCGGAGTTCGTGATCGATAAGCTGGACTTCGAAACCGCGCAGTCGCGCGACCGCACGTTCAACATCTACGCCAAGAACGACGACATCCACGCCAACGGCCTGCACGATTACCTGAAGTACCTGAAGTTCGGCTATGGCCGCGCCACGGACGACGCTTCGAACGAAGTACGTCACGGACGCATGAGCCGCGAGCGCGCGATCGATATGGTGATCAAGTACGACCACGTTCGCCCCGGCGACATGGATGTGTTCCTCAACAGCGTGGGCATGACCGAGGCCGAGTTGCTCGCGATGGTCGAGCCGATGCGCGATCCTTCGATCTGGAAGAAGGGCGCGGACGGAGCATGGCGCGTGACCGACAGCGTCGCCAATCACCGGGACGATGCCGGCGTCGAGGCGGCGCGTCTGCCGCTGACCGACGACAACCGGCCGTTCACCCGCACGCCGGAAAAGGCTGGCGCGCGCGCGCAGCGCGACAGCAACCAGACCGAATACGTTCTGCTATGAGCCAGATGGACGTGAGCCAACTGCGATGAGCCGCGAGTTCCAGATCGCCGGCCGGCCGGTCGGCCCCGGCCAGCGGCCGTACATCATCGCCGAACTGTCCGCCAACCACTTGGGCGGCATCGAGCGCGCGTTCGCCATCATGGAAGCGGCGAAGCGCGCCGGCGCCGATGCGGTCAAGCTGCAGACCTATACCGCCGACACTATGACCATCGACCATGCAGGCCCGGGTTTCGTGATCGAGGGCGGGTTGTGGGATGGCCGCAAGCTCTACGATCTGTACCGGGAGGCGCACACGCCCTGGGACTGGCACGAGGCGCTGTTCGAAAAGGGCAGGGCGCTCGGGCTTGCGGTGTTCAGTTCGCCGTTCGACGACACCGCGATCGAGCTGCTCGAACGTCTGGGCGCGCCGGCCTACAAGATCGCCTCGTTCGAAGTCGTCGATCTCGCCCTGATCGCGCGGGCGGCCGCTATCGGCAAGCCGCTCATCATCTCGACCGGAATGGCGGAACGCGACGAGATCGTGCAGGCGGTCGATGCGGCGCGCGCCGCGGGCGGCCGCGACATCGTTCTGCTGCACTGCGTATCCAGCTATCCGGCGCGCGTTGATGACAGCAACCTGCGCACCATTCCCGACATGGCGGCGCAATTCGATGTGCAGGTCGGCCTGTCCGACCACACGCTCGGCATCGGCGTCGCGGTCGCAGCCAGCGCGCTGGGGGCCTGCATGATCGAGAAGCACCTCACCTTGCGGCGCGCCGACGGCGGGCCGGACTCGGCCTTTTCGCTGGAGCCCGACGAGTTCGCGCGGCTGGTCGAAGAGACCAGCGCAGCCCACGCCGCGCTCGGCCACGTCAGTTATGCGCCCGAGGCCTCCGAAGCCGCGATGCGCAAGCTGCGGCGCTCGCTCTACGTGGTGGCCGACATGGCGGCGGGAGAGGTGTTCACCGCGCGGAACCTGCGCGCCATCCGCCCGGGCTATGGGCTCGCGCCGCGGCACCTGCCGGAAATCCTCGGCCGCCGCGCCGGCACCGCGATCAAGCGGGGCACGCCGATGGATTGGGCTTTGTTGGCGACGGAGTGAGAAGGGATGGAAGTTGAATGGACGGCAGCCCCCTCACGTTAAGGCCGGTCACCATGGCCGATGCCCGCTTGCTGCATGAGTGGCGAAATGATCCGGACACGCGGCGCGGATCGCGGCAGACTGAAGCCATTGGGTGGCCGCAGCATGAAGCATGGCTTGCCGCCGCGCTCGCAGATACGGATCGGGTGCTGCGGATCGCCGAAGCCGGTGGCGAACCGCTGGGCGTGCTCCGCGCCGATCGCCGCACTGATGGGTGGGAACTGTCGTGGACTGTCGCGCCGCGCGCACGGGGGCGGGGCATCGGTACTCGTATGCTGAGTTTGTTTGTTGCCGGCCTGGAAGGCCGCCTTGCCGCCGTGGTCCGAAAAGGCAATCTTGCCTCGGCCAAAATGGCCGCTGCGGCGGGAATGCGGCTGCAGGACGATGCGCCGGAAGACGGCTTCGAGTTGTGGGCGCGGAAATGAGGGCACGGCAGCAGACATGACTCGACCGGTAAAAATCATGGCGTTCGAGTGGAACCTGCCGATGCTCATCGATGTGCTTGCCGAGCTTTCCAGGCAGCACGGTTGGCAGACGGTCTACTGCGTGTCGAAGAACACGCAAGATCTCGTGAAGCAGAATTTTCCGTCTGCGATTTATCACGACACGCACGAAGCGCGGTACGGCCGGCCGGCGCCCGAACTCGCGGAAATGCCGCTGGCCAGCATCGACCAGCCGACTTTTGTGGCGCTCGGATATGCCGGAATGACTGCGCTCAAACAAATGGACCGCTTCGAGATCCTCGATGGAGGCTTCCCGTTGCGTGATCGCATGGCGCACTTTTACCGGTTGGTCGGGTATTGGTCGGCGGTGTTCGATCGGTTGCAGCCTGACGTGCTGCTGATGCCGACTGCGCCGCATGTCGGCTATGACTTCATGGCTTATTCGCTGGCGCGGCTGCGCGGCATCCGCACCGTCATGTTCGAGTACGTGACGACCGAAGGGCTGCTGATGGCGATCGACCGATTCGACGATGGACTGCCGCCACTCACGGCTGCCCACAAGACGGTGATGAGCAATCCTCCGAGTGGCCCGGTGGTTCTCTCCGATCGGATGGAATCCTATTTGCGCCGCCTGAGAGGCAGCTACGATCAGGCCATCCCGCAGCCGACCCGCGAGCTGCTGGAACGGGCGGATGCCATCAGGGCGGCGCAGGCCGAGGAAAGAAAGCAGGCGGAAGCTGAAGCAAAGGAGCTGGCCGAGGCGCAGGTCAGGGCGCTGGCGGAAATCGAAACCCGCAAGATCGCGGTAGAGGAGGCCAGGCTACGCGCTATTGCCGAAGCGCCCAAGCCCAACCCGATCCTCCGCATGCTGGGCCTTGCTTCGGCTCGCAGCGAGGCGCCTCGCGCGCCCGCGTCCGAAACGCCGGTTGTGGAACTGGCACCCGAGCCCGCGCCGCCACAGGCTCCCCGTCGCCCGCCCGCGACGGATGGTTTTCAAGCCGGAAGGTTTTTTGCGGAGGCGGAGTTGCCTGACGATGCGGCCTGGGAAGCTTCGCGCTATCGGCGTGCGCACATCGAAAGCATCCGGTCGCGATACGACGAGCTGTCGCGGCCGCCCGATTTGACCCAGCCTTATGTATACGTCCCGCTGCATCTGCAGCCGGAACGCTCAACCAATCCGATCGGCGGCGTGTTTGACGATCAATATGTGATGGTCGGCATGATCGCCGCAGCGCTGCCGGACGGCTGGCGCGTTTATGTGAAAGAACATCCGTCGCAGTTTGCGCCGCAGTTTGTCAGCGAACGTGGCCGCTGGAGCAGTCTCTATGAGACGTTGGCGGCAATTCCCAAGGTCTCGCTGGTTCCGCTGCGAACCGGCTCCTTCGATCTGATCGACAATTCGCGCGCGGTGGCCACAATCACTGGCACCTCCTCCTGGGAGGCGTTGGTGCGCGGCATACCCACGCTTGTGTTCGGAGAGGCCTGGTACAAAGGGTGCCCCGGATCTTATTCGATCCGCACCGCCGACCAGTGCCGTGATGCACTGAAGCGGATCGCCGCAGGCGAGCGGCCCAATGCAGATGCGGTCCGGCTGTTCTTGCACACCGCCGAAAACACGGCATTCGTCGGCTTCCTGAGCTCCGACGACGCGCCGATGGCTGGCATTGACGAAGCGACGAACATACAGCGTCTGACCAAGGCCATCGCCGAGTGCTACGCTGCAAGCACGGCAGGCCGCTAGGCTACGCGTTTGAAGACAAGATACTCCTTGCGGTCGATCTTCAGTAGCTCAAACTGCGGTGCGGCGAATGTGCGATCGATGATGTCGCGTGGGATCAGGGGAAACGTCCGCCGCTGGAAATATCCATTCAGGTAATTCTGGAAATAGTCTTCTGCGACTTGATCGGACACAATCGCGTTGAAGGCAATTAGGCCGCCTTTGCAAACCACGCGGCGCATCTCGAGAAAATAACTCCAGACCTTCATCGGCGGAATGATGATGAAGGAGCTGTTCGCCATTACAAGGTCCAGGTTTCTCCTTTGGATGTAGTCCAGTTCGTAGATGCCCAACGACATGGGGCACGGATCGTTGAAAAATTTCCACCTAGGCAGACGTGCGGCGACCTGAAATTTGTGCTGTCGTGCGAGCCGTTGGACGGTATCCTGAGCCTTGGCAGAGGACGGACGGAACAAGACGCGTATGACTTTTTCTCCGTGCGTCAGCGTCTGCAGCTTCGACTCGAGCGTTGGCCTCTGTGTTGGCTGCGGCCGCACCATGGAGGAAATCGCCGACTGGCCACAGCTCAGCGAGGGTGCAAGATCCAAGATCATGGATGGTCTGCCGGAACGCAGGCGCAAGGCTTACGCCGAGCTTGCCAGGAGTCGGAGCGCCCCGCCATCGCTGCCGCCGAAATCGCCCTCATCTGCACTGTCACTTTGGCGGCGCCTATTTGGCGGAAGCTGATCCGCAGCCCCAACTTTTCGAGATCGATGTCCTAGAATGTGTGGTATCGGCGGCGTCCTGAGCCGGCAGATCGAATCGTTTCCGAAGACCGGGTTTGTCGAGATGAGCGATGCGATTTGGCATCGTGGCCCCGACGATACCGGCTATCTGTTCTGGAACGGCGAAGCGCAGCCTCGGCGCTCCCGTACGATCGAAACCGGGAACGCCAAGCTGGCGCTGGCGCATCGCCGTCTTTCCATTATCGACTTATCTGCGTCCGGCCGGCAGCCGATGACCAGCGCGGATGGCCGCTACGACATTATCTTCAACGGCGAGATCTACAATTACGTCGAACTGCGTGACGAGTTGCGTGCGGCGGGCCACATTTTCCGATCGAACTCGGACACCGAGGTTTTGCTCGCCGCCTGGGTGCATTGGGGCAAGGCTGCGCTGGGCCGCCTGATCGGCATGTATGCCTTCGCGGTTATCGACTGGCAGACGCGCCGCCTTATTTTGGTTCGCGATTGTTTCGGCATCAAGCCTCTGTATTACACGGCGTGGGCCGGTGGGTTTGCCTTCGCGTCGGAGGTCAAGGCGCTTCTCCATTTGCCCGCGGTGTCGCGGCGGATCGCGCCGGCGCCCTTGTTCCAGTATCTGGCTTTCGGCTTGACCGACGTCGGCGGCGAGACGCTGTTCGCCGATATCCGCCAGTTGCCGGGCGCCTCCCTCATCGAGATCGATCTCGACACCGCAACGGCGGGTCAACCGGAGCGTTACTGGAGCCTGCCGTCCGAGGTCGATCAAGGCATCAGCTTCGAGGCGGCCGCCCGCCGGTTGCGCGATCTGTTTGCGGACAGTATCCGGCTCCATTTGCGCAGCGACGTGCCGGTCGGCGCGGCGCTTTCGGGCGGCATCGACAGCTCTGCCATCGTGATGGCCATGCGTGAGATTGGCGGCGCCACGGCCGACATTCACACGTTCACCTATGCGGCGGACGATCCGGTCATCGCGGAAGAGCACTGGGCCGATCTGGTCAACACGGCTGCGCGAACCACGGCGCATAAGGTGCGCATCCAGCCGGACGATTTGGTGCGCGATCTCGACCGGCTGATCTTCGACCAGGATCTCCCGTTCGGCAGCACCAGCATGTATGCGCAGCACCGGGTGTTCGGTGCGGCGGCCGCTGCCGGCATCAAGGTCATGCTGGACGGGCAGGGCGCCGACGAAATGTTCGCCGGCTACCGGTTCTATGCCAGTGCGCGCGTGGTGTCGCTGCTGCGCGAGGGGAGGCTGAGTGAGGCGCTTCAGTTGCTGGCCAACGCCGCCCGGCTTCCCGGTGGCGGCGGCGCCGCGCGGACCATGCTCCGGGTCTTGGCCGGCTTGGCGCCCGGGCTCGCGGGCGCCTCCGATCTTTACGGCCGCAGCCGGGCCACCCGGGCTGCACTGAACCGGAGCTGGTTCACGGAGCGTGGCGCCACGGACGGCGCGACGACCACCGAGGGCCGTTCCTCGCTCCGGGATTCGCTGGCGCTCACCTTCAGCCAGACCAGCCTGCCTGCCCTGCTGCGCTACGAGGACCGCAATTCGATGGCGCACTCGATCGAAAGCCGGGTGCCGTTCCTGACGCGGCCCCTGGTCGAATTTGCTCGCTCGCTGCCGGAGGAGTTCCTGATGTCGGCTGACGGCAGCGGCAAGACCGTTTTGCGTGCGGCTTTGCGGGGGCTGGTGCCCGATGCTGTGCTCGATCGCCGCGACAAGATCGGCTTTCAAACTCCCGAGCGTGGCTGGTTCTCCCAGCTCGATAGCTGGGTTCAGGATACGCTTTCCAGCGACGCTGCCCGGCGTATCCCGGTCATCGATATCGCCGCGGCGCTGGCCGAATGGGCCGATGTTCGCGAGGGACGCAAGACCATGGATTGGCGGATCTGGCGTTGGCTCAACCTGATCCGGTGGTCGGAGCGCTGGGACGTCAGTTACGAGTGAAGTGGCGTCATTTGGCCGAGGCTGCCATTTCATTGATGATTTTGGTTGCCGCATCCGAAAAGCCTTCTGCGAAGCAGTCCCGGCCCTGATTCAAAGCCTGCTCGCGCCATCGCTCCAGAGCGTCGCCGCTGCCGGCACGTTCGCGAAGGGTCTGGTGCAACTGTTCCGGCGACCTGACGTGCGGCATGACGCCGGTGATGCCCTGCAGATTGAACGTCCCTGCAAGGCCGCCGGGGATCGAACCGCCGCACAGCGAAATCGAAGGCCTTCCGATGCCAAGCGCTTCGATCAGCGACATCGAGTTGTACGACAGGACGACATCGACCTTGAGCATGGCCTCGATCGGATTTTCAGCCGCGGCCATGACGCTTATTCGTCCGGGTGCCGTTCGCTCCAGCACCTGGTAGGCGGGGGCGTCGTTGGTTTCTTCGGGATGGAGCTTGATCGCCAACTCGAATTCCGGCGCATTTTGTGCAGACGCTAAAAACCCTTGCCAAAACGCGATTGCGGCTGCGCGGCTGGTTGGCTGCGTCATGAACAGCAGCCGCAAGCGTCCATGGTTTGCTTGCCGCGGCAGGGCACTTGGGCGGTAGCGCTCCAGCCACGCCGCGCCGATCGCCGAGGCTTCCGTCTCCGCCCAGAATCCGGATCGCACGATTTCGCGCGCGAACATCGGCCCGAATAATCCGATCCGATCGGGCACGGCGATTTCCGACTTCATCGTGCGGTACTCGTCCGGCCATGCGTATTCGGGACAGTGTGCGCCGACGAAGCCGTGCTGCAATTCAAGCACGGGAATTTTCAGTTCATGAGCCGCGGCGATCTCGCCGAAACAGCCGGGCGCATAAGTCACGACCAAGGCGCGCAGACCGAGGCGCCTGAGAACATGCCGGAACACACGGCGCCGCGCTTCGAACAATCCGAGAGCGACCAGGATTTTCGAACGGCGCACCTTCGATGCGACAGGAAAGCCGGCGTCTTCCAGTACGGCGTCGAGCTGGTCTGCGATCGTGCGCAGACGGCTTGTGGACATCAGCGCGAGCGCGAGAAGTTCTGCCGCGGAATGGTAGGGACGCAGGTACACCGGCCTTTCGGGCAGGGAGACTTGGCGGCTGCTCGAATGGAACGGCTGTTCAAGCGGCACGGCCGGCAGATCGAGTCCATCGCCCCGGAGCAGGTCGCCGTAGATCATGTCGCGGATGCTGCCGTCCGCGAAACGGTGCAGCCGCGGCACATAGATCATTCCGACGCCGCCGTTGCCAGGCTTGCGGCGAGACTGTCTGGCCCAAAGCGCGAGGTCGGACAGATAGTGGGACACCCGCTCTTTAACGCGTCTGGATGCAGTGCGCTCGGCCGACAGCTCTGTCCCCTGGTAGGCCAGAAACCAGACCAGATGCATTTTTGCGATGGGCCAGGCGCGCCAGGGCCCGAGCCGCGGCTCCATGATCTGGGGGATGCGGTCGATCTGCTGAAACAGCCGGTAGTACTCGGATTGCGTGATCATGTTCGTCATCTCGCAGGCATCAGCATGCGATCAGCCAGCGCCAGGACGCGAGCGCCGCTTTGGCCGTCCAGGCAGCCCCAATCGGCAGCGGTGGACGATTGCGCGGCCCTCATCGCCGCTAGCTTTTCGGCGGAACCGGCAAGCTCTGCGAGCACTTGGTTGAACGCCGCGAGATCATGGACGGTGACCATGCCGGCGGCATCCTTGTAGTCGTCGAGGCGGTATTGAAAGACATCGTAGTTGAGCACGGGAATGCCGCAGGCGAGCGCCCACCGGATCGTAGCCGAGATCGAGGCGACATAAAGATCGCACAGCGGGACCAGCGTTGCGGTGTCGTCGAAGGCGATCGCAAGGCCGGCCCGGCGCACCGGCTCCAGCGCCGGCTCGGCGATCCGCGGATGCGGCCGAACCACGACGGCGAATTGTTTGGAAACCTTGGTGAGCGCGGCGGCCCAAGCCTCGATCAGCGCCTCGTAACTGGAAAACTCATCGATCGTAATTCCGCCGGCCAATTGATTGGGCGGCAAGGCGCACAGCAGCAGCGGTTTGTCGGACAAGGCGAACCGATGCCGCAGCTCAGCTTGCCGCTTGGCGCGCTCCCGCATCGATATTTCGATGGTCTCGTCAGCCAAGCTGCCGGTGACTGCGAGTTGCCGTTCGGAGAAGCCAAGCGCAGCATAGTGCTTCATCATCGCGCGGCTTTCGAGAGCAATGGTTGCCGGTCCTTCATTGTCGATCCACGGGCGCTTGGGCGCGAGGCCCGCCAGTTCGACGACCAAGGCCTGCGGCCAAGGCATCCTGAGCAGCGGCCCGCCTATGGCCTCATGAACCCAGTTCGGCCGCAGCGACGCGAATAGGCGAGCAATCGGCCCCCGCGCTTGATAGGACGGCTGGTGTCCCAGGAGGCGAGCGGCCTCGTCGCTGTTTGGAATCGTGAACGGCAACAGCAGCACCGGGATGCCCGCGCGTGTTGCCGCCTCGACCAGCGCGCGCGAGCGGCCTGCAACATTGTCTTCGGTGACGATGACGAGATCGACCTTTCGGCTCCGCAGCAGCCGGCGATATTGCGCGAACAGAACCGGTGCGCGAAACGTGCCGCGGACAAATCGCAGCATGCTGCGGAGGAACGCGGGTGTTGCGTCCAGCGTCCGGCGGCGGGTTTCGTTTTCTGCGGGTCCGCCGGCATTGAGCCTTTCCGCGCCGATCTGTTCGATGCCCGCCAACACCTGGGCGGTCGCGGGGCCGCAATCGTAAACCAGGAAGAGCTGGCTCACCGGCCGCGATTGCTGAAGCAGGCGGGCGAACCGGCCGAGCTCTTGGAATTGCCCCGGCGTCTCGATCAGATGGAGGACGGTGTGCATCGCGCCGTTAGTTCTGGCCTGAAGCGGGCCGCAGCGCCAGCGGTTCGGCAACCGTTTCGCCGCGGATCAGCGATAGTAGCCGGTGGCCCGATTGCCCATCGTGGAAGCCCCAGCGCGGCGCCTCGCGCTGCTGCGCTGCCTGCATGCGGGAGAAATACGCCGGGTCGCCGGTCATGGCCGCCAGCAGATCGAGGAACTCCTGGCGTTTTTTTACCAGCACAACGGCTTCGACGCCGGGATAGTCTTGAAAGTCCAGCCGGTACGAGTCGTAGTTCATGACCGGCTTGCCGCAGGCGATCGCCCAGCGGATCGTCGCCGACACCGATGCGAGATAGAGATCGCACAACGGCACGACCGACGCGGTGTCGTGATCGATCAGCGTCAGGCCATGCTGGCGCAGCGCATCGAGCCGGCCGGCGCGGGTTTTTGGATGTCGCGCCACGAGAATGTTCCAGCCTTTCACGGCGCCGAGGCTCTTGCCCCAGAACTCGATCATGTCGTCGAAACTTTGAAACTCGCAACCGGGCCGGTCAAATACAGCCTGATCGGGCGGGAACGCGCAAAGCAGAACGGGGCGGTCGAGCGGAAGGCCGGCTTCCTCGAGCAGCGCTCTGCGGCGGTTCGATGCGTCCGCGATGACCTTCGCCATCGCATCGTCAACCAACGTTCCGGTCAGCACAAGCTGCCGAGCCGGAATGCCGGCGGCGCTGTAATAGTCGCGCATCGCCAGGCTCTCCACGGCAATCGCATCGGCGTAGCCGCTGTTGAGAAGCCAGGGATTCGGCGGCGCCAAGCCGAGCAGCTCGGTGGCGGCGATCTTGCCGTAGTTCGCGCGCAGGAAATTTCGCCCCTTGTGCCGCGTCGCCCATTTGGGAAACAGCCATGCAGCCACGCGATTGACCGGAGAGGCGCGAAGCTGGAGGCTTTCCACGAATACGTAGGCTTCTGTCAGCTCCACGGTGTTGGCAACCGTGTAAGGCACGATCAGGCAGCAAATGCGGTGCCGATGCGCCGCCTCGGTCCAGTTTGGCGTCTCGAGATCGATATTGTCCTCGCAGATCAACACGGCGGCATAGCCATACGAAAGCACGGCATCGCAGAGGCCGAAACGCTGCAAGACACGGTCTCGCTCGCCCGCGATTTGGAAAAGCGGTCCGAACCGCCGGCTGATGCTGCGTGGCAGGCGCGCGATTGCCGCCCGGCTCAGTGTGAGCACGCCGCTCGTCAGCCGCCGCAGCAGTCCCCGGCCTTGAAACTTGGAAGCGCCGGGGCCGATCTTGATATCATCCGAGGTCAGGGTTTCGACCCCGCTCGCCCCAAGCAACGTGTGCATGCCGAACGGCTTCATCCGGTCTTCGACGAAAAAGACCGGCTTCAGATCCGAAGTCTTTTGAAGATGTTCGGCGACACGCGATAACTCCCGCGCATGCGCCTCCTCACTGATAACGAGCAGGACCTTTGACATGCGCCGCCGTGACCAGCCTCAAGGCTACTTGATGTAGTCCTTGCCGACCGGAGTGTGTTCCCAAACTTTGTGACGCAGCCGCCATTCGCCATCTTCGTACTTCCACAGATGCGGCGAACGGAAGCGGTCGGCCAGATGCATGAAGTATTGCCGGTCCATCATAGGCTGCTCGAAGCACTTGCTTGCGACCGGGAATTCTTTTTCCGGAATGCTGAGATAGGCAAAAATCTCCTCAGCGAAACGCTCCGGGAATTCGCCGTCGAACCGTTTGACCAAAGACACGCCTTCCTCGCGGGTGATGTCCGCCGAGCGGATTTCCTGCGCGGCGTCGTAGGTCGAGCGGCCGATGCCGAATTTGATGAAGGTCGTGAAGTAGTGGAAATCGTCGATCCGGTCGTCGATCGAGTTGTACTTGCTATAGGTGCCGGGCGTGCGCTCCGGCGACGCCTGGAAGCCGCCGTGCTCGACTGAATAATAATAGCAGCTCTGCGGATGCCATTTGACGTAGTAGCCGAGGTAGTGCACCTCGATCTTCTTGGCTTCCAGTTCGGCGGGATCGGCCGGATAGTACGGACGCAGGTCGGCCAGCGGCACGTCGAAGCGGTTGACCAGATCCTCAACCGAGACGCCGCCGAGATAGACTTGGCCTTTGTCCTGGGCGCTGAAATAGCGCCAGTTGCGCTTGGCGGTTTCGGCGTCGCCGCGCGGGTTGCCGTACTCGGCTTCGTTCTCGCCATAGAAGATCAGCGGGATGTTGAACGCCAGTGCCAGCTTCGGCGCGATGTTCTTCTGTCCGAGAATGAATGCCTGGAACGGATGATAGAGGTTCTCGACGGCGAGGCGGGTCAGCAGCCGGTGGGTACGGCCGTTCGGCGTGTGCAGATAGTTGTCGAAACCGGCGTGGATCCAGGACTGGAAATTCTTCCAGCCCCATTCGGTATAAACGTGCGGCGCCCATGTCACTGTCAGCGGATGCATGCCGTAGCGGTGCTTGAGGACGTGGGCGGCATAGAAGCTGTCCTTGCCGCCTGAACCGGGAACGATGCAGTCGTAGCTGCCGTCGTCCTTGCGGTGCAGGTCGCAAAGCGCGCGCAGTTCCTTGTCGCGCTTGTCCCAGTCGATCGTGCGTTCTTTCTCCTCGCCGAGACGGCAGGCGTCGCACACGCCGTGCTTGTCGAGATGAATGGTGGCCTTCTGGCTCTCTCTCGTGTGCTTGAACTCGACAGAGGAGTTCGGCCGCTGGTTCGAGATGACGCAGCTCTCGCAATAGAGAACGTTCTGCGGCAGGCCGTAGAAGGCTTCCGGATCGTTGACCGACGGGCCGTACTTCTTCATATCGACCGGCGTGTGGCGCGGATATTTCATCATGCTGAGCGTCTGTTTCCTGGAGGGGTGGGTTGGCAACCCGGTTGGCAATCATGCCCCGCAGGCAATCGCGGGGCCCCGTCGTGCAAGAATCGCCGATCGCCATCGCTGCGCTGGTCGCCATGCGGCCGGTGTGGCGCTGTCCTACCATTGTTGATAGCACTTTCAAAACCCATTAGTTTGTGCCGGATTACCGCGAAAATTCGCCATCAACGGACCCCTCATGGATACGTTCTCCATTGCAGGCCGCAAGGTCGGCCCCAACGAGCCCCCGCTGGTGCTGGCGGAGGTCGGGATCAACCATGAAGGCGATGTGAGCAAGGCCCTGGAGCTGGTCGATGCCGCGGCCGGCGCCGGCGCCGAGGTGGTGAAATTCCAATGCCATATCGTGGACAAGGAAATGGTCCCGACCGACATGACGCCGGGCGAGATTTCCAGCGAGAAGCTTTGGGACATCATCAAGCGCTGTGAGCTGAATGCCGACGAAGAACGTCAGGTGCAACAGCGCTGCGTCGAGCGCGGCGTGATGTATCTGTCGACGCCCTTCTCGCGCGAGGCGGCCGACCGCCTGGAGAGCATGGACGTTCCGGCTTTCAAGATCGGCTCGGGCGAATGCAACAATCTTCCGCTGCTCGATCATATTGCGCGCAAGGGCCGGCCGATGATCCTGTCGACCGGCATGAACGATATCGCGTCGGTGCGGCGATCCGTCGATACGATCCGCAAGCACAATGTCCCTGTCGCGCTGTTGCACTGCACGAGCATGTATCCGACGCCCTACGAGAAGGTGCGGCTCGGAGCGGTCGAGCATCTCCAATCGGAGTTTCCCGGCGTACCGGTCGGGCTGTCCGATCACTCGATGAACATCTGGACCTGTCTCGGGGCCGTGGCGATGGGCGCCTCGATCCTGGAGAAGCACTTCACGATATCGCGCAGTTGGCCCGGCCCCGACACCGGCATCTCGATCGAGCCGGGCGAGCTCAAGGATCTGATCGACGGCAGCCGGGCGGTCTGGAAGGCGCGCGGCGGCACAAAGAACATCCTGCCGGAGGAGCAGCCGGTCATCGACTTCGCCTATGCAACGGTGGTGACCACGGCGCCCATCAAGGCGGGTGAGCCGTTCAGCCGCGACAACATCTGGGTGAAGCGGCCAGGCACCGGTCCTATCCCCGCTTCACGCCTGGAGGATGTGCTGGGGCGGCGGGCGGCAAGGGATATCAAGGCCGACATTCATGTCGCCGTGGCCGACGTGGATGGCTTCAGGCCATGACACCATGCGAGTTGTGATCACGGGAGCCTCCGGCTTCCTCGGCCGCGCGGCGACCTCCCGTCTCCGCAGGGCGGGGATCGAAACCGTCGGCGTTCACCGGCAACCTGCGGCTGCTCCGGGCGACATTACGGTCACGGACTATTCGCAATCGCCGGGCGGCGATGTGTTGATTCATCTGGCGGAGAACGGCGACCGCAGCAAGGTCGCGAAGCTCGGCGCTCGTTTCGTTACCGACGTTCGGCAAAGACTGAGTGCGCTGCTCGACGGCCGCTACAAGCATGTGGTCTATGCGTCATCCTCTCTGGTCTATGCCACGGCGGATATGCCGCGCCGCGCCGGAGATCCGGTCGATTCCAGCGAAGCCTATGCCGAGGGTAAGTTGGCTTGCGAAGCCCTGACGCTGGATACGGGCGGAACCGTCCTGCGGTTCAGCAACGTTTATGGCCCGGAACAGACGGGCGAAACCGTGATCAACGCCATTCTGTCGCAGATGCGAGAGCGGGGACCTGTCGTGCTTCGCGATCTTGCGCCGGTTCGCGACTTCCTTTCGGTCCACGATGCGGCGGCTGCGCTTGAGATGGCGGTCACGCAGCGTAGTCCCGAGATTCTGAATGTTGGAACCGGTGTCGGCACATCGATCGGCGGTCTGGTCCGGACTCTGCTTGAACTCAACGGCACTCCGGAGCGCGAAATGATCGCGACTCATCCGGGCAAGCCCACCACGTTCGTTCTCGACATCGCCGAGACAACCCGCAAAACCGGATGGGCGCCTGCAATCGGGCTCCGGCAGGGGCTGGCCGGGCTCTTCGTGCAGGCTTAAAGCCCGCCCCACTCACCCCGTCGGACAGAAATCGCCAAACTCAATGACCAAACGCATCATCGCCGTCTTCACCGGAAACCGCGCCGAATACGGCCTGCAGGTTCCGATCATCCGCGCCATCGACGCGCACCCGGATCTCGACTACCGGCTGCTGGTGTCGGGCGCGCATCTCGACGCGAATTTCGGGCGGACCCTCCAGGAGATCCAGAACGACGGTTTCACGGTCCATGCCGAAGTGAAGATCGAGATGGACGCGGTGTCTGCGCTATCGACGCCGCGTGCGATCGGTACGGGCGTGCTGGCGATGAGCCGCGTGCTGGCCGACATCAAGCCGGACATGCTGGTGGTCTATGCCGACCGCTTTGAAGGCTTTGCCGCGGTGATCGCCGGCACGCAGATGAACATCCCCACCGCGCATGTGGAAGGCGGCGATCTGACCGAGGGCGGCGCGCTCGACGATTCCGTCCGTCACGCCATGACGAAGCTGTCGCATCTGCACTTCACGACGAACGCGCAGGCGACCAACCGCATTCTCGGCATGGGCGAGGAGGCCTGGCGCGTCCACACGGTGGGCTTCCCGGCGATCGATCTGATCGAGGACGGCAACTTCGCGTCGCCGAACGAAATCGAGGACGGGCTCAAGATCGATGTGACCAAGCCGCTGGTGCTGTTCACGCAACATTCGGTGACGACCGAGGTGGAAAGCGCATCCGGCCAGACCCAGCCGTCGATCGATGCGTTGCGCTCGCTTGCGGCTGACGGGGTGCAGGTGGTGATGACCTATCCCAACAACGATGCCGGCGGGGCGGCCATCGCAAAGCTGCTGGAAAAGGTTGCGGCCGAGGATGCGCGGCTCATGCTGCGCCGTTCGCTGGGCCGCCACCTGTATCACGGCGTGCTGGCTCTTGCCCGCGGGCCCGATGCGCGCGTGGTGTGCGCGGGCAATTCCTCTTCCGGTATCAAGGAGACGCCGGCCTTCGGTTGCGCGACGGTAAACATCGGCTCCCGGCAGGACGGCCGGCTGCGTGGCGACAACGTGATCGACGCAGGCTACGACGCTGCGGCGATCGCCGCCGCGCTTCGCCGCGCCCTGTTCGACGAGGACTTCCGCCGCCAGGCCAAGAATGGCGTCAATCCATACTGGCAGGGCGGAGCAGGGAAGCGGGTCGCCGAGGTTCTGGCGAAGATTCCGATGGATCAGAACCTGTTGCGCAAACAGATGACGTTGCGCGGTGAAGTTCGTGACGGCTGGTTCCGTTGATTGCTGGCATTGAAGGCTCGATTTGGCTATTGGTCAGGGCATGGATTCCATGGACGTGGTGATGAAGCAGGATCTGCAAGATATGGGTTCCGGCGCGGTGGCCGGCCGCCGGTTCGATTCGACGCGCGCGCTGCATGCCATCGAATCGGTGGTGGGGCGCGTGAACCGTCCCGTGCATCTGCATGAGCCGCACTTCGCCGGGAGAGAGTGGGAGTTCGTCAAGGAAACCCTCGACACCGGTTGGGTGTCGTCGGCCGGGCAGTATGTCGACCGGTTCGGCAAGCAGCTCGCCGAGCGGTGCGAGATGGAGTACGCGATCCCGACTATGAACGGGACCGCGGCACTGCACATCTGCCTGCTGCTGGCCGGTGTCAAAAGGGACGAAGAAGTCATCCTGCCGGCTCTGACCTTCATCGCCACCGCGAACGCGGTGAGCTATTGCGGCGCCATCCCGCATTTCTGCGACAGCGATCCCAAGACTCTCGGCGTCGATCCGGCCAAGCTCGACCTCTGGCTCAAGGAGACCGCGGAGCTTGTTGCCGATGGATGCCGAAACAAGCGAACAGGGCGCCGCATCGCCGCGGTGCTGCCGATGCACACGTTCGGCCATCCCGTGGACATGGATGCTCTGAGCGAGGTCTGCGCCCGCTGGCGGCTGCCGATCGTCGAGGACATCGCCGAGGCGCTGGGCTCGCGCTACAAGGGCCGCCACGTCGGCAGCCACGGCATGCTGTCGGCGCTGAGCTTCAACGGCAATAAGGTGGTGACGACGGGCGGCGGCGGCGCGATCCTGACCAACGACAAGAAGCTGGCGCAGGCGGCGGTGCACATCACCACCACATCGAAGCAGGCTCACCGCTGGGCCTTTCATCACGACGAGGTCGGCTACAACTATCGCATGCCGAACATCAATGCGGCGCTCGGCTGCGCGCAACTCGAGCAGTTGGACGGCTTCGTCAAGAACAAGCGGACTCTTGCCGCGCGCTATGCCGCAGCGTTTCGCGATGTGCCCGGCGCTTCGATCTTCGAGGACGCCGACTACGCCGAAAGCAACTACTGGCTCGTGACCATGCTGCTCGATACGGCTGACGAAGCACAGCGCGACCAGTTCCTCGAGGTGTGCCACGAGCGCGGCATCCTGTGCCGTCCGACCTGGAAGGGTATGCACAAGCTGCCGATGTACGCCGATTGCCCGCGGATGGATTTGTCGCAGGCCGAAGCGCTTGAAAGCCGCATCGTGAACCTGCCGTCGTCGCCGATCCTGGGCAAGGCATAGCGCCGCGCGAACAACCAAAGCAGCGGATTGCATGAGCGCGGTCACGATCATTGCGGAAGCAGGCGTCAATCACAACGGCCGGCTCGATCTTGCGTTGAAGCTGGTGGACGCCGCCGCCGAAGCCGGCGCGGACGTGGTCAAGTTCCAGACCTTCCGCGCCGATCAACTGGCAACGCGCTCAGCCGGCAAGGCGGAATACCAGACCCGCAACACCGGCACCGCCGAGAGCCAGCTTGAGATGCTCAAGGCGCTCGAACTCGACGACGAAGCGCACCTGACAATCCTGGCGCACTGCAAGAGCCGGGGCATAGGGTTCCTTTCGACGCCGTTCGATTTCGTCAGCCTCAGGCTTCTGATCGACGGCCTCAAGGTCGAGCGGCTCAAGATCGGCTCGGGCGATCTGACCCACGCACCGCTGCTGCTGGAGATTGGCCGCAGCGGGCGCGATTTGATTTTATCGACCGGCATGGCGACGCTGGATGAAATTCGCGAGGCGCTCGGGGCGCTGGCCTTCGGCTATTCGGGCGCTGGCGAGCCGGACAAGGCGAAGCTCAAGCAGGCATTTGCCAGCGCCGCGGGACAGGCCGTATTGCGCGAGAAGGTGGTGCTGCTGCATTGCACGTCGGACTATCCGGCGCCCGACGACGAGATCAACCTCAAGGCCATGGACGCGCTCGCCGCGACCTTCGGCCTGCCGGTGGGCTTCTCGGATCACAGCCGGGGCATCTCGGTGGCGATCGCCGCGGTGGCGCGGGGGGCCACCATGATCGAGAAGCATCTGACGCTGGACCGCACCATGCCCGGACCGGATCACGTCGCCTCGATCGAGCCTGACGAATTCGCGGCCATGGTCGCGGGAATTCGTCAGGTGGAGCGCGCATTGGGGGATGGCGAAAAGCGGCCGATGCCGTCCGAACTCAAGACCATGCCGATTGCCAGAAAGAGCATCGCGGCGCGGGTGCCGATCAAGCGCGGCGAGCGATTGAGCGCGGACAATCTCACCGTGAAGCGGCCAGGGCAGGGAATTGCCCCGATCGCGCTCTGGGAGTTGATCGGCCGGACTGCCAGCCGCGATTACCAGGCCGACGATCTGATTGTCGAGGACCTTTGATTCCCAACAGCATCGGGGATGGCGTGACATCGGCTTCGGCACCGTCCCGCCGCCTTGTCTATTTTGCGCTTGATGTTCCGCATCGGCGGAATGCCGCCTTCGTTCACGTCACCGAAATCGTCGGCGAGTTGAGGAAGCGCGGGTGGCGGATCGATCTGGTCATGCCGGAGTCGGATTCCGAGGCCAGCGTCCCCGGGCCGTTTCGCCGGGCCATGAGATTTCTCCGCGTCATTGGCGCTGGCGTACGGTCGTTGCCCGATCACGATGTGCTTTACGTTCGCGCGCATCTGCTGGCGTGGCCGGTTACGGCTGCCGCCCGTCTTCGCGGCATGGCGATCGCGCAGGAAATCAACGGCCTCTATTCCGATGCCATCATCGGAAACCCGAAGCTGCGCCCGCTGCGGCCGCTCATCGAGTGGCTGTATCGATCGCAATACCGGATGTCGGACCAGCTCTTCGCCGCCACTGAGGCGATGGCCGATTGGCTGCGCCGGGATATCGGGCATGACCGCGTGACGGCTGTGACGAACGGCGCAAACACCGCTCTGTTCAAACCCTCCGATACGATTGCCGCTGACCCATTCGTCGTCTTCTTCGGCGGGCTGACGGTGTGGCACGGCATCGACACCATGATCGATGCGGTGAAGCATCCGAATTGGCCGAGCGGTGTTTCACTGCTCATCATCGGGACTGGCCTGCGGCAGCCGCTTGTCGAGAATGCCGCGCGTGAGGGATTGCAGATCCGCTTTCTCGGGCCGCGCGCCTACGAGGATATCCCCGGCCTGGTTGCGGGGGCGTCGGCGGGATTGGTTCCCATCACCAATCCCGAGAACCGTTCCTCCACCGGCGTTTTGCCGCTCAAGCTCTATGAGGTGGCGGCCAGCGGGCTCCCGGTGATCGCCACCGAACTTCCCGGACAGGCGGATTTCGTCCGCAAGTATCGATGCGGGATCGTGATCCCCGTCGGCGACCCTGCGGCGCTTGCAGCCGCTGTGGCGCAGATCGTCGCCGATCCGGCGGGTTCACGCGACATGGGCCGGCGCGGCGCGGAGGCGGTGCAGGCGGAACACAGTTGGGCGGCGCGGGGCGGTGAGATCGACAACGCGCTGCAAGCGATGCTTGACGAACTGGCGCGGCGCTAGCCCCAGCGGGTGCGCCATGATTCCAGCATCAGCGCGGTCCACAGCGGTTGCTCCCAGTTGCGCCGGCCGCTCAGATGTTCCTGCCAGCGCTGCCGGACCACGCCGGCGTCGAGCAGGCCCGCCTCGCGGAGCCGTTGCTCGGACAGCAGCCCTTCCGCCCAGTCCCGTAGCGGCCCGCGCAGCCATTCCGCCAACGGGATCGCAAAGCCCCGCTTCGGACGCGTCACCAGTTCGGCGGGAACGTGACGGTGCAGCACCTGCCGCAGCAGCCACTTGGAGGTGCCGCCGCGAATCTTCATCCGGCGCGGCAGCCGCCATGCGAACTCGACCACGCGATGGTCGATCAGCGGCACGCGGCCCTCCAGGGCGACCGACATGGTGGCGCGATCGAGCTTGGTCAGGATGTCGTCCGGCAGATAGGTGACCAGATCGAGGAACTGCATGCGCGACAACAGGTCCGGCATTTCGTCCGCCAGTGACGAATCCCAAAGAACGCCCTTGTGTTCGGCCACGCCGGGGACGGCCGCGGCCGGATCCCATTGCGTCACCAGCGCGCGGTAGGCGGCGTCGCCGTCGGGCAGCGCCAGCACCGATGCAAGCTTGTGGATCTTGTCTCCAACTTGCGCGGGCCGCACCGCGTCCGGCAGGAACGCCAGCGCGCGGGACCACCCGTCGGTGGAGACGTTGGTCAACGCGGCGGCCATGCCGCTGCGGATCGCCTGAGGCAGCATTGAAAGGCTGGACCACGATCCCGCCGCCCATTGATGGCGGTTGTAGCCCGCAAACAACTCGTCGCCGCCGTCGCCCGACAACGCCACGGTGACGTGACGCCGCGTCATCGCCGACACGAGGCAGGTCGGGATCTGCGATGAATCCGCGAACGGCTCGTCGTACCACTCCGGCAGTTGCGGGATGAGGTCGAGCGCCTGTTGCGACGTGGCGGTCAGTTCGGTGTGCTCGGTGCCGAGGTGACGCGCCACGGCAGCAGCGGCCGGCGCCTCGTCGTAGTCGTCGTTGTCGAAGCCGATGGTGTAGGTCTTCACTGGGCCGGCGTTGGCGGCCTTCATCAGCGCAACGACAGTGGAGGAGTCGATGCCGCCGGACAGGAACGCACCGAGCGGCACGTCGGCGATCATTCGACGTTTCACCGCATCGAGCAGCAACGCTTCGAGCTGGTCGGTCATCGCGGTATCGCTGCCGTGGACGGGCGACGCAAGCCCGGCGCGCGCCACCGCACGCGGATCCCAGTAGCGGCTGATGCGCGGCTCGCCCTGGAAGGGCAGGCTCAGCACCGTACCCGGCTCGAGCTTGAAGACGCCCTCATAAATCGTGCGCGGCGCCGGGATATAGCCGTGCCGCATGTAACTCGCGACGGCGGCACGGTCGATACGGGGAGTCCATCCGGGATGAACGCGCAGCGCCTTCAGTTCCGATCCGAACACGAAAAGGTCGCCGAATTTCGCCCAGTACAGCGGCTTGATGCCGAGCCGGTCTCGGACCAGCGTGAGCGTGCGCTCGCGGCGGTCCCACAGCGCGATGGCGAACATTCCGATTAGGCGCGACAGCGTCGGCTCGATGCCGAACGCCTCGACCGACTCCAGGATTACTTCAGTGTCGGAGTGTCCGCGAAAGGCTATGCCACGCTCGGTCAGCGATGGCCTGATCTCCTCGTGACTGTAAACCTCGCCGTTGTAGATAATGACGAAGCGCCCGCTCGCCGAAACCATCGGCTGGTGCCCGGCGGCGGACAGATCGACCACCGACAGGCGTCGGTGGGCGAGCGCGACGCCCGCCTCCGGATCGGTCCACGCGCCGATGTCGTCAGGCCCGCGATGCCGCAGGCATTCGTTCATTTGCGCGGCGATGGCCTGAAGCTGCGGACCGCCGGACCGATGTGAAATAAACCCCGCGATTCCGCACATCGCTTCCGGTCCAACGTCGTGAGGCGCTTCAAATCCGACGCTAACCCTTAGCCGCCATCGGGCGGGCCAGCAATGCGGCGGTCCAACAATCTGCAGAGCGGCGGCCCGGGCTGATCGGCCTTGATTTGACGTGCCAAGGCATGTAGCTCACGCGCACGGCCTGAGACTGCAGGACGTGGCTCTGGCCGCCCAATACCTCTTGGCGGTATGAATTGGGGCGGGGAGCGCGGGATGCCGCACGGGCGCAAGATTGCCGTGATCGGGCTTGGCTATGTCGGGTTGCCGGTGGCCGTTGCGTTCGCCCGTTCTGGCGCGCCTGTGGTCGGCTTCGACATCAATGCCAAGCGGATCGACGAGCTCAAGGCCGGCGTCGATCGCACCCGCGAGGTCGAAGCAGCCGATCTCAAGCATCCGACGATGTGCTATTCGCTCGATCCGGCGCTGCTCAAGGACTGCGACTTTTTCATCGTGACGGTTCCGACTCCGGTCGATGACGATCTGCGGCCCGACCTGCGCGCGATCTTTTCGGCTTCCGAAACCGTCGGCCGTGAGCTGAAGCGCGGCGACATCGTGGTCTATGAATCGACTGTGTATCCCGGCTGCGTCGAAGAAGATTGCGCGCCGATTCTGGAGCGTGTTTCCGGTCTGAAGTCAGGCAAGGACTTCACGCTGGGCTATTCGCCCGAGCGCATCAACCCCGGCGACAAGACGCACCGGTTCGAAAACGTCATCAAGGTCGTCAGCGGCCAGGATGCGCCGACCCTGGATATCGTGGCGAACGTTTACGGCTCCGTGGTCAAGGCCGGCATTCACCGTGCCCCTTCGATCAAGGTCGCCGAGGCCGCGAAGGTGATCGAGAACACGCAGCGCGATCTCAACATCGCGCTGATGAACGAGCTCTCGGCGATCTTCAGCGCGCTCGATATCGATACCGGCGACGTGTTGACGGCTGCGGGCACCAAGTGGAATTTCCAGAAATTCCATCCGGGCCTGGTCGGCGGCCACTGCCTCGGCGTCGATCCCTACTATCTGACGCACCGCGCCGAGAAGGCCGGATACAATCCCGAAGTGATCCTGGCGGGGCGGCGGATCAACGACAACGTTGCCCTGCGTGTCGCGCGCGAGTGCATGAGAATGCTCAAGCGCCGCAACATTGCATCGCCGGTCGTGACCGTACTCGGGATGACGTTCAAGGAGAACGTGGGCGACACGCGCAACTCCAAAGTTGTCGACATTATCCGCGAACTGCGCTCTTCGGGCGCCGACGTCCAGGTGACCGACCCGTTGGCGGCGCCCGACGAGGTCGTGGAGTATGGTGTGACGCTCGAACCGCTCCAGTCGCTTCGCAAGGCCGACGCCGTTGTGTTTGCGGTGTCGCACGGCGACTACGTCGCCGGAGGTTGGCCGCTGGTGACGAGCCTGCTCAAGGGCGGGCAGGGTGTCGTGGTCGATGTCAAATCGGTGCTCGACCGCGGAGCGAAGCCTGAGGGTGTCGAGCTTTGGCGGCTCTGACGGGATCGCAAAAAAAGATGGCCCCGCAAAATCCCGTTCTTGTCACCGGCGCCGCAGGCTTCATCGGCTTTCATGTCGCGCGGCGTCTGCTGCAGCAGGGCCGGCCGGTGGTCGGCGTCGATTGTCTGTCGCCCTATTACGATGTGAAGCTGAAGGAGGCGCGGCTCGCCGAGCTTCGGAAGCTCCCCGGATTTTCATTTTCGCAGTTTGATCTGGATGATCGCGGCGCCACCGCCGCGCTGTTCGCGCAGCACTGGTTTTCGCATGTCGTTCACCTCGCGGCGCAGGTCGGCGTCCGCCATTCGCTGAACGACCCCCATGCCTATGTCGATGCCAACCTGCAGGGCTTCGCCAATGTGCTCGAAGGGTGCCGCCACAATGGCTGCGCGCACCTGGTTTATGCGTCGTCGTCGTCGGTGTATGGCAGCAACACCAGGATGCCGTTTTCGACGCGTGATAATGTCGATCATCCGCTCAATCTCTACGGTGCCACGAAGAAGGCCAACGAATTGATGGCGCACTCGTACAGCCATCTGTTCGCCTTGCCGACCACGGGCCTGCGATTCTTCACGGTGTATGGGCCGTGGGGCCGCCCTGACATGGCGATCTGGTCTTTCACTGCGGCGATCTCGGAAGGCCGCCCGATCAAGCTGTTCAACCACGGCGCCATGCGGCGCGACTTCACTTTCATCGACGACACGGTCGAGGCGGTGGTCCGGCTGGTCGAGCTGCCGCCCTCCGGCGATCCCAACTGGTCGAGCGACGCGCCGGACCCCTCGCGCAGCAAGGCGCCCTGGCGCGTCTACAATGTCGGCAACAGCAGCCCCGTCGAACTGATGAAGGTGGTTTCGACCATCGAAGCGGCGGTGGGCCGCAAGGCCAAGACAGAGATGCTGGGGATGCAGCCGGGCGATGCGCTGGCGACCTACGCCGATGTCAGCGATCTGGAGCGCGATGCCGGATTCCGCCCCTCGATCTCGATCGAAGACGGCATCCGGCGTTTTGTCGACTGGTACCGCGCCTATACCGGCGCGGCGGCTTCGTCCAATTGAGCTTCCTCGCGCGCCGGTGCACTATCTCGTTTGACGGCGCTCCTGAACTGAAGATCTGACATGGCGCAATCCGGCACCGACGCATTTATCGACGCGCACTTCCAGCGCTCCCGGGAGACGCTGGACCGCGCCGCGGCCGACCCGGCGTTGCGCGCAGCGATCCAGGAGATTTCCACGATCATTGCCCGCTGCTTCAAAGCCGGCGGCAAGCTCATGATCGCAGGCAACGGCGGCAGCGCGGCCGACGCCCAGCACATCGCAGCCGAGTTCCTGTCGCGGCTCAATTTCGACCGCAATCCGCTGGCGGCCGTCGCGCTGACGACCGATACGTCTGTCCTGACCGCGGTCGGCAACGATTACGGCTTTGAGGCGGTGTTCGAGCGCCAGGTTCGCGGCCTGGGAAGGCCCGGCGATGTGTTCATCGGCATTTCGACGTCAGGCCGGTCGCCGAACATCCTGACCGCGCTTAAGGCGGCACGCGATCTCAAGATCGTCACCGTAGGCTTCACCGGCAATCGCGATGTGCCGATGAACGCGCTCTGCGATCACCGCCTCGCGGTGCCGAACCCGGAAACGGCGTTGATCCAGCAGATCCACATCGTGGCCGCCCACATCATCTGCGGGCTGGTGGAGCGCGACCTGTTTGGCGATCCCAAGGCGCGCGCCTAAGAGCGAAGCCGTTACCGCTTCGGCGGCCACGGCGTTTCCGGCACGGGCGTCAGCGGCGCCTTTCCACCGGCCCACGCCAGCACGTTGTCCACGACAAGCTGATCCATCGCCTTGCGGGTGTGGACCGAGCCTGAGCCGAGGTGCGGGAACAGCACGATGTGATCCATCGCGATCAGTTCGGGCGGAACCTCGGGCTCGTTGACGTAGACATCGAGGCCGGCCGTCAGGATCGTCTTGTTGCGCAGCGCCTCGATCAGCGCGGGCTCATCGACCACCGAGCCGCGCGCCATGTTGATCAGGATGCCACGGGGCCCCAGCGTCTCCAGGACCTCCTTGTTGATGATGTTCTTCGTGGCCGGCCCGCCGGGCACGATAACCATCAGCGTATCGACGTCGCGGGCCATGTCGATCAGCTTCGGATAGTACTTGTAAGCCACGCCCTGCTGCGGATTGCGGCTGTGATAGACGACCGGCACGCCGAACGCCTCGATGCGCCGCGCGATGGCTTGGCCGATGCGTCCCATGCCGACGATGCCGACCGTGCGGTCGCGCAGCGTTGCGACGCTGAGTGGGTAGCCGGCCTTGGGCCACTTGCCGGCGCGCAAGTACCGTTCAGCCTGCGGAAGTTCCCGGACCGTCGACAGCAGAAGGCCGAGTGCCGTGTCGGCGACCTCTTCGTTGAGCACCTCGGGCGTGTTGGTCACGGTGATGCCGTGCGCCGCCGCCCACTTGGCATCGACGTGGTCGTAGCCGACGCCGAACGTTGAGACGAGCTCCAGCTTGGGAAATCGCTGCATCAGGTCGGCGCCAACCTTGTGCGCGGTCAGCGACACAGCGATGGCGCGGACCTTGCCGGCGATGGGCTTGAGAAAAGCGTCCTGGTCCGTGGCGTCTGCCAGCGCGTGAAGCGCAACCGCGTTCTGCAAACCGTTGACGATGACCGGCTTCTTGGAGCCGACCAGCAGAACATCGGGCTTTTCGCCGGGCATTGCACTCTCCTGCATTCGAATAGGCGGTTCCAAGTCACGAAATTCCCCAAGGCAAGTCAACGCCTTTGCGGCTGTGCTCCGGCGTAGGTGCGGCATTTTTCATACCGACGCGTGGGCGCTGGGGTGGGCGAGCGCCCGGCGGCTGTGGTACCGATGGACACCTGGAGGAACGATGCCGAAGCTCTCGGATTTGAAGGTCAAGCTGTTCACCGATGGCGCCGACAAGGCGCAAATCATGGAGATGGCGAAGCAGTCATGGATCGCCGGCTTCACCACCAACCCGTCGCTGCTGAAGAAGGCGGGCGTGCGCGACTACGAACCCTATGCACGCGATCTCGTCGCCGCGGTTCCGGACCGGCATATCTCCTTTGAGGTGTTTTCCGACGACATCCCGGAGATGGTCGCGCAGGCGCGCGTCATTTCCTCGTGGGGCAAGAACGTCTATGCCAAGCTGCCTGTGACGACGACGCGTGGCGAGCCGCTGTATGATGCCGTGCGCGCGCTGTCGCGCTCCGGCGTCAAGGTCAACATGACGGCGATTTTCACGTCGGAGCAGGCTGCCAAGGCGACCGATGCGCTGGCCGGCGGCGAGCCGTCGTGCGTCTCGGTGTTTGCTGGCCGGCTGGCCGACCTCGGGATCGACTATCGCCCGATCATGCAGGATGCGGTGGCACGGGCCCGCAAGACGCCGAATGTCGAGATCATCTGGGCATCGACCCGCGAGGCCTTCAACGTGGTGGAGGCCGATGCCATGGGCTGCCACATCATCACGGCCCCTGCCGACGTGCTGCAGAAGCTGCCGGCGCTCGGGACCAAAACGGGGGCGGAACTCTCGCTGGGCGCCGTGAAAGCCTTCCGCGAGGACGCGCTGGCGGTGGGCCTGACACTCGCTATCCCGGGCGTCACGCGCGCCGCAGAATAGGACGGTTCCAGACCCCATTCCCGCTGTAATGCTTTGAATGGAAAAGTGTTTAGGCATTTCGGCAGGTCAAGGTCGCCAGCCGTCCGGCAGCGTGCTAGGAGTGCGGCGGGTGCTCAATCGAGCGGTTCAGGGACGTTAACGATGGCATGGTGCAGGCCGTGACGAGCGACGCAGCGCTGCGAATTGGCGTTGTCGGCGTCGGAATCATGGGGTCGAACCACGCCCGCGTGCTGGCGGGGCTGTCCGGCGTCGAACTGGTGGGCGTGGCCGATCCCGATCCGGCGCAGCGCGACCTGATCGCCAAGGGGCTGGGCTGTCCGGCGGTCGGCGATCTCGACGCGCTGCTCAATCTCGGCGTCACGGCCGTTACCATCGCGGCCCCGACCCATCTGCATCATTCGATCGCGCTGACCTGCCTCGCGCGCGGCATTCACGTCCTGGTGGAAAAGCCGATTGCATCCTCTGTCGAGGAGGGGCGCGACATCATCGCCGCGGCCCGCCGCGCGGGTGTCGTGCTGATGGTCGGGCATGTCGAGCGATTCAATCCCGCGGTGCAGGCCATCAAGCAGGCGATCCGTGACGAGGATATTCTGTCCATCTCGATCACGCGGGTCGGTCCGTTCCCGCCGCGCATGTCGAATGTCGGCGTGGTCATCGATCTTGCGGTCCACGACATCGATTTGATCCGTTGGTTCACCGGCTCCGACA
>JAKFYI010000027.1 GCA_021730985.1 Hyphomicrobiales bacterium | reverse complement strand
CCATCCGGTAAAGCTCGGGACCACTCATCCGTCGCGCCGTATAGATCAGCAACCGCGCGTCAGACTCTCTGAAGAACCGCCGCACATGGCTGACGCCACCGGCCAAGCCGACATCAACCTCGGTCATAGCGAGATAACCGGCTTCGCTCGCAATCAGGATGTCGCAGCATAGCGCGAGAACGCAGCCGGCTCCGATCGCCGCGCCGTTGATCGCTGCGATGACCGGCTTTTCGCATTCCATGACGGCATTGAAGCTTTCTCGCACGATCCGGTTATGCCGAGGGTAGGCTCCGATCTCCTGGCCGAGGTTTGGCCGCTCCTTGAGATCGGCACCGGCCGAGAAGGTTTTGCCTTCGCCTGTCAACACAATGGCGCGGACATCGGGGCGATCGTTTAGCGCGTCGAAGATGGTGATGATCTCTTCTCGAAAGCGGCGATTTTGCGCGTTAACCGGCGGTCGGGCGAGCCGCACCGTCGCGACGAAATCGGCAACGTCCACTTTGAGGCACTCGTAGCTTTCAGCCATGTCGGTGTCCTTTCGTGGCCGATTGTCAAAAGCCGTAGAGTTGTTGCGGGTTGGTCACGAGGATGCGGCGCCGGACTGTCTCGTCGGGAACCCATTCGTGAAAGAGGTCGAGCAAGTGCCCGACGTCGGGGGTTTTTTCCGCCAGGCGCAGATAGGGCCAGTCAGATCCCCAGACCATGCGATCAGGGTTAGCCGCGATCAGCGCATCGTGGAACGGTCGAACGTCCGGATAGTCTGGAAAGACCTGCGAACAACGGCACAGCGTGAGCTTGACCCAGAGCCAGCCCTCAGCCAGAGCGGCGAGGACGGCCTGAAAATCCGGGTCGCATATGCCGCGCGCTGGTAGGACGCCAGCCATATGGTCGAGCACTATGGGAAGCCCACTGGCGCGGTAGCGCGACAGCAATTTCGCGTGTTGATCGATACGAGCCCAGACTTCGGCATGCCAACCGCGTTCGGCAAGCCGTGAAGCAAGCTTCGCCAATTCTTCGCTTCCGACCGAGCCGGCAAAGCGGTCGATGCCGCCCGGCACCGTCATTTCGTTGAAGCGCAACCCCCGAATTCCAGCCGCATGCCAACGGTCGAGGTTCTGATCCGCGACGGCCGAGTCGGCGACGGCAATGCCTCGAAGTCCGTCCGCTTGCTCTAGCGCGTCGACAATAGCAGCAGGGTCGCCGCCGTAAGCGCCGGGCTGGATCAGCACACCCCGCGAGAAGCCGACACGGTCGAGCATCTCGCGGTGCAGTGGTGCCGGTGCACGCGGTGCTTCGTAATGCATGTTATGGACAAGCGGAAACAGGTCGTTGGGACCGAAGACATGGGCGTGGCAATCGCAGGCATCGTCCGGCAGCGTCCAACACGGCGCGTTCGGCATTCGCGGCGCTAACGTTCCGGTCATGCCGTATGCTCTTTCGCCTTCACCATCCGGCAGGGCGGCAGCGTCGTCAGGCCGCAATCATTCGCCGGAGAGAATGGTGCTTTCGCATCTGCCGGGATCGGAATTTCATGAGCGTTCAGCGTCATCGACACCATGGTGTAGTAACCGATGACACCGGTCAGCTCGACAACGCCGCGAGCCCCCCAGCGCTTCGTCACCGCCGCGTGTACCGAGGCATCGACACTGCCGGTCTGTTGCAGGCTACGGGCGAATTCATAGACCTCGGCCTCTGCCTCGTCGGCAAATGTCGGGCTCCCGCCGACGCGGATCGCTTCGACGCATGCAGGATCGAGTCCTGCGGCAACCGCTGCCTCTGCGTGAATGAGGAATTCAAGCTGGCTGTTCCAGCGCCTCCCGGTGACGATAATCGCGAGCTCGTTCAGTTTTTTTGGCAAGCACGTCGAGAATCGCAGGTACTCGCCTAGCCGGGACCAACGGCGCGCGAGGTCCGGACTATGAATCACCGCTCTCAAAGGACCGACCAGACGTCCGCGCACGCCCGAGACGACCTCGTCATGGACACTGCGCTGCTCGGGAGTCATTTCGTCGGCTGAGGGAAGGTGAATGCGAGCCATTTGCGGTTGTCCACTGTCAGTCATTCGGCGATAGTCCCAATTCGCGTAGGATTTCATCCGTGTGTTGCCCGAGGAGCGGCGGCGGACGGTCAAACGCGAGGGGTTCGTTGGTGAAGTTCAGCGGGCTCACCACCTGAGGCACTTCACCGGCTTTGGGGTGCGGAAGTTTTCTCAGCATTTTGCGATGCTGCACTTGGGGCTCAGAAAATACCTCCGGCACCGTGTTGATGGGAGAGCAGGGCACACCGGCGGCGTCCAGCGCGGCGATCAGATCGTGGCGCGAACGGCTGGCGAATTCCGCGCGCAGCATCGGATCGAGTAGCGGATGGTTTCGCACCCGCGCCGGATTGGTGGCGAAACGTTCGTCCTCGATCCATTCCGGATGACCGAGGATTTCGGCGAGCCGGCCGAATTGGCCGTCATTGCCGACTGCAAGCGCGACAAAACCGTCCGTGCAGGGGAAAACGTCCTGCGGCTGGATATTGGGATGGCGGTTACCGCCGCGCTTGGGCGCATTGCCCGAAATGAGCCAGTTCATTGCCTGGTTGGCGAGGATCGCCGCCTGGACATCCAGCATGGCCAAGTCGATGTATTCGCCTCGCCCGGTTTCGGTGCGGCGAGCCAAAGCCGCCAGCACGCCGACGGCGGCGTACATTCCGGTCATGAGATCGACGATCGGAATGCCGACCTTCTGCGGGCCGCCGCCCGGCATTCCGTCACGTTCGCCGGTAATGCTCATCAGGCCGCCCATGGCCTGGATCATGAAGTCATAGGCGGCGGCCTCACGTTTCGGGCCGGTCTGGCCGAAACCAGTGACCGAGCAATAGATGATCTTGGGGTTGACCGCCTTGAGGCCCTCATAGTCGAGACCGAAGCGTTTGAGCGCACCGACCTTGAAGTTTTCCAGCACGATGTCCGAGCGTGCCGCCAACGCGCGCACGATGTCTTGGCCTTCCGGTTCGTCGAGTTCAACCGTGATCGACCGCTTGCCGCGATTGACCGATAAATAGTAGGCCGCCTCTTTTGTCGCCTTGCCAGAGGCGTCCTTGAGGAAGGGTGGCCCCCATGTGCGGGTGTCGTCGCCGGCGCCAGGGCGCTCGACCTTGATAACGTCAGCACCCAAGTCCGCGAGAATCTGACCAGCCCAAGGCGCCGCCATGATCCGGCTGAGATCGAGCACGCGGATGTTGGACAGTGGACCGGCCATTCAACCCTCCACCGCCTCGGTCGCTTTGGCCGATGGCCGCTGTGCAAAGGACGCATGCCACGTAGCGATCTGCGGATGTCCACTACGCCAGTTGAGGTCGGCGAAGCGAAAATCCAGGTACGACAGGCTGCATCCGACAGCGATGTGGCCGATGCCGAACGCCGTGCGTTCGAGCGCAGTCGCCTCTTGTTCCAATGACCTCATCGTGGCCCGATACTTCGCGGCGAAGGCGTCGAGCAGCGTCTGCGACGGCGGCGATCGTTCGCGCTCGTAGCGCCAGAGCAGCAGGAGGTCGAGAAAGCCATCACCGAGCGCCTGGCGCCGCAGCGCCGTCCATCGCGCCGGCCCCTCGGCTGGAAACAGCCTCGTCCGATCGTGCAGCGTGTCGAGATACTCGCAGATGACCGCGGAGTCGTAGAGCGGCGTGCCATCATCCAGCACCAGGGTTGGAATTTTGCTCAACGGGTTGTCCGGCAGCAGAGCTGCGTTCGGCGCATTCATGGCGACCACGGTCCGCACGCAGGTCAGGCGCTCGACGAGCCCCGTCTCGTGGGCGAACACCATGACCTTCCGCACGAACGGCGACCGGGGCGACCAATGCAGCTTCATGACCAGATTCCGCAGCGCATCATTTCAGCTTCATGTCGACGCGGATCATGTCGCCGCGGTAAAGCCCTTCGCCGATGAACACGAGGCAACCCGAACGATCCACCACCGAGCGATAGACAATGCCAATTGGAGCGTTGAGCGGCACGTCGAGGAGCTCCGATGTTTCGACGTCGGCTGAACCGATGGTGAGTGTCTGGCGCGCGTCCTTGATCTTGAGGCCCGGAATATCGGCCATGAGCTTCAGGGCCGTCTTCGATTGCAATTCCTTCTTCGAGATGCGCTTGCTTAGCCGTTCGTCGATATAGAGATGCGCAAGCAGGAATGGCACACCATGCCGCGCGTGACGGCGGGTCAGGCGCCGGTACGATGGCGCCAGCGTACCGACCGGGTGAGGGACGGTCGGGGGCTGAAAACCGCGTTCATCGGCCAGCACATCGATGACGGCCTCCTCGCGCGCTGCCAGCAGTCCGGGCCAATCGGTCGCCACTTCGCACCAGAGCTGCTGCTTTGGCCGTTGGCGAACGAAGGTTCCCTTGGCGCGGTAGCGCTCGATGAGGCCTTCTTCTTCCAGCATGTCGAGAGCCTTGCGGACGGTCGCGCGCGCGACCCCGCATTCGGCTGTCAGGTCGTCCACGGTTGGAGTCTGTCGGCCGATTGGCCAATCGCCCGCTTCGATGCGTCGCCGGAACAGGCTGGCGAGTTGGAGGTAGCGCGAAACGGCACTACGATCCAAATCGACCGAGGGCTTGCGTTGAATGGATCTCATTTGGTCCTCCAACCGGGAGCGTCCTGCACGCCCGCGTCAGTCCACCCGGACGCCGACATCCTTCGCCAGGCCGCCCCACTTGTCGAGTTGGGCGGCGAGGAATGCGCCGAACCTCTCGGGTGTGCCTTCCCTGACGACATAGACTCCTTGTTTCGAGAAAATTTCCTCGATCTTCGGCTCCGTCATCGCCGCCGCGACGGCCTTGTCGAGAGCATCGATGATCGGGCGCGGCGTTCCTTTCGGCGCCAGCACGCCGTACCAGTTCTCGGATCGAATGGCCGGAAAGCCGGCCTCGATCGAGGTGGGAACATCCGGCAAGACGGGCAGCCGCTTATCACTGGCCAAGACCACCGGCACCAGTAGGTTGCCGAGGATCTGCGGCAGCACCACCGGGCCGTCAGCAAACATCAGATCGACTTGTCCGGCCAGCAGATCGTTGACGGCGGGGACCGCACCACGATACGGCACATGCAGCGCATCGATGCCGGTCTCGCGTTTGAGCAACTCCGCCGCCAGATGTGGAAGGCTGCCGCTGCCGGCCGATGCGATGGTGAGCTTCCCGGGATTGGCCTTGCCGTAAGCCACCACGTCTCCGAGTGTTTTCAGTCCGAGCTTGGAACGGGCAACCAGCACCTCTGGCATCAGGGCGACCAAGCGGATCGGCTCAAGGTCCCTCAGCGGATCGTAGGGAAGGTTCGGCGAAATTTTCGGCGCAATGGATATCGGGCCCATCAGTCCGAGCAGCAGCGTATAGCCGTCGGGCTGCGATTTCACCACGCTGTCGGAACCGATCGTGCCGCCAGCGCCGGCCTTGTTCTCCACGATCACGGTCTGCTTCAACGCCTTGGTCAGCGCATCGGCTAGAGTGCGGCCAACGAGGTCGGTCGGTCCACCGGCAGGATAGGGCACGACGATCTTGATCGTTTTGGCCGGATAAACCTGAGCCAAGCCGGGCGCGATTGTCAGAGCGACTATCGCCGAGGCAAGACCTAAAGCAAGGGCGATACGCTTCATGGCAATGTTCCTCCGGAGGCCGACCTTACCCGGATCAATATGTCATAAAGCTAACCTTTAGGTCAATATACGCGTTGACAGGGCAGGCCTGCAAAGAATAGTTTTTTCGAAACAGGTCATGCCACCGGCCTTTTAGGTGGTGCTATGAACCGTCCGGCCCCCGGGGGAGGATCTCATGCATTCAACATACTCACTCCGGGAATCGTTGCCGCTTGTTGGGTTCTGGCCATGACCTCAGCCGGTGCCGCAACAGCGAGCCTGCGCCGCACCGAGCTTGTCCGCTATGGAGACGTACAAGTCGAAGTGGTTGCCGAAGGGCGTGGTCCGGCCGTCGTTCTGTTGCCATCGCTGGCTCGAGACTCCGACGACTATGACCAGGTGGCGGACGGGCTCGCATCCTCCGGATTTTGTGTCCTGCGTCCGAAGCCGCGCGGAATAGGGCGCAGCACCGGTCCCATGACGAACGTCACCCTGCATGATCTTGCGCGCGATATTGCCGAGGTGATCGAGAAGCTTGGCGCCGGGCGCGCCGTCATCGTCGGCCATGCCTTTGGCAACTGGGTTGCGAGGATGACCGCGGCTGATCATCCGAAGCTGGTGCGTGGCGTGGTCATAGCGGCCGCCGCCGCCAAACAATACGCGCCCGAACTGACCACAGCGGTTACCAACGCCGGAAATCTCTCCCTTTCCGATGAGGAACGATTGGCCGCGTTGCGCTTTGCATTCTTTGCTGCGGGCAACGACCCCACGGCTTGGCTGCACGGCTGGCACCCTGAGATCCGCAATATTCAGCGCGCCGCCGTAGCCGCCGTCCGCCAGGACGAGTGGTGGTCCGGGGGCATCGCTCCGCTGCTTGATCTTCAGGCGGCGCAGGACCCCTTCAAACCGGAATCAAAGCGCAACGAAATGAAGGATGAATTTGGGGAGCGTGTTACCATCGTGGTTATTCCCAATGCCAGTCACGCTCTGATCCCGGAACAGCCCAAGGCCGTCGTCGAGGCGCTGACAACTTGGATCAAGGCCACAGTAGCGGTTTGAGAAATGGCTGACACAGGCTGGGTTTGATCGGGAATGCGGGAATTCGAATCCTCTCACTCCAGCCAACCAATCCAGTCTCTCAATTTTGCCTGGCACAGAACGTAGGAAAGCCCGCAAACACGCGACGTTTTGCGCTTTCTTCGGCCTCTGACTAGCGCTGTCGTCGGACAACATTCCGTATCGGTAGAGAGTCCATCTCCATACCGATATCCGCTGCAATTTGCACAATAGCCGGGATCACGTTCTTTTTGCGGGTCGGATCCCACGCCGCGGCGATGGTCACGACCTTGATCTCTTCGACGAGCGGGCGGAACACCACGTCGCTGCCGCCGAACCGCATGGACCGGCTTGGGACCATTCCGACCGCCAAGCCGCAGCCGACAAAGGCGACCTGCGATACCACCGATCCGACCTCATAGAGAATGTGCGGTGAAAAGCCTTCATCGCGGCAGGCGCTGACGATCTGATCGAAGTAACTGGGGCTGCCGTGGCGAGGGAACAGGACCAGTGGCTCGTCGGCCAGTTCCGAAAGATGGATTTGATCGCGCTTTGTCAGCTTGTGGTCGACCGGTAGAACAACAACGAGGTGATCGCTCACGATTGGACGCACCTCGAGAGTGCCGATGCGGTCGTCAAAGCGCGCCAGCGCGATATCGATCTCACCGTTCTGGACGGACGAGAGCGCATCCGCGCTTTTCATTTCCAGAACGGAGATTGAGAGTTGCGGGTTGCGCTGCTTCGCGGTGCGCATCAATCCCGGCAGGATATCGAACAGCGCCGAAATGATTGCGCCGATCGTGACGCGTTCGCTGCGGCCATGGCGAGCATCCATCACAGCGAGTTCGAGCCGTTGCGCATGCTCCATGAAGCGCTGCACGGGGGCCAGTATTTCGGTTCCCGCCTGGGTCAGGCGCACGCCCTGCCTTGATCGTTCGAGCAATCGCACTCCAAGGGACCGCTCCAAGGCCTGGATCTGCTGGCTGAGCGGTGGCTGCGATATGCCGAGCCGTTTGGCGGCGCGGCCGAAATGGCGTTCCTCCGCCACGGCCAGGAAGTAGGAGAAGTGTCGCAGGAGCCGAAAGTCGATCATAGATATGTTCCAGATATCAACTGGAGTGTCCAAATATTGCGATGAATCGAGGGCCTTGATGCCGTTTGTGCCATTTAATGACGTTTAATATATCAAAACGAGAGGCAAATCGAAATGGACTCAGATGGCCGTTTCGGTTTCTTGGACATCAACAAAAGCCGGCTTCTGCCGGGTACCAAAGGGGAGGGAGCAGCCCGTGAACCGAGCAATCGGAACTGCATGGTCGGCGGCCGCGGCCATCTGCGCGTTTGTCGCAAGCATGGGCCTGTCGCAGGCGCAAACGAACTATCCTGAGAAGCCGGTCCGCATCATCGTTCCCTATGGCGCCGGTGGCGTCGCCGATGTGACCACGCGCCTCATCGCCCAGCGGCTTGGCGAGCGAATGGGCCAGAGCTTCATCATCGAGAATCGCCCCGGTGCGGGCGGCATCGTTGGTGCAAAGGCTGTGCTGGCGTCTCCGCCGGATGGATACACGCTTTTCCTCGCCGGTAACGGCAGTGCGATTAGCGAATCTTTGTTCAAGTCGCTGCCCTTCAACGTCGTCCGCGATTTCTCACCGGTTTCGGCTCTCGCCGAATTCGAGATGTTGCTCGCGACCAAAGCTGACTCGCCGTTGGATACGGTTGCGAAGGTTGTTGCCCACGCCAAGGCGAATCCCGGAAAGCTGAACTTCGGCACCATAGCCACCGGGAGCACCCAGAATTTGTCGGCCGAGTTGTTCAAGATGGCCACCGGAGTGCAGGCCGCCATCGTGATCTACAAGACCACGCCTGAACTGGTGACGGCCATCCTGCGCGGCGACGTCGATCTCGGATTCGACTATTTCGCCGCGTTCGGATCGACGATTGCCAACAAGCAGATGAAGGTCGTTGCAACGTCCGGGGAACAAAGGTCTCTACAACTGCCAACCGTGCCGACCGTTAAGCAAAGCGGATATGCCGACTATGTCGTGACGAGCTGGAACGCGTTTCAGGGCCCTGCGGGTTTGCCCAACGACATCGTGACGAAATTGAATGAACACGTTGTTGCATCGCTGAAGACGCCGGACATCCAGAAGCGCATGGGCGATCTTGGCATGCAGCCCATGATCGGATCGCCGGAATTTCTGAACGAGCGCATGAAGAGTGACATCGCCAAATGGGCGAAAGTCATTCAGGCGGCCGGCATCGAGAAGCAATAGAAAGTTTTAGGAGAGAATTTGTCGTGAGCGTGCAAGAAATGAGCAGCAAGGTGCCGGCTGGAACCGACCGGCCGCGACTGAAAATCGCAATCGGTACCTATGGTCATACCGCCGCGGTCAAGGACGGCAGCGTTCCGATCAGCGGCGTCGATGCAGACATGATCGAGGTGAAGCCTATCATCGGTGCCTTCCGCCGGATGGTGCGCGATCTTGAGTTCGATATCTGCGAAATGGCGCCAACCACTTACATGATCGCACGCGCGCTCGGTGCGCCGTACATCGCCCTGCCGATCTTCGTCATGCGCCGCTTCCATCACGGAGGCTTTGCCGTGCGGCCGGATGCGAACATTCGCAAGCCGAAGGACCTTGAAGGAAAGAAGGTCGGTGTGCGGGCCTATTCCGTGACGACCGGCGTATGGACGCGTGGCATCTTTAGCAATGAATATGATCTCGATTCTTCCAAGGTCACATGGGTGGTTGACGATGAGGAGCACGTCACCGCGCTGAAATTGCCGCCAAATGTCGTGCATGCGCCGGAGGGCAAGTCTCTGCAGAGCATGATGGCTTCGGGCGAGATACAGGCCGGCTTCACCGGTCCCGCCGGCGTTGGCCGTTCCGGTCCGCCGATCGGAAACTGGGACATGAACGCACCGACTGGCGGAGAGGTCGGTACGTATCCGGAACTGCTCGCCAACGTCGAGCAGGTGGAGGCCGACTGGTTTCGCCACACCGGCATTTATCCAATTCACGGCCTGATCGTGGTCAAGGACGAGCACATCAAGCGCTATCCGTGGCTGCCGCGTTCGCTGATGGACGCATTCGTTACGGCAAAGAAGCCTTATCTCGAAGGGATCAAGCTCGGCCGCGGCGACAGCCCCGAAGACAAGCGCTATCGCAGCTTCTTTTCGCTGATGGGCGATCCGCTTCCTTACGGCATGGCTGCGAACCGCCCCAGCATCGAGGCGCTCGTTACCTATGCGTTGCAGCAGAAGCTGATCCCGTCTCGCCCGCAGCTCGATCAGGTGTTTGTCGACATCGACGCCTGAATCCATCAACCCGTTCCAGAGCAATCATTATGATCATCGATATCCATCCGCACATCGTTTCGCCGGACACCAAGAAATATCCGCTCGACCCGCTCGGCGGCACGCAGTCGACCTGGTCAACCGAGCGCCCGACGACGTATGACGACCTGCTTCGCGCCATGGATGCCGCCGGCGTCGCCAAGGCGGCAATCGTTCATTCGTCGACGGCCTACGGTTACGACAACAACTATGTCGCCGATGCGGTCGCCGCGGTGCCGTCACGTTTTACCGGCGTGTATTCGATCGACGTGCTGGCGCCTGACGCGGTGAAGACTTTCGATAAGTGGCTCAGCCGTGGCTGCACCGGAATGCGTCTGTTTACCACTGGGAGCACCTTGCCCAACCAGGCCACATGGTTTGCCGAACCCGCCACCTATCCGTTCTGGGAGCACGCGGCGGCAAAAAATGTCCCGGTTTGTGTCCAGATGAAGCAGGAAGGCATCCCTCTGTTGCGCCAGGTCATGGACAAGTTTCCGAAGGTGACGATCATCCTCGATCACCTGTCGCAGACGCCGCACCAGGAGGGGCCTCCCTACAAGGGTGCCGACACGTTCCTGTCGCTGGCGAACTACAAGCAGGTCTATCTCAAGATCACACCGATCAACGTCACGCCCAAGACCGGATGGGGCAAGGGTACGCCGGACACGTTCTTCCCGAAATTCGTCGATGCCTTTGGCGCTGACCGCATAGGCTGGGGGTCGAACTTCCCCAACTCGGTCGGAACGCTGAAGGAAATTCTGACTGCGGCGCAGAAGGCGTTCTCGTTCGCCAAGTCAAGCGATCAGGATTGGATCTTCGGCAAGACCGCGCTCTCGCTCTATCCAAGTCTGAAGGGTTGATCAGGTCGTGTCGGGCTGCGTCGGCAGACCATGTGATCACTAGATACGAAAAGTCGCGCAGGGAGGTCTCAATCTCATGCATACGATTATTCCAGCTTTGCATAAGAAAGCTTGTCTAGCGCGGGGCACCGTCGCGCTTGGGTTCGCACTCGCGGTTCTATCTGCCGGATTTTGCCTTTCTGCCTCGGCGCAGGACGTCGAATCCTATCCCAACAAGCCGGTCAGAATTTTCGTACCCTACGGGCCGGGAGGTGTTGGCGATCTGACGATGAGGCTGTTGGCGCTGAAACTGAGCGACAACACCGGTCAGCAATTCATCATCGAGAACAGACCGGGCGCGGGAGGTTCGCTGTCCTCCAAAGCGGCGCTCTCGGCGCCGGCCGATGGTTACGCGCTGGCCGTCACGGGGAACGGGCAGGCGATCAGCATGACACTGTTCAAAGCCCGCACGTATGACGTTCTTGCGGACTTCACCCAGATTTCCATCACGGGCACGTTCGAGATGCTGCTGGCTGTGAAGCAGGACTCTCCGTTCCGGACGATCAAGGACTTGCTGGAGTTTGCCCGCAAAAATCCGGGGAAGCTCAATTTTGGCGCCGTAAATCCCGGCAGCACACAAAACCTGTCTGCCCATCTCTTTAAGCAGCTCACTGGGACGGATGTCGCAATCATCCCGCACAAGACAACGCCTGAACTGGTCACGTCCATTCTTCGCGGCGACATACAGGTGGGATTCGACTTCTATGCCGGATTTCAAGGTCCTATAGCCGACAGCCAACTCCGCATCATTGCGACCTCAGGCGAGGAGCGCAATCCTCTGCTGAAGGATGTGCCGACCGCGCTCGAGACCGGCTTGCCGGAATACGTGGTGACAAGCTGGAACGGTCTGGCTTCACGGGCGGGCCTCCCGGAGCCAATCCTCCGAAAGCTCAACAACCAGATCGTAACTGCGTTGCGCGATCCCGGGTTGCAGGACAAGGCTCTCAAGCTCGGTATCGACGCGCGCGGAAGTACACCCGAACAAATGAGAGACCGGATGGCGAGAGACATCGTCAAGTGGCGGGCCGTGATCGAGAAGTCCGGAATTTCCGCGCAATAGTCTCCTGGTAGTCACCGCAGGCCAACGCAGCACTGACCGACGGCCTCGCTTTTGGCCCGCCCGAAATCACGAACCAAGGAACTTTTTTTGCAATGGTGAATGACAAGATCGCAATGCGCACCATGTTGGGCAATTATCCCAATACGGAGGCGCTCAAGAGCGGCAAGCTGCGCTCGGACCTGTTCGACTTTGATTTCGTCGAGGTCAAGGTTGCGAACAATCTGTTCAAACAGATCGTGCGTGACGCTCAGTACGACATTGGAGAATTGGCGATTGCGACGTATCTGCAGGCCAAGTCATTCAACAAGCCCTATGTCCTGCTTCCTGCCGTTGTGGTCAGTCGCGGTCAGCATCACACCATCGCTTACAACGCAGAACGTGGCCATCTGAAGCCCGGCGATCTCGCAGGCAAGCGTGTGGGCGTGCGCGCTTACACGGTTACGACGGCCACATGGGTGCGTGGCATGTTGGCAGAAGAGTACGGCCTGGATCTGAACACGGTCGATTGGATCACCTTTGAGGAGCCTCATGTGGCGGAATATCGCGATCCGCCGAATATCAAGCGTGCGCCGGCAGGCAAGGAAATCGTTCAAATGCTGCTGGACGGAGAAATCGATGCGGCGGTGGTCGGTGACAAGCTGCCGGACCCGCGCCTCAAGCATCTCATTCCGGACTATGAAGCCGCCACGCAGCGCTGGACGCAAAAGCACGGCGGCATTCCGATCAATCACATGGTGGTCGTTCGGACGGAGCTATCTAAATCCCGTCCTGATATCGTCCGCGAGTTATTTCGGCTCTTGGTCGAGAGCAAAAATGCATCCGGGGCGCCCAAGAGTTCTGAACCCCTGCGTTTCGGAGTCGAGGCGTGCCGTCCGGTCCTGGAGACAATGATCGAGTACGCTCACAATCAAGGGCTCATTTCGCAAAGGCCAACTGTGGACAGCCTGTTCGACGATGTTACGCGGAAATTGGTGGGATAAGGCATTTTTCGCTCCAGTCAATTTAGCCCGCGTCCTTGGCGTTGAGTTGGCGATTTCAGACGAAACCCAAGACGGGACCACGAACTATTTGATTGAGTGCGCGCTCGGCCAAGTGAGGGCCGATCCCTGACCGGCGCTTGATCCGCGATTTTGGGGTAAGACGACGGCGCGTTAAAAGTCCGGCGGCGTTCCGATGGGATTCTGTTGCTGGATAAATTTTGCGACCGCCAGGATGCGCGGTTCTTCGAAGCGAGGTGCCACGATTTGCATTCCGACCGGCAATCCATCCTTGGTCTTGCCGGCTGGCACGCTCCCTGCCGGAAGGCTCACCAGCGTGATGAGGAACGCAGGCGCGATCCAGTCGACATAGTTCTCGAAGGTCTTGCCGTTGATCTCGTTCGGAAAGTTCATCGTCACCGGGTAGGGCCGCACCGGCGCCGCCGGTGTGAGCAGAACATCGTACTTGTCGAACAATTCGCGGAAGCGGTGGAAGACCTGTTGGCGCGCCAGCTCGGCCTTGGCGAGATCGAGCGCATTTACTTTAAGCCCGGCCTCGACGTTGCCTTTCAGGTTCGGGCCGAACTGCGCCAGCATGGACATCCGCTGGAACTGCTGGCCGACCATCCAGGCGCCGCGCCAGGTTTGGTACGGATCGCGGCCTTCGGACACATCGAACGGCACCGGCTCGACCGTGGCTCCGAGATCACGCAAGCCCTCAGCAGCCTTGCTGCAGACGGCATCGATCTCTGAATCCACGCCGATCCCCGCAATGTCGGAGGCATAGGCCACGCGCAGACCTTTCATGTCAGCGGTCCGCTCGACGATATCGAGCGCACTGCTCCATGGCGGTGCGGTGGAGATCGGCGACAGGCGGCTGAAGCCCACCATGGCGTCCAGCATCAACGCGGCATCTTCCGCAGTGCGGGCGAGGGGGCCATGCACCTGGCCCGGATCCCAGGCCAGCGGCATCGGATAATTCGGCGTCAGCCCTGGCGTGGGCCGTATCCCGACGATGCCGCAGAACGCAGCCGGAATGCGGATCGAGCAGCCGAAGTCGGTGCCTTGTGCAAGCGGCAGCATGCCGGTTGCGACCGCCACCGCCGAACCGCCCGACGAGCCTGCGGGCGACAGTTCCGGATTCCATGGATTGCGGGTTGCGCCGAATAGCTCGTTCACGGTGTTGGCGCCGGTCGCGAACTCCGGTGTGTTGGTTTTGGCGAGAACGATCGCGCCTGCGGCCTTGAGGCGGCGCACCACCTCGGCGTCCTCAGTGGGGACATTGTCCTTGAACAGCGGCGATCCGAATGTGGTGCGAATGCCTGCCGTCAACGTGACATCCTTGATGCCGATTGGCAGGCCGTGCAGCGCGCCCTGCTTGCCGCCGCTCACCACTGCCTCCTCGGCAGCGCGGGCCGCGGTGCGCGCCTGCTCAGTTGCGAGTGTCACGATGGCATTGAGCGTCGGATTGATGCGTTCGATCGCGTCAAGATGTGCGTCCAGCACCTCGACCGGGCTGATCGCGCGCGACCGGATCAGCGCCGCCAGTTCTCGGGCGGATTTGCGGGTCAACGATCGGCCGGCCGGCATCTACTTGCCGGACCAGTGAACGAAGCGGCGCTCGATCAGCAGGAACAACAGATTGAGGCCGTAGCCGAGCGCGCCGGCTGCGAAGATCGCGGCATACATGTCGGGCATATTAAAGAGCTGCTGGGCCTCGAACACGCGATGGCCGAGGCCGTCCTGTGAGCCGATGAACATTTCGGCGACCACAATGATGACCAGTGCCAGCGAAACGCCGTTGCGCAGTCCGACAAAGGTCTGCGGCAGCGACTCCAAGAGCATGACGTCGGATAGCACGCGCAGTCGCGAGGCGCCCATCACCTTGGCCGCAAGCAGCCGGGTTTTGCGTGCGTTCATGACGCCGTAGGCGACGTTGAACAGGATCACCAGCATCGCGCCAAAGGCGGCAACCGAAATCTTGGCCTTGTCGCCAACGCCGAACAGAACCAGGAACAGCGGGAACATGGCCGAGGCCGGTGTCGAGCGGAAGAAATCGATCACGAATTCGACCGAGCGATAGAGTTTTTCTGAAGAGCCAAGGAAGATGCCGAGCGGGATCGCAATCACTGCGGCAATCGCGATCGAAACGACGGTCCGGTGCACGGTCTGGATGAAGTCGATGCCGAGCTTGCCGCCGTTCATGCCCTTCCACAGCGCGATGGCGGCCTCCGTCGGGGAGGGCAGCAGCACCGGATCGACGATCTTGTTCCAGACCGCGACATACCAGACCGCGATCAGGCCGATGACGCCGAGGAACGGTAGGAATGGGTCGAGACGTTTCATGCGCGCCGCACCTCGCGCTGGAACACCTCTAGGCAGTGCGCCTTGACGCGCACGAACTCGTCGTCCGAAAGGGTGGCGTCGGAGCGCGGACGGGGCGCATCGTAGAGAACAAAATCGGCGACCAGCGCCGGATGCCGTGATAGCAGGAGCACATGGTCGGCCAGATACACCGCTTCCTCAAGGTCGTGCGACACCAGCACGGTGGTGGTGCGGGTCTCGATGAACAAGCGCTGAAGCTGCTCCCTCATGAACAGTGTCATCTCGTAGTCGAGCGCGGAGAACGGCTCGTCGAGGAACAGGATTTCCGGCTCGACCACAAGCGCCCGCATGATCGAGATCAACTGCTGCTGGCCGCCCGACATTTCGTATGGGTAGCGGTTGAGGTCGAGCTTGACGCCGAGTCTTGCGACCAGCTTCTCGACCCGGGCGCGGCGCTCGGCCTTCGGCACATGCATCAGCTTGAGCGGGTAGGCGATGTTGTCGAAGGCGCGCAGCCAGGGGAACAGAGCCTCGCGATAGTTCTGGAACACGTAGCCGAACTTGATGTCGCTCAGCAGCATACCGTCAAACAAGACCTGGCCCTCATCCATCGGGATCAGGCCGGCGATCATGTTGATCAGCGTGCTCTTGCCGCAGCCGTTCGGGCCGAACACCGACACCAGCTTGCCGCGCGGAATGTCGAGGTCGAATTTGTCGTAGATCACGGCCTTGTCGAAGCGCTTGCTCAGGCCGCGGATCGTCACATGGGGGCGCGTCACGACGACAGGTTCCACCGGCGCTACTGCGCCGGTGGAGCTGGTTCGGAGTGCTGCGTCCGCATTCATCGCGCGGGGATCAGAACGACTTGACGAACTTGGAGACGTCGATTTTTTCCGGAACGACGCCGATCTCGACGCCGAAGTTCGCAAAGTCCTGAAGCTCCTTCTTCTGCTTTGCGTTCATGTCCTTGTTCATCGTGTAGCCGAGCATCGGCACGATATCGACAAGGTTGTCCGGGGTTAGCGTGTTCTTGGCGAGGTGCTTTCGCGCCTCCTTCGGATTGGCCTTGATGTACTCGATGGCCTTCGCCCAGGAGGCGGCAAATCGCTTAGCCACGTCCGGCCGCGCGTTGATGAAGTCCGTGCTGAAGGCCGCGCCCGCGGCATAGGCATTGCCGGCCGGATCGCCGAGGATGTACTTGGCGATCACGCCCGCTTCGATTGTCTTGCCTGCGCCCATCTGCTCGATGATGGTCGCACTCGGCTCCAGCGTGTAGCCGCCATCGAAGGTTCCGGCTTTGATGGCGTTGACATGCTGGCCCATGTCGAGCTGGTCGATGGTGTAGTCGCCTTCCTTGAGGCCGACTTTGGCGAGGATGCCTTTCGCCGTGTTCAGGTTGGCAGGGCCTGGAGCCGACATCAGCTTCTTGCCCTTGAAGTCAGCCAGTTTGGTGATGCCCGAGCCGGTGCGAGCGATAAACTGCTCCATTCTGTATTCGGCGTTTTGGCTGTGCATCGCGAAGTACATGGCGACGCCGGTTTTCTTGATGTTGGCATTCAGCCCTTCGAGCGTGACCAGCACCGCCGACACCTCGATCTGGTTGGTGATGAGAGCCGCTACATTCGATGGGCCGCCCATCAACCGGATTGTTTCCGGCTCGATGTTGTTCTCCTTGAAGTAGCCCTCCGCGATCGCGACGAAATAGGGCAAGGAGGAGCTGACCGGGAACACGCCGACCTTCACCTTGTCCTGCGCCGCCGCGGGCGAGAGCGCCCCGCCTGCAATGATCGCCGCCGCGGCGAGCATGGTCATGAACTTGTCTGTTAGCAATTTCATGGGATATCGCCTCCGTTTATCGTGTTGGTCCATCTGCATAATTCCAAGCAAGTCCCGTGCCGCCTCAATTGCGTTTTCGCCGCGTCATTCGCCCGCGTCGATGATGGCGATCACCGGGCCGCCGCCTTGCGGACCCTGGTGCATCGCATCGACCGAAACGAACACCGCCGGATCGCCGATCGCGGCCGCGGCGACGCCGCCGACCGCGGCCTTCGAATGGCGGTGATGATGGACGTCTGAATCGTCGAGCATGATCTGACGCCGGCCGCGCAACATGCCGCGCTTATCGGCCTCGCATTTCATGAAGCAGTTGACGACGCGGCCTTTCAGGTCTTCGGACCGCGGGCGATCCGGCAGCTCAAGACCGGCGTCGCGGATGGCGTCGTAGATGCCGTCGATGTCAAGCGCGTCGCGCATCACCGCGTGGCCGATCCGGTAGCGCCCGCCGGCGCCCGGCTTGTTGCCGAGCAGCACGATCTGCGCCTGCGTCAATTCCACGCCGGACGAACACGACGCCACGGATGAATACAGTTCGAGGTCTTTGCAGATCTGCTCGGCCTTTGGCATCTTGATCTCGCCAAGTGCGAGCGCGATGCCGAGCGCCGTGGTGCCGTTCGATACGCCCATTGAGTCGTGAACCTCGCAGGCCACTTCGTGGCCGCGTTTCTCGGCATCGATCACGGTGTCGATGGTGAGCAGTGGCGTCTTGGTCTGAACGTAGTGCACATCCTTGGGATCGGTGATACCGGCGTCCTTCATGGCGGCCTTCACCGCCTCGGCCACCTTCTCGACCATGGCCGGACGGCCGATGTCCTCGGGGAAAAGCTCGACGCTCATCGCGGTGCCGATTGCGAGCCGCGACTTCGATGCCGGGCCGGTCTTGCCGTTGGTGGCGAACACCGTGGCGTGCGGCGTGATGACGCCGTCGCAGCCGCCCGACCACACCATCGGGATATGCGCGATGTCGGCTTCGCTGCGCTTGCCCGCCTTCAGCAGCACACGGCGGAACGCCTCGTCGGCCAGGATGCGGGTGAAATCGTTGACGCCACCGTTGCCTTCGGTCTTGCCGATCACGGCAATGACTTCGTCTGCGGTGAACTGACCATTGGCGATGCACGCCTCCAGTCCCGATGCATCCTTGACGGTCTTGAGCTCGACCTTCGCGACTTCAATCGCCATTCCTAGACTCCAGCCTTCATCCGCGGCTCCGCTTTGCCGCTCAGCATCAGATCGTATCCCGGTCCGCGATCGATCATCCTGGACGGCTTGCCGCGCTTGCTTGTGATGTCCTGGCGCAGCCTGGCAGTCGCTTCGGCGTCAATTGCATGATCGCTGCCCAACATCACACCGTAGTCATCCCGGGCGGCCTTTGCCGATACCTTGCCCTCGACTACGTCACGCTGGACCATTTCCGGTTCGCGGTCGAGCGGATCGCCCCAGCCGCCGCCGCCTGTCGTCACCACGCGGACGATCTGGCCCGCCAGTACCGGCTCGCCATCGACCAGGCCGCCGAGATCGAGCGCGGTGCCGAGCGCATCGACCGTCACGCAGAACGGCTGCCCGGCCTTGCCGCCGTTCAGCCCGTAGCAGCCGAGACGCACGCGGTCGGCGGTGACGATGGTCCGACAGTCTAGCAGCGCGCGGTAATGCTTCTCGTAGCCGAGACCGCCTCGGCGTTTGCCTGCGCCGCCAGAATCGGTACGCAGCGCCAGCTTCTCCACCAACAGGGGAAAGCGCGTCTCGGTGAACTCCGCCGGCTGGTTGCGAGAATCCGGCACGATGTGGATGGCGTCGTTGCCGTCGGCGTAGTGGCGCCCGCCGGAGCCGCCGCCGAGCACCTCTCGCGATAAGAACGTCTTGCCGTTTGCGTCGGTGCCGAAGAAACCAGTGTAGCGGATGGTTTCCTGGTCGGCAGGCATGCGGCCATCGACCGCCTGCGCCACCACGCCCGCCAGCAATCCAAGGCAGCGCAGCAGAACGAACGAGCGCGCGTTGGTGGCGGCCGGCCATTCTGGCGTGATCAGCGTGCCCTTCGGCGGAAAGATGACGTCGAAGATTTCGCAGACGCCTTCGTTGACGTGAATCTCAGCCGCGCGCTCCGGCGTGTCCGCGAGATTGCGCAGGATCGGCGCGATCCATTTCACCAGGAACGCGCCGCCGGCGTAGTCGGCCGGCCAATTGATCGGGCCGGTCGATTGCGGATCGGTGCCGGTGAAGTCGAGCGTGATGCGTCCGGCCTGCTTCACCATCTTCAGCTTGATCTTGTGCAGCTTAGGGTCGGTGACGCCGTCATGTTCGACGTAGTCTTCCCAGACGTATTCGCCGTCGGCGATCTTCGGCAGCAGTTCGTTGCGATGGATGTCGCGGCATTTGTCGAGAATGGCTTGGAAGCAGGATTCCACCGTCTCGCGTCCGAACCGCTCGAACAGCGACGCCATGCGACGCGCACCCATGATGCAGGCCTGCACCTCGCTGTCGAGATCGGCAGCCAGCATGTCCGGCACGCGGGTGTTGCGCTTGACGATGGTGAACACCGCGTCGTTGCGAACGCCCTCGCTGTAGAGCTTGACCGGCGGAATCGCGAGGCCTTCCTCGAACACGGTCACCGCGGTGCCGGGCATCGAACCCGGCACGCGGCCGCCGATGTCGTCGTGGTGCCCGAACGCCTGGATGTAGGCCACGACCTCGCCGTCGTGGAACACCGGCACCGTGCTGCAAAGGTCGGGCAGGTGGCCGATGCTGCCTTCGGTGAGGTACGTGTCGTTCATCAGAAACACGTCGCCCGGCCGCATCGTCTCGGGCGGGAAGTCGCGCACCACCGCGTTCGGCATCGCCGAATAGGACCGCCCGGTCAGCTTGCGGCAATAGCGGTCGAACAGTCCGACGCGGTAGTCGTGCGCCTCGCGGATCATCGGCGAGCGTGCAGTGCGCTCGATGGCATATTCGATCTCGGCCTCGATCGAGTTAAGCGTGCCTTCGATAATCTGCAGCACGATCGGATCGACCGGCTTCGGCGCGCGCCGCGGTGCGGTTGGCCACGGATGGGATTGCGCGGTGAGGGGAGGATTCATCGCTTCACTTCCGCGGGGCGGCGGCTGGAGCGGACGATCAGCACGCCGTGCGGATCGACTTCGAGGAATTGTCCCGGGAACACCACGGTGGTGGAGCCGAATTCCTCGACGACCGCCGGCCCATCGAGCCGGAAGCCCGGCAGCAGCGCCGCGCGGTCATAGATCGGTGTGTCGCGGAAGCTGCCGTCGAAATAGACCGGGCGAACCGATTTGCGCGCCGGCGTAACGCCGTCGCGCTTGGCAAGCTTGGGCATTTCCGGGCGCTCGATCAGTCCGAAGCCCGAGACACAGAGGTTGACGATCTCGATCTTCTGCTGGCCCGCGTAGTTGTATCCGAAGGTGCGTTTGTGGGCGGCGTTGAACGCTTCGATGAGTGCTGCAAGGAACTTAGTGTCGATCGCACCGCCAGGCGCCGGGACACGCACCTCCATCGACTGCCCTGCGTAGCGGACGTCGGCCTCTCTTACGAGCCGCATGCGGGAGCGCTCGATGCCGTCGCGCGTCAGCGTTTCGACCGCCTCGTGCTCCAGCTTGGCGTAGAGGCCTACGACCGCGCCGAGATCGACCGCGTCCTGGTGCATGACCTTGGTCACGATCTGGTCGGTGCGCCAGTCGACGGCAAGGAGCCCGAACGCGGAGAGGTTTCCGGGACTCGGTGGCACAAGGCAGGCCTGCATGTTGAGCAGGTCCATAACAGCGGGAGATTGTGCGGGGCCGGCGCCGCCGAACGACAGCAGCGCGAAGCCGCGCGGGTCGATGCCGCGCTGGATCGTCATCTGGCGGATTGCGTTGGCCTGGTTCCAGTTGGCGATCTCGATGATGCCGTGGGCGAGCTGCTCGGCGCTCATGTTGCCGGGCAGCCGCGCGGCGAGCGCCGCGATGCCCGAGAGTGAGCGTTCGACATTCAGTGTGATGCCGCCGCCGATCAGCGCCGTGGGGATGCGGCCCAGTACCAGATTGGCGTCGGTAATGGTCGGCTCCTGGCCGCCGTTCGGGTAGCACATCGGGCCGGGATCGGCGCCCGCGCTCTTCGGCCCGACCTTGAGATGGCCCTCGCGGGTGAGCCACGCGATCGAGCCGCCGCCGGTGCCGATCGTCTCGATGTCGATCATCGGAATACGGACGGGGAAAGAACCGACGGCGCCGCCGTTGGTGACGTGAGGCTTGCCGCCTTCGATCAGACAGAGGTCGGTCGAGGTGCCGCCCGCATCGAGCGTTACGATGTTTGGGAATCCCGCCATCTCCGAGATCACCGCGCTGCCGAGCGCGCCGGCAGCCGGACCCGACAGGGCGGTGGTGATCGGCTTTCGCACCACCTCCGCGGCGCTGGCGACACCGCCGCTCGACTGCATGACCAGGAACGGCTTGTCCTTGAGGTCGCCGAGTTCGTCATGCACGCGGCGCAGGTAGCGTTCCATGTGCGGCTTGACGAACGCATCGACCAGCGTGGTCACCGCGCGCTCGTACTCGCGGTACTCCGGCAGCACGTCGCACGACAGCGACAGCGCGCACTCGGGATATTCCTCGGCGACGATCTCGGCGACGCGGCGCTCGTGCGCGGCATTGGCGTAGGAGTGGATCAGGCAAACGCCGACCGCGCGGATGTTCTGCTCGCCGAAGAACCGCACCGCCTCGCGGATGCTTGTCTCGTCGAGCGGCCGTAGCTCCTGGCCCTTGAAATTGAGCCGGCCGCCCACTTCACGGACGTATCGCAGCGGTACGATCCGATCTGGCTTTACCCAGAAATAGGAGTTGCCGTAGCCCTCGGGCACCGATTGGCGCGCGATCTCGAGGATGTGCCGGAAGCCTTCCGTCACGATCAGGCCGAGCGAATCGATCTGGCCTTGCAACAGCGCGTTGGTCGCGACCGTGGTTCCGTGCGCGATGCCGGCGACGCTGTCCGAGGTGCCGCCGACCTGATCCAGGATGGCGCGGACGCCGCGCACCAGCGCGATCCCAGGGTTGGCGGGCGTGCTCGCTACCTTGGTGACGGCGATGGCCCCCGTTCCGATATCGACCGAAACGATATCGGTGAAGGTGCCGCCGGTGTCGATGCCGATCCGGTAACGCGCCCGGCTGGAGGTTTGGGCCATGGCCGCCTCGACTCCGATCATGCGAAAGTCCGCAAAAAACCTCGCGATGCGGGGAGGGCGGCTTCCGGAAACCCGGTCTCTGGTGGAAAGTATGGGTGTGGCGAGCAGCCGAAGTCAAAAGCCGAATGGCGATGCCATTATCGGAAAAACAGATGGCTTAGGCCCGGTCCTTCAGCGCCTTTTGCAGGGCGGCCAGATAGCCTTCCTTGCGGCGCGACAGCGGCTGGCGGCGGCGGAACAGGCTCAGCGCCACCGTCCGCACCGGCGCGATCGGCAGCACTTTGAGCACGCCCAGCGCCACCTCGTTGTCGGCGCAGGCGCGCGGCACGATGGCTATCCCGGTGCCGGACTGCACGATCACCTTCATGGTCTCGATATTGTCCGCGACCGCGAGAATGTTCGGGCGGATGCCGAGGTCGGTGAACAGCGACAGCACCACCTGGCCGTACCCGACGGTGAGTTCGCTCATCACGATCGGCTCGGCCACAAGCTTGCCGACGTCCACGGGGCGGTTGCCGCGGGCGAGGTGGTGCTTGGGATGAACGATCAGCGCCATCTCGGCGGCGGTCAGGCGGTCGTTGACCAGCCCCGCCGGTACGCGGTCGGAACCCGACTCGATGGCGATGCCAGCATCGAGCCGCTCCTCGTGCAGATCGTCGAAGATGGACTTGGTCGGCGCGGTGAGGATTTCCAGGCGAACGCCGGGCAGGATCGTCTTCAGGTCCCCGAACAGCCGCGGCATGAAGATCTGCGCCATGCCGGAGCCCATGCCGATGGTCAGGGTGTCCGACGGCGCGCCGCGCAGCCGCCGCGCGGTGTCGGACAGGCTGAGCACGTCGCCGACCACGCGCTCGGCCTCGTAGAGAAAGGTGCGGCCGCGCTCGGTTACTTCGATGCCGCGCGGCGTGCGCCTGAACAGCGGGAAGCCGATTTCCTCCTCCAGAAGCTTGACCTGCTCGCTCACCGCGGATTGCGAAATGTTGAGCCGGACCGCCGCCTTGGTGAAGCTGCGTTCCTTGGCGACCGAAAGCGCGTAGCGGATCTCGCGGAAATCCATTGCAACGTTCCATGGCGCACTGCACGGCGCCGCTCGGTGCAACCTAGCGCCCCGATGGCCAAGCGGCCATCGGACCTGAGCCTTCTGCCGCCGATTTCGCTGCTTGAACTCGGTTGCGTCCGGGATGCGCGCCAAAATCCGTGATGGTCGCCCAGTCTCAGCAAAAGCGCCGCTCTTCACATGCAAGTGTGGTCCGATCTGCTGGCTCGCCAGCCAAAAGGCCGGGACCCCTAAAAATCCCAATGAAATAGGGGCACTATGAATTGTACGGCGCCTTTTGAGGCATTCGCGGAATGACAGGTTACGGATTTTCGCGCTGAGGTGCGCGAAGCAGTCCAAGTTCACCGAGCATGGACTTGATCTCGACGCGCTCGTCATCAAGGTGGCGATCGAGCGCGGTGCCATCGAGATACATGGCCGTCCACAAGCAGCGATCCAACTCCGTTCGCCACTCCTCAGTTTCAACAGCCGCGGCGAACAGCCTTCGCCAATATTGAACCTGCTCGGTGGTGATACCGGCGGGAGCAGCGGCGCCCCGCCACGCTCCAATAACGCAATCGACTTTCTGCTCGGCCCAGGTAGGGCATGAGGTAAAAACACCTGGCAAGCGGTCGGGTGACGACACGGCAATTGCGCGAACGAGATTTGCCTCGATCTCTGGCACTGCGCTGGCGGCTGTGATCGCTCCCACGTCCGATTGGCCGGCGATGACGTCGGCCACGACATCGCGCGCAGAGTCGAACACGCGGATTTTGGGGTCCATCACGTTGGCGCCGGCTTGGCGAATGACCTTGGCGACCGCGATGTGATTGGGATTGCCGAGCGAGGTTGACAGCGAAATCGTAAGCTTCGAGGCCTCGGAGGTCAGTCGCTTGAGCAACGATGTGCCGGTTTCGATTGCTGAGTCGGATCGGCAAACGAAGCCGATGTACTCGTTGTACAGGATGGCGACCGGCTTGCTCTGGATCTGCTCTTCTTGCACAAGCCCTGTGAGGACATCGGTTACGTTGTTCGGTGTGTTTATCCCCAGTACGTGAGGATCACCGCTGCGGCTGGCGATGTGCATCCAGGCCTTGCGCCCGCCATCGCCTGGAATGTTGACGACCTTGGCAGGGACCTCGAGCAAATGTGTCGCTTCGATCGCTTTGAGCAGCGAACGTGCTGCGCGGTCGGTACCGCCGCCGGGCGGCGTGCTTGCAATGATTTCAAGATCACGTTGTGGTTTCCAGCCCAAGCAAGTCCCCATGAGTTCGTGTGTAGCCTGCGACAATATCAAATCCTGATTGACGATTCCGGACATGGCCGCCATCGTGCCGCCACCGAGGGAGGAACCGCAACCCCATGAAACGTCAGGTCCAATTGAACGTCGGCGATCTCAAACTCGCGGGCGATCTGTTCTTGCCGCCACCGGGGAAGAGCGCCCGCGCGCCTGCCATCCTGATGTCGCAGGGTTTTGGGGCGGTCAAGGATATGTCCGTCCCTCCCGTGGCGGAGGCGTTTGCTGCCGCAGGCTTCGTGGTCCTTCTGTACGATCATCGAAATTTCGGGGAAAGCCCGGGTGAGCCGCGGCAGGAGGTCGATGCCTGGCAGCAGGTGCGCGACATGCGCGAGGTGATCTCGCTGCTGCGCGGCTTTCCGGAGATCGACCCGGAGAGGGTCGGATTGTGGGGGACGAGTTTCTCGGGTGGACACACTATCGTGGTCTCGGCGATCGACCGGCGCATCAAGTGCGCCGTTGCGCAGGTGCCGTTCGTCAGCGGCTCACTCACCGTTGCGAAGGGCGTCCCGGCCGACGCGCTTGCGGCGCGCGTTTCCGCCATTCAGGCCGATTACGATGCGCGGGCGCGGGGTGCCGCGCCGATGCGGCAGGCGATTTCGGCAGAGGGCAGTGAAGGCAATATCTGGGCGCGCGCGGCCGGCGTGGGCACAAAATACAAAAACGAATGCACGCTGCGCAGTCTGGACAGTTTCGCGCTCTACGAGCCAGGTGACTACGTGGCGCGTGTGTCGCCGACGCCGCTGCTCTTTATCGTTGCGAAGAACGATACGCGCTGCCCGACAGAAGACCAGATCGCGGCCTACGAGCGCGCCAAAGAACCGAAGAATCTATTCATGCTCGAGGGCGGCCACTTCGATCCGTACACGGCGCAGCGTGACAACGCGACGGCAGCGGCACTCGAATGGTTCCGGCAGCATTTAAAGCCGTAGCGCCGGCGATCTGTGGGAGCTGCCGATTGCGTGGTTTGGAATTGGTGGATTTCACCGTCTGGTTTGACATTCAATAGTGCGAAACATAGCGTTCGGCGCAATGGTCCGCCGTTTAGTGCGGCCGCGATGATTTCAGGGAGGACGCCATGAAACAGTGGCTTCTTGCAGGTGCGATGGCGGCGGCCGTCTTTATCATTCCCAAGCAAGTCGAAGCACAGGCGTTTCCCCAAAAGAATGTCACAATCATCGTCCCGTTTGGGGCCGGCGGCATCAGCGATACGTTCACGCGCATCGTCGCCCAATCGATGTCGAAATCGCTCGGCCGTCCGGTGATCGTCGAGAACATTGCAGGAGCCGGCGGTCTGCTCGGCTCCCGCCGCGGCGCCACGGCCGCGCCCGATGGCTACACGTTGCTCACGGTCAGTCCGGGTACGCATGCCGGCGCACCGGCAATGTATGCCGACCTGGGCTATCATCCGATCGACAGCTACGAGATTATCGGGATTGCTGGCAGCACCCCGATGGTTCTGGTCGGCAATCCATCGCTGCCTGCGAACAACCTCAAGGAGTTCGTCGCGTTTCTGAAGTCGCAGTCCAAGCCGCTGTCAGTTGCGACTGCTGGCGTCGGCTCTATGTCGCAACTGGCCTGCTCCTATTTCCATTCTTTGATCGGCGTGAAGAGCACCGAAGTGCCTTACCGCGCCATGCCGGCGATGCTGCAGGACGTGGTCGGCGGCAACATCGATTACACCTGCACGCAGGCGCAAGGCTTGTCCGATCTGCTGGACACCGGGAAACTGAGGGCCTACGCGGTCGCGGACGATCGCCGCGTCGCGATCCTTCCCAGCGTCCCGACCTCTACGGAGGGGGGTCTTCCTCAGTACAAGGTTTCCGTCTGGATCGGCTTCGCTGCGCCGAAAGGGACGCCAGCGGATGTGGTCGCGACGCTGAATAAGGCGGTTGCCAGCACATTCGAGGATACGCAGGCGCAGAAGCGATATGCCGACCTGGGATTCGTGATCCCGAGGCCGGAAGAGCGCTCCTCGCAGTGGTTCACCAACTTCATGCGGGTTGAGATGGAGCGCTGGACTGGGATTTTGCGCGCTGCCGGAGTGACTCCGAAAGAATAGATGTCACGCTCCGCTCACCGTCAGAACCCCATGGCGGCAAGCCGCTGTACGCTGTCGGCGATGTCGTGGTCGGGATTTGACGACGTGATTTCCAGCATGGAGCGCTTGCCATACCCGATCTCGCGCAGCATCGCTGGGATTCCCGCGAACGGCACGTCACCACGACCGACAGGGTCGTGCTTGTAGCCGGCGCGTCCCGTGTCGGACAGGTGCACGAGCTTGAGGCGCGGTTGCGCTTTGGTCAGGCCTGCCCGGATGTCCTCGCCGACAAAGTGTGCGTTGGCGACGTCGTAGACGACACCGATCGACGGGTCGCCGTACTCGTCCAGGGCGCTCAGCAGCGCATCGATCTGGGGCAGGAATGCAAATGGCATGTTCTCCGCCCAAAGCTCGGTGCCGCATCGCTTCGCCAGCGGCGCGAGCCGGTCGAGCGCGGCAAAGAAGTGCCGCGACAGCGTTGCGTCGGGCGCTGGTAGTAGCGGGTTGGCTTTTCCAGGGCCGACCACGACGCCGGCCGCGCCGAGTTCGCCCGCAAGCCGGACCACACCTTCGAGAACATCCAGTGAGTAGGCCCTCATGTCCTCCGACATCGCCGCAACATTGATGTCGATATTGGGCATGTTGAGCGTGACGATGCGCCCGCCACCTCGGTCGAGAGCCTGTCGCAGCTCCTTCAGGCCTTCCGCCTTGGGCGAGGCCGGCCAAAGGTGTCCAGGGTGGACCATCGGCTCGAATTCCCGAAAGCCAAAGTCCATGAGGCGGGCGATGCATCGGTCGGCCCGTTCGGAGTAGACGTAGGAATATGTGTTGCAGCCGAACTTCGCCGCTTGCGCTGTCATGCCGTCTCCCTCGCCAGCTTACGCGTGATGACCGACAATGGCGTGCGGCCTGTAAGGCTCGGTCAGCAGCGCGATTTCGTCTGACGTGAGCTTGAACGACGTGGCGCTGTTGGCGTCGTCGATGTGGGATAGCTTCGTCGCGCCGATGATTGCCGACGGGATCTGTTTTTGGTGCAACAACCACGCGATCGCGACCTGGGCCGGAGGTACACCGCGGTCCTTTGCGATCCGTCCGACCTGCGCAACAATCGGCGCATCGGACTCATGCGTGTAGAATCGCTGGGTGGCGTTGTCACCTTGCGCACGCAGGGAAGCATCCGGATCAGAGCCCCGCGCCAGCAAGCCCCGTGCCAGCGGACTCCATGGCAGGAAGGCAACATTCTCCGCCGTGCAAAAGGGGATCATGTCGCGCTCTTCCTCGCGATAGATCAGGTTGTAGTGGCACTGGATCGACGCGAAGCGGAATAGATTGCGCCGTGCTGCGCCCGACGTGAGCTGTGCAAACTGCCAGGTGAACATCGACGATGCGCCGATGTAGAGCGCCTTGCCCGCGCGAACGATCTCGTCCAGCGCCTCGAGTGTTTCTTCGATCGGAGTGTGCGGATCGAACCGGTGGATCTGATAGAGGTCGATGTAGTCGGTCCGCAGCCGTTTCAGCGAGCCGTCGATCGAATGGCGGATATGCTTGCGCGACAGGCCGCGCTCGTTGGGGTCGCCGCCCACTTGTAGGCCGACCTTCGACGAAATCACCACCTTGTCCCGCGGCACTCCGAAGTCCGCCAACGCGTCCCCGAGAATGATTTCGCTGGCGCCAAGGGAATAAAAGTCCGCCGTATCGAAATGCGTGATGCCGGTATCCAGCGCGTGCCGAATGATCGGGCGCGCCGCGTCAGCCTCCAGCATCCACTCACGCCATTGCTTGGAGCCGAATGTCAGGCAGCCGAGGCAGATGCGCGATACGGTGAGTCCCGTAGAGCCAAGCCGTGCGTATTCCATCCCTTCTCTCGCGTTCCCAATTCTAGTCAGGTTAGCTGACTTTCCAACCAAGGGCAATTTTTTCAAAATCGTCAGTCGCAATTGACAATGTGAGAGCCGCTGATAGCTTTTGATGCGTTCGACGGGCGTTTTGCGCAGGTATCGAGCCGCCGATGACACGGCAGCGCCACTCGCTCAGACGAGCTAACGAAGAAGCGAGGGGAGGAGGAGCGAGATGAAGAAACCGCTTTGGCAGTTTCTGCTTTTGCTTTTGTTGCTGCACGTTTCGCCCGCCACGAGTTTTGCGCAGCAGTTCCCCGACCGTCCAGTCAAGATCATCGTACCGTACACGGCGGGTGGCGGAACGGATGTCGTCGCGCGTGCGCTGGCGCAGCAGCTCAACGAGCTGTGGAAGCAGCCGGTTGTGGTGGAGAACAAGGCTGGCGCCGGTGCGTCGCTTGGAGCGGACTTCGTCGCCAAATCGACGCCGGACGGTTACACGCTGCTGTTCTCAGACCTGTCGCCGTTCGTGATCAATCCGCACATCTACGACAAGCTGCCGTTCGATCCGCTCAAGGATTTGGAGCCGATTGCACTTGGAGTGCAGCTCTCGCCAGCCCTTGCTGTTAGCAACAACACGCCGGGCCCCGGCGTGAAGGAACTGCTGGATTACGCCAGAGCCAACCCAGACAAACTGACTTATGCGTCGCCGGGTGTCGGCAACTACACGCATGTGGCGTTCGAGTATCTCAAGCACATGGCCAATGTGAAGATGGTCCATGTGCCCTACCGCGGCACCAATCAGGTGATGCCCGATCTTTTGTCGGGCCGGATCGACATGTTCCTGGTCACGATCAGCGTGTTCACCCAGTACGAAAAAGACAAGCAACTGCGTGTCATCGCCGCCGCAACAGAAAAGCGGTTGCCGTTGCGGCCCGACTTGCCGACCATTGGTGAGACTGTGCCCGGTTATTCAATCGACGTCTGGTTCGGATTGGCGGGGCCTGCCGGCACTCCCGCCGCGATCCTTGACAAGATCAACGCCGACACGCGCCAGGTTCTGAACGAGAAGAAGTTCAACGAATCCTTCATCATCCCGCAAGCGTATCAAGCCGGTACGCTGACGCGCGCTCAATTCGCCGCCAAGGTAAGAGCCGAGCACGAAAAGTGGCGCGAGCTTGTCAGGATTTCCGGCGCCAAGGTCCAGCAGTAGAGGCTAGCAATGATGAGCTGTCGAGTTCTAGGCGTGCTTGCTGCTGCGTTCGTTGTAGCGGCGATGAGTCCTGCGAAAGCGCAGGACTTCCCAAACCGGACGGTCAGGATCATCAATCCGTTCGCGGCGGGGGGCGCAACCGAAGTGATGGCGCGCGCTATCGCGCATCGCTTGTCCGAAATGTGGGGGCAGCCTGTTATCGTGGAGAGCCGGCCCGGGGCCGGCTCGGTGCTGGGCGTGGACAGCGTCGTCAAGTCAGCCCCGGACGGTCACACGCTTCTGTTCAGCGACAGCGCCTCGTTTGTCATCACGCCACACATCAATTCGAAGCTGCCTTACGATCCGCTGAAGGACTTGGCGCCGCTCGCGCTGTGCGTGCGGATCGCACCGGTTCTCGCGGCTGCCAACAATGCGCCCTTCAACACCATTCCCGAGATGCTCGCCTACGCCAAGGCCAACCCGGATGCCTTGACCTTCGCGTCGTCAGGCGTTGGCTCGTACATGCATGTTGCGATGGAATATCTCAAGCACATGACCGGTACGAAGATACTGCATGTGCCGTTCCGCGGATCGAATCTGGTTGTGCCGGAGCTTCTGGCGGGTCGTGTTTCGATGTACATCGCCACGCTGAGCGTATTCGATCAGTACGCGCAGGAGGGCAAGATGAAGATCATCGCTGCGGCGAGCGAGAAGCGGCTGCCGCAGCGGCCGAACTTGCCGACGATCGGCGAAACTGTGCCGGGATACTCCATCAGTAGCTGGTTCGGCATGGCGGCGCCCGCAGGAACACCGGCTCCCATCCTCGACAAGATTCACGCCGATATCATGAAGGTGATCGCCGAACCTGCGTTCACGTCGATCTTCGTCGATAAGCAGTCCTTCCAGATCGGCGACCTCAACCGGGCCGATCTGATCAAGACGGTTCAAGTTGAGCACAAGAAGTGGGGTGAGTTGGTCAAGATTTCCGGTGCGAAGCAAGAATAGCGAGCGGGATCGCTTGCGCGCCTCCTTGATGTCCGACGTTCAATGTCAGCGCTTGGGCTCTGCATCGATCAGGATGAACGCCATTCGGCAGGGCTTGTCGGTGCGGTTGGACCACGCATGACCCGTCCCGCGTTGAACCAGCACGTCACCCTGTTTCATGAGCCGCTCTTCGTCATCCATCACGGCCCAGATTTCACCTTCCAGGACGATCGCGTAATCGACCGTGTCCGTCGTGTGGAACATGACGTGGCGCTTGCGGCCCTCCGCGGAAACGTGAACGCCGTGTCTCCCCATGTCGACCTGGCTTAAATCGCCAAGTTCGCTGTCCGGAGGGATGTCGCTGACGCGAAAAACGGTGCCACCACGCTGTTGCGGGGCGGTCGGCACGCGCAATCCGGCCGGCGCCATGTCCTCGTTGCCGTCGTAAGAGGCCGGCGATGTCGTCGTTCGCCAGATCAATGTGGAGATCAGCTTGGGAGTCGCGAGCGAGGGCAATGCATCGGGCGCAGGGCCGTCCTCAATGAACACAGACCGGCCGTTTGAATCGTGTCCGGTGACGAGACGGCGCACAGGTCTGGGCAAGCGGTCCTCCCTTGAATTTTGCGCCAAACTATAACTGTGAAACGGCGTTGCGCAATATGAGATGCTTCTTTAATCCGTACGTTCCAAATTCGGCCGAGGCCAGATGATGCCGACTGTTCTGATCACCGGAGTCAACCGCGGGCTCGGGCTGGAGTTCGCGAAGCAATATCGCGCGGACGGCTGGCGAGTGCTGGGTACCGTACGCAATCGACGGAACGCAGGCGATGATCTCGCCAGCCTCGACATCGAACTGCACGAACTGGAACTCACGGACTTTTCGACGATCAGCGCGCTTGGCCATGCACTTCGGGACGATGCAGTCGATGTGCTGATCGCGAACGCGGGTCATTTGGGAATTCGAGATATGCCGATCGACAATATTGATCTGCAATCATGGGAAACGAGTTTTCGCGTCAACACCATTGCGCCCGTTGCGCTCGTCGGGGCGCTCCTCGCGCCGTTGCGCCGAAGCGTGCAACGCAAGGCTGTCGCAATCAGCAGCCGCCGTGGCTCGATCGCCTGCAACGATACGGGCGGCAGGTACATGTATCGCAGCTCCAAGGCTGCATTGAATGCGGCCTGGCGTTCTCTCGCCGTCGATCATGCCGAACTGATCGCTTTCGTCCTTCACCCCGGATGGGTTCGTCAAACCGGCATGGGCAGTTCGCTTGCCGATGTAGGGCTGGAGGAGAGTGTCAGCGGCATGCGCGGCGCTATCGACAGTGCGACGGCAGCGAGCAGGGGCCGGTTCCTGACGTGGGACGGCAAGGAATTGCCTTGGTGAGAGTGGCAGAGTTGCGGCGGCCTGCTCTCTACAGCAGGTCTCTGATGCTCCACGATCCGCTTTTCAGTTTCTCCGATAGCCGACCCGCATCCTCTTGGAGCATGAAGCCGGCGGCGACCTGAACGTCGGCAGCAGCGGCGACGCGCTTCGACCAATCCTGGTGAGATTCGTAGCGCGCTTCGAGCGACGGGCGAGAATCGCCGGAACTCGCTCTTTCCGCCTCCGTCCGCGGAAAGGGGACGAGCGCGCCGAGAATATTATAAAGGTCGCCTTCCCCGTATCCCTTGGCGCGCAGGTTCCAGCCCGTTGCCGTCGCTGCAGGAACTTCAATCAAAGGATGACGGATGCCGCCTGCGGTGTTGCCGTCCGCATCGACAGCTCCCACAAACACCGGATACTCCGCGCCAGGCCTCGGGGGCTGGACGCTATGATCCATGACGTTCAGGCGATTGCAGGCAACTGGCGTTGTGACGTTCGGGATCTTTGGGAACGTGCGCCGGAATTGGTCGACCGGCACGAGTGTGCCGGCAGAGCGGGACGGGAACGCGCTGGGCGGCGGCGCTTCGCCGTATTCGACCCAGCGCAGCAGGTGCAGCAACAGCGCGCGCAGTGCAAACGAATAGGGGATTGGATTGTGCGGCAACTGCGCGACTGCGGCGGCTGCGGGCGGCGCGGTGGCATGCGGCACGCCCGCGGTGAGATAGATCCTGACCGGTTGAGGCATTTCGATGTCGCATCCCTCGCAGTCGGTCACCAACAGAGAGCCGCGCCCGGCCCACAACTCCGTGTCGGCGTCGATGTGCGCGATCTTGGGGCAGACGTCGGCCGCGATCGCGCGCCGCAGGATTCCGTCGGTGCGGCCGCTATGTGGGTCGGTCAGCGTCGGGTAGCTGAATGGGAATTGGTCGCCGCCGAACGAGTGATCCTCATGCTGGCGCGAATAGCGGCCAGGCTGCGCGAACCGCGCGTTGACAAAAGAGCGCCGCGAACCGGTCACAACGGGCAGAGCTGCGTCGAACACAATGCCACCGCGAAGGCTCTCATTGAGACCTTCATAGATGAAGTCGCGGATGATACGGCCGCTCTGGGACGCGCCGAAGATCATGGCACGGCGCATCGTTCCGGCCGCCAGTGGATTGGGCTGTCCCCCATCGTCTGGCCCCCCTTCGCGGAAGTACGAAACAACGTCACGAATGCTGGCGAGTCCAAGGCCCATGACCTTCGGATCGCGCGCCGGATAGATGAATTCGTGGATTGCGCCGCGATCGAAACCAGCGGCGCGCTGGATCTCAATATGAACGCCGTCAACGTAACGCCACTTCAGGTCCGGCGGCGAAACCCGCGCGTCCTGCTCGCGCTGACGCACCGTCAGCGTAGCCAGCGATGGATCAAGGTTTGCGGCCGGATAAGACAGCGTGGCGACAAACACGTTGTCCGATGTCTGCCGGATGAACTCGTCGGTGGCCAAACCGCTTGCCTCAGCGATAAATTCCTCACGGCTTGGCGCAACGATCGGTCCGTCCGGATTGCGGGCAGTGGGGAGATCGATCGCCAAACGATCTTGTCCGGCCTGAACATCGCCCTGCCAACCGCTCCAGATCATCGTGAAGCCCTGCCGCATCAAAAGGCCGTCACCCGCATCGGCGGCCTTGTCGAAACGGTTGGATGCGACCGCGTTGTTGATCCGGCTGATGCCGAGCTTGTTGCCGCGATTGAGCACTTCGTAGAAGAGCCAGCCGTTGCTGCGGGCTGCGTCAGCCGGCGTCAGCACCGAGAAATCGGTCCAATATTCCACGCGTCCGTCTCGATTGCGTGGGGCTTTGTCGAGATCGACGATGGTCGCATTCAACTGATGGGTTGGATCGATGTCGCAGGTCAGCCGGCCCCGGATGTGCCGATACGCGCCGGCATCGCCGAAGGTGCGGCCTTCGAAGGCGAGCGGCTGCGTCTCCAGGATTTCGATGCGGCGCACGCCCGCATTCGAGCGGCTACGGTCAGAGCCCGGCATTTCTACGCTCCAGGATGCAGGCGGCGGGATGGAGACGAAAGTCGGCAGATCGTCGATCGGCAGGCCTGCGACAATGTGAGAGACATTCCTTTGTCGTTGGAAGATATTTACAGTTCCAGCCGCACTGTCAACACACAGGCCGAACGCGGCCTGCGAACTCGGGTACGTGGGGGAGCCGTTGCAACCTGACTCCGATCGCTACGATGCCATCGTCATCGGCGCCGGCGCCGGCGGCATGACCGCGGCAGCGGTTGCGGCAGCCGAGGGCTTGAAAGTCCTTCTGGTCGAGAAGACCGAGTTTGTCGGTGGGACCACCGCGTGGTCCGGCGGCATGGTGTGGATTCCGGCCAATCCGAAGATGCGCGCCATCGGGATCGCCGACACGTTCGACGATGCCCTCAACTATCTCGTCAACACCGTTCCCGAAAGCGAAAACGCCGAACTTCGGCGGACCTATCTATCGCGCGGGTCCGAGGCTATCGAATATCTCGAAGCGAACACGCTGGTTCGGCTTGTGCCGGTGCAGAAGTATCCCGACTACTATCCAGAGCGGCCCGGCTCTACGCCCGGCGGACGTGTGCTGGAACCTCTGCGGTTCAACGGCGCGACGCTTGGCAAGAACTTTGGACGGCTTCGCCCGCCGTTGCCCGAATTCACTCTTTTCGGCGGCATGATGGTGAACCGGCTCGATATCCCGCACCTTCGGAATGCCGGTCGCTCCATCCGGTCCACCGTCAAGACGGCACGGCTTATTGCTGCTTATGCGCTGCAGCGCTTGCGGCATCCGAGAGGCACGACGCTGCATCTCGGGAACGCCCTGGCGGCGCGCCTGTACGCGTCGTTGATTTCTCGCAAGGTGGACATTCTGTTCGGAGCGCATGTGTCGCGACTCGTCACGGCCGACGATGGCAGGGTCGCAGGAGTGGAAATTGAAGGCGCAAACGGCGGTCTGACGATTCATGCGAGCCGGGGCGTGGTGCTGGCGACCGGCGGCTTCTCCCACGATGCGACGTTGCGGCGGCGTTTCTTTCCTTCATCCGCCGGAGCGGTGTCCGCCACCAATCCAGCAGGAACGGGTGACGGCCTGCAGCTTGCGAATGGGGCCGGTGCAAGCATTGGCTCGCCGGTCGCAAGCCCGGCCTATTGGGCGCCTGCGTCGCTGTTCCAGCGAAACGACGGCACCGCGGGAGTTTTCCCACACACCGTGACTGATCGCGCAAAGCCCGGCGTCATTGCGGTCAACGCGGCGGGCAAGCGCTTCGTAAACGAGGCGCTCTCTTATCATGAGTTTGTGCTCGCCATGCTTCGCAACAGTAACGTTGGTGGAGGAAGCGCTTTCTACCTGATTTGCGACAGCCGCTTTCTGTGGACATACGGGCTGGGCCGCATTCAGCCATTCACGCGGCGGATCGGGCCTTACATCGAGAAGGGCGAATTGATCGAGGGAGCGAATCTTCCAGAGCTTGCAAGGAACATGGGCGTCGAAGAGTCGGCGCTGCGGCAAACGCTCGAAAGCTACAACGTCCATGCGCGTCAAGGGTTCGATCCCGAGTTCGATCGCGGCAGCACGATCTATCAGCGGCATCTCGGCGACGCGGGCCACACACCGAACCCGTGCGTTGCCCCGATCGAGCGGCCACCGTTCTATGCCATGCAAATTTATCCAGCGGACCTTGGAACCGCCATCGGTGTGCAGACTGACAGCGACGCGAGAGCTCTCAAGACAGATGGCACCGTCATTGACGGTCTTTATGTTTGCGGAAACGATATGAATTCGATCATGAACGGCAACTATCCCGGGCCTGGCATTACGTTGGGGCCTGCACTTACATTTGGCTACCTCGCAGGTATCCATCTGTCTCGACGCGCAAACTGAAACGGGTCAGGCCCGAAAGCCCTGTTGCACCTGCCGCGCAAACAGCTCTTCCACCTGAATCCGGCGGTGTGAAATACCCTGCTCCAAGCAGAACTCGAGAAACGGATCGAGCGTGCGGCGGTTGCCCTCGATGCCATAGGGCCAGAGATCGCCGCCGAGCATGACCTTGACGCGGCGCGCGTGCTCGTAGGCCCAGGGGATCGGATAGGCGGTGAAGCCGGAGAACAGCGCGCGCTCGACGCTGCGGTTCTTGGCCTGTTCGAATGCGGTGAACAGGTTCATGGCGAGCCAGGGATTGGCATCGACCAGCTCCCGCCGGATCACCACCGTGTGCATGATCGGCAGGATTCCGGTTTCGGCGACGTATTTCATCTCGGCGTCGAGGAAATCCTCGAACAGGCGCCGCACGTTCGGATGGTTCTGCGTGAAGCTGGACAACGGCGTCGCGCTCAATACGGCGTCGAGTTCTCCCGACAGCAGCATCGCGTTGAGCGTCGCATCCGGCCGCGGCGTCACCTTGAGGCCGTGGGGCAGGTTCAGCTTCACTTTCTCGATGCGACCGGCTTGCTCGACGCCGGCCTGTATCCAATCGATGCCGGCCAGATCCACGCCGTACTGCTTCGCAAGCATCCCGCGCGAATAGACGGCGGCTGTCTGCGCCCATTCCGGCAGGCCGATCCTCTTGCCGTTCAGATCGGCCGGCGTCTTCACCGGGCCGTCGCGGCGCACGTAGATCGAGGAGTGCCGCGGCACGCGCGAGGGGAACACCGGGAGCGCGACGAACGTGTCGTCGCCCTGCGAGACCATGGAGACGTATTTCGCCATCGAGATTTCCGAGACGTCGAAATCGCGATGCACGATGGTGCGGAAGAAGATTTCCTCGATGCGGTAGGTCAGGCAGTTGAGCTCGACGCCTTCGACGGGAACGCGCCCGTTGGTCAGGTCCGCGACGTGGTCGTAAGGGCCCATCGCGAGCGATAGCTTCAATCGTGCCACATGGCTCTCCCCAACGGCGGATGCGCTGCGCCGTCCGCCGATCCTACCGCGTCATTCGGCTTTTGCGCCGCTCGCCTTGATGATGGGGGCCCATCGGAGCTGTTCTGCCCGGATGAATGCCTGGGCTTCCGCCGGTCCGTAATCGTGCATCGGCTGGTAGCCCATCACGATGAGGCGTTCCTGCAACTGCTCGTCGCGCAACATGCTCTGGGTCGCCTTGTTGATCCGGTCGATGATCGCCTTCGGCGTGCCGGCGGGAGCGAACAGGCCGCAAAAGAACAGCACGTTCATGTCCGGCATGCCGCTCTCTGCCGCGGTCGGAATATTCGGCGCAGCCTTCAGACGCTGGGGTGCGTTGACCGCCAGGACGCGGATCCTGCCCGCCTCATGCAACTCCAGGACCTGTCCGGTCGCGTTCGGAGTCAGGACGGGAATATGTCCGCTGACGAGATCGGCGATGCCCGGTCCCGCGCCCTTGTAGGGGATGTGAACCATGTCGATGCCGCCGCCGAGCTTCTTGAACAGCTCTCCGGTCAGATGGCTCATCGAGCCGATCCCGGCCGATCCATAGGACAGCTTGCCGGGGTTGGCCTTCGCGTAGGCGATCAGTTCCGAAAGCGTCTCGACCGGCAGACTGGGGGTGACCGCGACCGACGTGACACTTGCCGTCAGGAGAGCGATCGGCTCGAGATCCTTCATCGGATCGAAGTTGGGATTTCCTGTCACCGGCATGACGACGTGGCTGCTCGTGCTTCCCAGCAGGAGCGTGTAGCCATCCGGCGCCGCCTTCACCACTTCGGCGGCGCCGAGGATGGTCCCGGCTCCGGGCCGGTTTTCGACGATCACCGTTCCGAGTTCGGCTTTGATCCGCTCGGCCCAAAGGCGTCCGATGACGTCATGCACACCGGCCGGCGGAGACGGCGCGACCAGCCGGATCGGCCGGTTGGGATAGCCGTCCTGCGCCAGCGTTGCAGCCGGTGCGGCGAGGGCCGCGAACACCCAAGCCAAGGCGGCGCGCGCCAACCACTGTGATGGACGACTCATGGGCGATTTCCTGCGGCGATTTCCTGCCGGTGCACTCTTGACGAGGTGCTGCCGGGAAACTCTGTGGCAAGGGTGAGCATATCCCAAACGCGATAAATCGAAGATGAGTTTTGAACTTTGGAATTCTCAGTCCGCGCGGTTTCCGGCTAATGAAGCAGCAACAGCGACGGGGAGTGCGCGGCAATGCTCAGCGTCAAGGTCGGCGGAGTTCCTTTCAACATCCGCATTGATGGCCCGGAAGGCGCGCCGTGGGTGATGCTGGCGCATGGTCTCGCGACCAATCTGTCGATGTGGGACGACCTCGTCGAGGCTCTGAAGGCCGATTACCGCTGTCTGCGTTACGACGCCCGCGGCCATGGCGATACGCCGGCGACAACGGGCGACTATTCCTTCGATCTACTGGTCCGCGATGCTGCCGCGATCATGGATGAGTTGAAGGCCGAAAGGGTGCACTTCGTCGGCCTGTCGATGGGGGGAATGGTGGCGCTGGGACTGGCGCTTGATCGGCCCGGCAGGCTCGCCAGCATTGCCGTTTGCGATGCACGCGCCGAAGCCGACGAAGAGTACATCGAAGGCTGGAACCACCGGATCAAGATCGTGCGCGATGGCGGCATGGCGGCGCTGGTCGAACGCACCCTGGGACGCTGGTTCACGCCGGCCTTCCTCGCCAAGCCGTCGCCGACGCTGGACAAGATGCGGCTCATGATGGGCGGCACATCGCGCGATGGTTATTGCGGCTGTGGCGCGGCGTTGAAGGCGTTGAACTACGGCCGCCGGCTCGGACAAATCCGGGTGCCGGCGCTTCTTCTTGTCGGCGCCCAGGATCTCGGCGCTCCGGCCGAAATCGTCCGTGAGATGCATCGGGCTATGTCCGGCTCGCGCTACGTGGAGATTCCTGAGGCCGGGCACATCTCCAACGTCGAGCAGCCGGCGCTGTTCGCCGCGGCCGTTCGCGGCTTTCTCAAGGACATCGACGCCTCGCGTTCCAGAGCCTGATCGCAGCTCCGGGGACTGCTGTCCCGGAGCCGGCAAGCGACGACTGCACAAGGACTGATCTGATGACCGATTTGAACAGCCGCCTACAGGCGATCACCGACGAATACGAGATCACGCGCGTGCGCCGCGTCTGGGCCTACAGCCGGGATCACGCCGACTGGCAGACGCTGGCATCGTGCTTCCATCCGGACGCCACGGTGACGATCTCCTGGTACAGCGGAACGGCGCTGGGCTTCATCGAGCGCTCAAAGGATGCCGCCGCGAACCGCAAACCGGAGGAGCGCAGCGCGCATTGGATCGGCAACGCGCGCGCGACGGTCGACCGGAACCGTGCCGTGCTTGAAATGGACGTGCAGATACTCAGCCGCGACTATCTCGACGGCCTGCTGTTCGACTGCGTGTGCTACGCGCGCTTCTACGATCTGTTCGAGAAGCGCAACGGCGAGTGGCGAATTTCGCGCTGGGACTGCATCTACGACAAGGACCGGCTCGATCCGGTGACGCCGGGCGCTGTGCCGGCCGCGTTCTACAGCGGCCTCAAGCTCGACGACGACAACAACAGTTGCGCGTTCATGCGGTTGCGGCAGGGCAAGAAGGGCCGCCAGGTTCCGTCTGGCCTGGTCATGGGCGGCAGCGAGGGTGAAAAGCGGCTCCGCGCGCAGGGCAAGGCCTGGCTGGCGGCGGCATCCTGACCGCTTCGGCGCTGGTAAAGTTCAATTCGATAATTCAAGTTTGTCAAAAGTTGCCGGCCCGCCGAGAGTCCGCCCTCAAGGGGATCCCATGAAATTCGGCATCTTCGATTATATCGACCGGCGCGACGAGCCGCTGGCCAAGACCTACGAGGACCGGTTTGCGCTGGTGCAGGCGGCGGAGGCGTTCGGTTTCTACGGCTATCATGTGACCGAGCATCATGCGACGCCGCTGTCCGCTACGCCGTCGCCGGCCGTGTTTCTGGCTGCCGCTGCGCAGCGCACCCGTACCATCCGGCTCGGCGCGCTGCTGTTCCTGCTGCCGCTTTATCACCCGCTGCGGCTCCTGGAAGAGCTGTGCATGCTGGATCACCTCAGCCGCGGCCGGCTCGACATCGGCGTCGGGCGCGGTGTCTCGCCTTACGAGTTCGCCTCGTTCGGCGTCGATCTGGAGGATAGCGGCGACGCCTTCGACGAGGTGCTGGAAATTCTGCACAAGGGATTCCGCGAGGAGAGGCTGAATCATCACGGCAAGCGTTTCCGTCTCGATGACGTGCCGATCCCGATGCGGCCCTATCAGCAGCCGTATCCGCCGTTCTGGTATGGCCTGCGCGGCGGAGATCATGCGTCGCAATTGCCGGCGCGCCACGGCATGAATGTCGTGACGCTCGGACCCGAGGACCGTGTCGCCAAGAACATCAAGCGCTTCCGTGAAATCTGGGCTGAGGAGGCGCCCGCGCGCCTGCGCTTCAACTCGCCGGTCAAGGATCCGATCGTCGGCGTGATGCGCACGGTGTTCGTCGGCGAGACCGACGAGGAAGCCGCCCGCATCGCCGCGCCCGCCTATCATCGCTGGGCCGAGAGCCTGATGTGGCTGTGGAAGGACAAGGGAGGCGTTTCGCCGCTGCCGATCCCGCTGGAGTACGACGCCGCGCGCGCGGCCGGCACGCTGGTCGCCGGCAGTCCGGACACCGTGCGGCGCGAACTGGCGGGTCAGATCGAGCGTTGCGGCTACAACTATCAGGTGGTGCAGATCGCCTTCGGTTCGCTGACGCACGCGCAGGAAATGCGCTCGCTAGAACTGTTCGCGAAAAATGTCATGCCCGGTCTGTGCGGGCCCGCGCCGGCTAAAGGCAGGATTGGGAGCCTTGTCTAGGCGGCAGCCCGGACAAGCATCGCTGTCAAAGAAACTGCAAGAGGGGCGAGGAGACGCCGATGCGCAGATGGACCGCTTGGCCTGCATTTTGCGTTGCATTTGTAGCGCTGACTGCGGCGCCCGCCGTGGCGCAACGCCTGTCCGACAAGCCGGTCACCATCGTGGTTCCCACCACGCCGGGCACCAGCATGGACTTTCTCGCCCGCCTGGTGGCCGACGAGTTGAAGCAGCGCTGGGGCCAGACGGTGGTGGTCGAGAACAAGGCCGGCGCCAGCCACACCATCGCCATTCGCATGGTGGCGGCCTCCGAACCGGATGGGCTCACTCTGCTGATGGCCGCGAACACGCTCACCACCAACGTCGGATTCTTCAAGACCATGCCCTATGACCCGGTGAAAAGCCTCACGCCGATCATCGAAATGGCGCGGGGATCCATGGCCCTTGCGGTGCATCCGTCGGTGAAGGCCGGCTCGCTCAAGGAGTTCGTCGAGATCGTCAAGAAGCGGCCCAACGAGATCAACTATGCCTCCACCGGCCCGGGCACGCCGCAGCATCTGGCGATGGAACTGTTCGCGTCGCGGGCGGGCATCAAGATGACGCATGTGCCGTACCCGTCGTCGGCCGGCGCGGTCCGCGAGCTGGTCGGCGGTTTCGTCAGCGCCATGTTCATTCCCTCGCACCAGAGCGAGCCGCTCTATGAAGCGAAACAGCTCGATCTTCTGGCGATAAGCGGCAAGCTGCGGCTCTCCAAGGCGCCTCAGGTGCCGACCTTGAGCGAATCCGGTTTCGACGGCGTCGATGTGGATTCCTGGTACGGTCTCCTGGGCCCCGCCGGCATCCCCGCCGATATCGTCAACCGCTACAACGCGACGCTCACGGAGATGCTGGGGTCGCCGAAATTCAAAACCGTATTCGAGGCCCAGGGCTTGCGGATCGCGGGCGGCTCGCCGGCAGCCTTCGCCGGACTGATCGCGAGCGATGTCGAGCGCTGGACGCGGGTCGTCAAAGAGGCGGGCATCGTCACCAAGTAGAGCCGCCGGCGGAATGGGCGCGGCCGGGTTGTTCGAAGTCGCCTAGACGTCCATAACGCAACTCACCCTCGGCCGAGGCAAGCGATCATGTCAGCGTTTGGTCCATACGTCGGGTTGCGTCGCGAGGGCAGGGTTGCCGTCGTGACGATCGACAATCCGCCGGTCAACGCGACGCGGCAGGAGGTGCGCGCCGGATTGCTGCAGGCGTTCACCGGTCTGCACAACGATGCCGAAGCCGACGCCGTGGTGCTGATCTGCACGGGGCGGACCTTCATTGCCGGCGCCGACATCTCGGAGTTCGACAAGCCGCCGGCGCCGCCCAGCAACCTCGATGTGATCGCCGCGATCGAGTCGCTTGCCGTGCCGGCGGTCGCCGCCATTCACGGCACCGTGCTCGGCGCGGGACTCGAGATCGCCATGGCCTGCCATCATCGCATCGCTTTGGCGACGGCGCGCTTCGGCCTGCCGGAGGTGAAGCTCGGCCTGATGCCGGGCGCCGGCGGCACCCAGCGCCTGCCGCGTCTGGTCGGAATCGAGAAGGCGCTGGAGATGATCCTGACCGGCGAGCCGATCGGCGCGAAGGATGCCTTGGCGAGCGGTCTCATCGACGCCATCGCCGACGGCGAACTCGCCTCCGCCGCGATCGCGTTCGCCCGCGACGCCGCGCTTCGGGGCAAGCCCATCGCGGTGCGGGACCGCGATGAGAAGCTCGCTCCGTTGCGCGCCGATCCCGCCGCCTTCGACACGCTCGCGGACCGTTTCAAGAAACGCGTTCAGGGGATGGAAGCCCCGGCTGCCGCAATCGCGGCGATCAGGACGTGCCTGACTCTGCCGATCGACGAGGCGCTCCGGCAGGAACATGCGGCGTTCCAGAAGCTTCGCCAGGGACCGCAATCCAAGGCGCGGCGTCATATCTTTTTCGCCGAGCGTGAGGCGTCCAAGGTCGCGGACATGCCCGCCGGCCTGCAGCCGCGCGAGGTCGCGCGCGCCGCCGTGATCGGCGCCGGCACCATGGGCGGCGGCATCGCCATGAGCTTCGCCAACGCCGGTATCCCGGTCACGCTGATCGACGTCAGGCCGGAGGCGCTGGCGCGCGGCCTCGATACGATCGCGAAGAACTACAAGTCGTCGGTGTCGCGCGGCATGGCCGCGGACGAGGCCGAACGCCGGATGAAGCGGATCGAGGGCGCGTCCGACCTCGCCGCCGTTGCGGATGCCGACCTGGTCATCGAAGCGGTGTTTGAAGACATGGCTGTCAAGAAAAGCGTGTTCGCGGAAATCGACCGCCACGCAAAGCCCGGCGCGGTGCTGGCGACCAACACGTCCTATCTCGATCCCAATGTCATTGCGCAGACCGTCCGGCGGCCCGAAGCCCTGGTCGGTATGCACTTCTTCAGTCCGGCAAACGTCATGCGGCTCGTCGAGGTGGTGCGCGGGGACAAGACCTCGCACGAGACGCTCGCCACCGCCTTGGCGACGGCCCGGCGGCTGGCCAAAATTGCCGTGGTCACCGGCGTCTGCCACGGCTTTGTCGGAAACCGCATGCTGCGGCCGCGTTCGGTCGAAGCCGAGCGGCTGTTGCTCGAGGGCGCGATGCCCCACGAGATCGACCGCGCGCTTGTCGAGTTCGGCTTCCCGATGGGACCGTTCGCCATGTCCGATCTCGCCGGCCTCGACATCGGCTGGAGCATGCGCAAATCGCAGGGACTTCGCGCCGAGATTGCGGACGCGCTGTGCGAGGCCGGGCGTTTCGGACAGAAGACCGGCAAAGGCTTCTATCTTTACCAGCCGGGATCGCGGGCCGGCGTGCCCGATCCCGAGGTCGAACGGCTGATCGTAGAGGCGTCGCGCCGTCTCGGGATCGAGCGCCGCACGCTCGATACGCAGCAAATCACCGAGCGGCTGTTGTTCCCCATCGTCAACGAGGGCGCCCGCGTGCTGGCGGAGGGCATCGTGCAACGCCCGGGCGACATCGACGTGGTGTGGATCTACGGCTATGGCTGGCCGGCGTGGCGCGGCGGCCCGATGCACTACGCCGACCAGATCGGCCTTGCCACGATCCGTGATCGCCTGGCGCAGTTTTCCGCTGCAAGCGGCGATCCCAATCTTGCTCCCGCGCCGTTGCTCGACCGCTTGGCCAAGGCCGGCGAGACGTTCCAGCCGGCCGGCGGGCGCCCGGCATCCCGATAGTCGAATTCCCGAAAGCCCCGTCATGGATCTGCGTTTCACGCCCGAGGAAATCGCCTTTCGCGACGAGGTGCGCAGCTTTATCCGCGCCGCGCTTCCAGCCTCAATCCGGCACAAGATGGTGGAGGGCCGCGATCTGTCGCGCGACGACGTGGTCGCTTGGCAGCGCATCCTGAACCGGCGCGGCTGGTCGGTCGCCAACTGGCCGAAGGAATGGGGTGGCACCGGCTGGGGTCCGATCCAGCAATACATCTTCATGGAGGAGATCCAGATGGCGCCGGCGCCGCGGCCGCTGGCCTATGGCGTCTTCATGGTGGGGCCGGTGATCATCGCCTTCGGCAGCGAGGCGCAGAAGCGCCGCTTCCTGCCGCGCATCGCCAACCTCGACGACTGGTGGTGTCAGGGCTTCTCCGAGCCCGCGGCAGGTTCGGACCTGGCGGCGCTCAAGACCACGGCGCGGCGCGACGGCGGCGAATATGTCGTCAACGGCCAGAAGACCTGGACGACCTACGCGCAATACGCCGACTGGGTCTTCTGTCTGGTGCGCACCGACCCCGCGGCCAAGAAGCAGCGGGGCATCTCGTTCCTGCTCATCGACATGAAATCGAAGGGCGTCGTGGTGCGGCCGATCGAGACCATCGACGGTGGCCACGAGATCAACGAGATCTTCTTCGACGACGTGCGCGTGCCGGCCGACAATCTGGTCGGCGAGGAGAACAAGGGCTGGGATTACGCCAAGTTCCTGCTCGGCTCCGAGCGCACCAACATTGCGCGCGTCGGCGTATCCAAAGAGCGCATCCGGCGGATCAAGGAACTGGCCGCGCGCGTCCAGGTGAGGGGACGCCCGCTTCTCGATGACGACATCTTCCGCCGCAAGCTGGCGTCGCTCGAGGTCGAACTGAAGGCGCTGGAGATCACCCAGCTTCGGGTCGTCGCCGCCGAACGCAACCGGGCCGGCAGGGGAACGCCCGATCCGGCTTCATCCATTCTCAAGATCAAGGGCTCTGAAATCCAGCAGGCCACTGCGGAACTGCTGCTCCAGGTCGTCGGCCCGCAGGCGATGCCGTATGGGCTCGGCGACGACATCGGCGGCGCGCTGGCGTTCGGCGAACTGTGGGAGATGACGGCCGCGCCGACCTATTACAACTGGCGGAAGATTTCGATCTACGGCGGCTCGAATGAAATCCAGAAGAACATCGTCGCCCGTTCGATCCTTGGTCTTTGAGGCGTCGCATGGACTTTGACCTCACCGAAGACCAGCGGATGATCCAGGACAGCGTCGAGCGCCTGATGGCGGATCGCTACACGTTCGAGTTGCGCCAGAAATACCGGCGCGAAGCGGAAGGCTGGAGCCGCGCGGTGTGGCGGAAATACGCCGAGCTCGGCCTGCTGGCCCTGCCGTTCGATCAGCAGGACGGCGGACTGTCCGGTACTCCGGTCGAAACCATGATCGTGATGGAATCGTTCGGGCGCGCACTGGCGCTGGAGCCGTTTTTCGGCACGATCATTCTCGCCGGGGGAATCCTTCGTCACGGCGCCGGCGCGGCGCAGCGTGAAGCCATCATCCCAAGGATCGTCGCCGGCGAGATGACCTTGGCGCTCGCGCACCACGAGCGCGAGGCGCGCTACGCGCGCGATCACGTCGCGGTCACGGCGAAAAGATCCGGTGACGGCTGGATTCTGCAGGGGCGCAAGGATCTGGTTCTGCAGGGCGACAGCGTCGACCGGTTGATCGTCAGCGCGCGCACGGCCGGTGCGACGCAGGACGCCGATGGCGTCGGCTTGTTCCTGGTCGATGCCAGGGCGCAGGGAGTCAGCCGGCATGGCTATCCGACGCAGGACGGACTGCGCGCCGCCACGGTGACGCTCGACAGCGTTCATGCAAGTACGGCCGACGTCGTTGGGCATCCCGCCCAGGGACTGTCTATATTGGCGCGTGTTTTCGATGAGGCGACCGCGGCGATCTGCGCGGAAGCGGTCGGCGCAATGGCCGCGCTTCATGCGCTCACGGTGGACTATCTCAAGCAGCGCGAGCAGTTCGGCGTGAAGATCGGGAGTTTTCAGGCGCTGCAGCATCGCGCCGTCGATATGTTCATGTCGCTCGAGCAGGCGCGCAGCATGGCTTTGTTCGCGACTATGATGGTTTCGTCCAGCAATGCGGCCGAGCGCGGCCGGGCAATGTCGGCGGCCAAGGTGCAGATCGGTCGGTCAGGCCGCTACATCGGCGAGCAGGCGATCCAGCTTCACGGCGGCATCGGGATGACGATGGAGTACAAGGCAGGGCACTATTTCAAGCGCCTGACCATGCTCGATATCCTGCTGGGCGACAGCGAGCACCATCTCGGCGAACTCGCCGCCGGCGGCGGGCTTTTCCAGGACGAATGACGGAACTGGCCGCCTAGCGCCGGTGGGACGAGCCGCCGTCGATTGCGAGCACCGCGCCGCTGATGTAGCTCGCCCGGTCCGAGGACAGGAACAGCACCGCGTCGGCGACCTCGCTCGGCTTGCCGCCGCGGCCGAGCGGCAGGGCCGCGGTGAATTCCTGCCAGCGGGACCTGTCGCCGTGGGCCTTTTCGGCGCGCTCCTCGAGCAGCTTCTGCATCCGCTCGGTGGCGATCATGCCCGGATTGATGCCGACCACGCGGATGCCGTCGTCGAGGCTGCGTCCGCCGAGCGCCCGGGTGAAGGCGGCCAGGCCGGCGTTGCCGGCGCTGCCGACGATGTAAGCGGCGTCCGGGCGCTCTCCGACACCGCCCATGATGTTGACGATCACTCCGCGTTTTCGTGCCTTCATGCCGGCGTAGACGGCGCGTGACAGGTTGATGAAGCCGAACACCTTGAGATCCCATGCCTGGCGCCATCGGTCCTCGTCGATCGACAGCAGGTCGCCGCTTGGGATAGCGCCCGCATTGTTGATGAGAATGTCCACCGTTCCGCTGGCCGCGGCGAGCTGGCGGCAGGTGTCGCCGTCGGCGAGGTCCGACGGGTGGATTGCGACCTCGACGTTGAAACGGCCGCGGATCGCGTCCTGGACCGTGCGCAAGTCGTTTTCGGTGCGGGAGGCGAGATGCAGATGGCAGCCTTGCTCGGCGAAGGCTTCCGCGATGGCTCGGCCGATGCCGCGCGACGCCCCGGTGATCAAGGCGGTGCGGCCGGTCAGATTCAGTTCGAAGCTCATGGGGGCACTTTCACGGATGCTCGCGGCGTATTCGCGGAGGGTTCAGCGTGTCGCGTCGACCAGGACAAAGGCGATCCGTGCCGGCTTGCCGGAGCGGTTCGCCCAGGCGTGGGCCGTTCCGCGCTGGATCATGATGTCGCCGGCCTTCATGACAGTCTCGTGCTCGTCGAGGATGGCGACGATCTCGCCCTCGAGCACGATGGCGTAGTCGATGGTGTCGGTGCGGTGCATGCCGGGATGCTTGGCGCTGTCCAGCCGGTGCTCGGCATCCTTGAACAACTGGCCGAAGCTCGCGGCCTGCTGCCGCTTGCGCTCGGCCGCGTTGCCGGACTCCGGCGGATAATCGACGACACGCAGCACCGTGCCGCCCTTCATCGGGCCGAGGCCCTGGTGCTGGGCGATGGCGTCCGGCTCGCCGATCGGCGGCGGGCTCGATGTGGTTCGCCACAGGTTGGTGATGCGGTAGCCGGGGCGCTCGGCCACGGACTTGACCGATGGCGAGGGGCCGTCGGCAACGATCCGGGCCCGGCCGTCGGTGCCTTCCTCGGTGATGATGCGCCGGATCGGCGGCAACGAATTCATGACCGAGGGTCAGTTTGCCGGCCAGGGCACGGCAGGCTCGACGCGCCCGGTACAGTCGCCGAATCCGATGGTAACGCAGCCGCCGCGTCGGGCATGGGCGCGCATGATCAGATCGTCGCCGTCTTCCAGATAGCGCCGAGCCTCGCCGTTGTGAAGCGGGATGTCCGCCGTGCCATAGGCGCTAAGTTCGTTGAGGCAGGCGCGGCTCTCGTCCGTCGGACCTGACGTGGTGCCGCTGGCAATCAGGTCGCCAGGCAGGAAGTTGCAGCCGTTGCTGGCGTGATAGGTGACCATCTGCGCGAACGTCCAGTAGAGCGTAGTGAGATTGGTCAACGTGATTTGGGAAGGCTCTTGGTTTGCCGCACGCATTTTGGGCGTGAGGATATAGGCCTCCAGTTGCAGGTCGATCCCGCCGTTCGCCTCGTTGTCCGCGGAGGCGAGGTACGGCAGCGGCTTGGGATCGTCGGCTGCGCGCTGGAATGCGGCGCAACGAAACGGCGCAAGGGCTTCGCCTGTCACCACCCAGGGCGACACGGTGGTGCAGAAGCTCTTGCCTTGGAACGGCCCCGCCGGGACGGTTTCCCACGCTTGAATGGCGCGGGCGGACCAGTCGTTGACCAGGCAGTAGCCGAAGATATGACTCTCTGCCATGGACAGCGGAATCGGCGTCCCCTGGGCGTTGCCGCGCATCAGCGCGCCGACCTCGAGCTCGAAATCCAGCCGCGGCTCCGGTCCGAACTGAAGCTCGCCACCTTTTGCGCGGAACTGGCCGTTGGGCCGCTTGAACGGTTCGCTGCTGACGCGCAGCGACGTGGCGCGACCGTTGTAGGCGATCGGGATGTGCTTGAAATTGGGAGTCAGCGGCTGGTCGGGATTTCGCACCCGTCCGCCACGTTCGGCGTGGAAGATCGACGTGAAGTAGTCGGTGAACGACGCAATCGACGCCGGCAGTTCCATCTTGACGTCCGCCATCGGCGCCAGAATCTTGCCGCCGAGCCCTTGGATTGGCGCGGCCTCCGGCGCGCCCTGGCGCAGCAAATCGGACAGGCGCGCGCGCAACGCCGAGGCGTGGGCGCTGTCCAACATCATGACCGGATTGAGCGTCGAACCAGACGCGGCCTGCGCCGCGACCTTGGCCTGGCCGGAAAACAGCCCGGCCTCGACTCCGGCCTTGAGGTCGAAGATGCGGTCGCCGATCGCCACGCCGCCCTGCGGCTCGCCGCCGCGCCGCCGAAACACGCCGAACGGCAGATTCTGGATCGGAAAATCGGTGTCTGGACGATTGGCCGATTGCACGAAGCTGCGGCGTGACGGGTCGTGCGTGGCATTGAGCTTGGACATCGTTCCCTCCCGATTGCTCGGCTTCTTGGAGCGTCTGCGTTGCGTGCGCTCAGCCGGTGCAGCCGCGCAGCGTCTAGGCGGCGCCGGCGGGCGCAAGTTCGCTGGTGTCGATCTTCAGGTCAATCAACGCCGGCATCACCTCGCGCCGGAACAGCTCGAGCGACCGCATTTCCTGGGCGTGGGTGAACGAGCCGAAGGCCAGCTTCAGCACCAGGTAGTTGTGCTTGCAGCGATGCGCCTGCGCCACGAACTCACAGCGCACGGTGTCCGGACTGCCGACGACCAGAGATCCGTCGCGCCGGGATTCGTCGTAGTCTTGCGACAACGGAATTCCCGGGAACGAATTGTTCTCGCGCCAGAGCCACATCAGGTTCTCGAACCACAGCTTGTAGGCCGGGCGGGCGAGGCGTTCGGCCTCGGCGTCGGTGTCGGCGATGAACATGCCGCGCACCATGCCGATCATCGATTCGGCCACGTCGCAACCGTTCTTCTTTCGCTCCGGCGCATGTTCGGCCCATGCGCCGCGGAAGCGGGCGATGGCCTGCGTCGAACGCTCGCTATTGCCCAGTGTGACCACGTTCATGCCGAGCCGGGCGGGCAGCAGCGAACCCTCGGAGCCGCTGCGCAGGCCGTACCAGAGCGGCGGGTGGGGCTTCTGCACCCAGTCCATCACCATCGGAACGCGATCGAACCGGTAGCGCTTGCCCTGATGATCGAGATGCTTCTGCGTCAGCCCGTTGCGGATGATGTCGAGCGTCTCCGCGTAGATGCCTTCGCTCTGCTTGAAGTCTTCGCCGAAGGCGGCGAACTCGAACGGCGACACGCCGCGCCCGAGACCGATGTCGAGCCGGCCTCGGCTCAGGTTGTCCAGCATGTATAGTTCTTCCAGCAGCCGGAACGGGTGGTAGAGCGGCAGCAGGAACAGCAGGGCGCCGAGACGAAGACGTTTGGTCTCGCGGGCGGCCGCAGCCAGGAACACCGCCGGCGAGGGCGTGGCGGACAGCGGCGTCGCGTGGTGCTCGGTCACATGATAGCCGTAGAATCCGGCGGCCTCGGCGGCCTGCAGCAGCGTCATCCGCTCGTCGTAGGTCTGCGGCAGCGGCTCGTCGCGGCGGTCGATGTAGTCGAAGATGCCGAACTTCATAGCCTGCTCTCCTGCCCGGACCGTCCTGAACGGGGCGGAGTGTTGGCCGCGGCGTAACTTTTGCCAAACTAAATTTACCGAACTATAGTTCTAAAATATCTAAGGATGGAGAGCGCGCCCCAATGGCTGCCGAGCCCTTGCGGATCCAGCAAATCCGGCAATTCGTGATCACAGCCATGAGCGGCAGCTTTCGCGCCGCAGCCACCGGTACGTTCCGCTCCCAGGCCGCCGTATCGGCGGCCATGCGCCATCTCGAACGCCAGGTCGGCGGCAAGCTGTTCGAGGAGGGCCGGCGCGCCAAGCTGACGCCGCTGGCGCAGTCGCTGTTTCCCATCTTCCAGGATCTGCTGGCGACGCACGATCGGGCGGTGGCCGACGTGCGGCAGCTTGCGCTCGCCGAGCGGGGATCGGTGTCGCTCGCCGTGATTCCGTTTCTGTCCGAGGAATGGCTTGCCAAGCTGCTGATCGAATTCGGCAAGGACCATCCCGATATCCGGGTGCGGGCAACGGATCAGCGTTCGCATCAAATTCGTAATCTCGTGGCTGATGGCACCGTCGATATCGGAATTGCAAGCTGGGCAATCGAAGACCCCAAGCTGACTTGCCGGCCCATTGCGGTGGATTCTTTCGGAGCGCTTTGCTCTCGCGATCATCCGCTGGCGCAAAAGAACAAGCCCGTCCCTTGGAGCGCTCTGGAAGGCGAAAAGTTCATCGGCAGCGACGTATTCGAACTGGTTCGCGGCCGTGGTCTTGGCGAAGGGGTTGACGATCCCGCCATGATCGTGACCAGCCGGCCATCGCTGATGAATTGCGTCCGGGCCAAGCTCGGCATCACGCTGGTGCCGATGCTGACGAGGCCGATCGATATGAATGGGCTCGCCTTCGTGCCGCTGATCCGACCGCGCATCCCGCGGACCATCGGCATCATCACCCGTCAAAGTCAGACGCTGATGCCGGCGGCAGCCGCCATGCTGGACAGCGTGACGCGATCGTTGACGCAGTACACGCGCGGCCGCGGCGCAGTCATCGTGGGTTCGGGCGAAAACGAGAAGAAAGAGCCAGCCAAGCGACTTCGAATTCGCTGAACAACACTTAAATAGATCGGCTTTGCTTCGCTGCCGGGCCTGGGCCACTATCCCGCTCGCAGCGACGGGCGGCGCGGCCCGCGCCGTGTCTCAAACAAATCGTTCGCTGCCTGCGAGGAAGCCCATGGCGTCTATTCCCGTCACTCTGGCTTGCAGCGACAACGATCGCACGCGCGCTATCGTCGATGGCCGGGTCCGGATCGAAGGCTGCGATACGACGTGCCTTGTTCTCGAACCGGCGGAAATCTTCGCGCGGGCCTGCCGATATTTCGAGTTCGACATCACCGAACTATCGTTCAGCAGTTACATGCGAATGGTGGACCAGGGAAATTCGCCCTACGTCGCGGTGCCGGCGTTCCTATCGCGCTCGTTCCGGCACTCGTCGTTCTATATCCGCACCGATCGCCGTATCCGTACGCCCGCCGACCTCAAGGGCAAAATCGTCGGTGTGCCGGAGTACCAGATGACCGCCGCGCTGTGGCTGCGCGGCATGCTGCAGGACGAATACGGTATTCATCCCTCCGACATCCATTGGCGTACCGGCGGCCAGGAGCAGCCCGGGCGCGAGGAGCGGATGCCGGTTTCGGTCCCGGGCCTCGATCTGCAACCCATTCCGAGCGACAAGACGCTGTCCGGCATGCTGGTGTCGGGCGACATCGACGCCATGTTGTCGGCGCGCACGCCGTCGCCTTACGTCAAGCGGCTGCCGAACATCGACCGGTTGTTTCCGAACTATAAGCAGGTCGAGCAGGACTATTACCGCAAGACCAAGTTCTTCCCGATCATGCACATCGTTGCGGTGCGGGCGTCGCTAGCGGAGAAATATCCCTGGCTGCCGGCCAGCGTCTACAAGGCGATGTGCGATTCAAAGGCGATCGGCCTGGAGAAGCTGCAGAACCTGGCGCAGCTTGCCGTCGCGCTGCCATGGATGGAGGCGGAGGCCACCGAGACGCAGGCGTTGATGGGGGCCGACTACTGGCGCTACGGCACCAAGGAATGCCTGCACGAGATCGAGGTCATGACCCGCTATTCGCACGAGCAGGGCCTGACGAGCCGCAAGCTGAGCCCGCATGAGTTGTTCGCGAAAACAACTTTTACGATGGCGAAAATTTGATTTTCCACTCCGGCGATCCTGGCGACATTCGGAATGCCAAGGAGTCTGTGCCATGAATGCTTGTGAACCGAGAATCGAACGGTGCGAGCGCCTTGCACTCGCTTGTTACACCAGCGAGGACTATGCGGAGGGCAGGGCGGCGTTTCGCGAAAAGCGAAAGCCGTTTTTTCGAGGGCGATGAGCCACGCGATCCCACATCGCGCGGTCAGGGGCTTAGTTCGCCTTAAGCCCCGCGGCCTTGATCACCTCGCGCCACCGCTCGACTTCGCTCTTAATGAATTTATCCGTTTCGGATTGTGAGGCACCGATCAGGACCATCGATTGCGATGTGAGCTTGTCCGCGATGTCGGGCATCCGCAGCACATCCAGCACAGCCGCCGAAAGCTTGTTCGCGATGTCCGCCGGGGTTTTGGGCGGTGCGACCATCGCATACCAGGTGCTCGAGTAAAATCCCGGAAATATTTCGGCAATCGCCGGGACTTCCGGAAGCTGCGGAATTCGCTTCTCCGTGCTGATACCCAACGCGACCACGCCGCCTGCCTTGATATGAGGCATTGCCTCCGAGACGTTGATGAACATCGCATCGATCCGCCCGCCTAGAACGTCGATTATTGCGGGGCCTGTCCCCTGCCGATAGGGAATGTCCCTGATGTTCGTCCCGCTCTTAAGCTTGAGCAATTCCATTGCAAGGGTCGGCGTTCCGCCGGCTCCTGTGGAGACGTAGGTCAGCCCGCCTGGATTGCTCTTTGCGAGCGCAAGAAACTCCTGCAGCGTTTTGACGTTGAGCTTCGGGCTGACGACGAGCACGTTTGGAACCAGCGTCATCAGCGAAATTGGCACAAACGCGCCGGGATCGAATTTGAGATTTGGATCGAGGCTTTGATTGATCGCCAAAGGGGGCGCCGCGGTTGCCAGCAGGGTGTAACCATCGGGCGCAGACCTTGCGACCATTTCGGCGCCGATGTTGCCTGTTGCGCCGGGCCGATTCTCGACAACAACTGGCTGTCCCCATTTTGCGGTGAGCTTTTCACCGATCAGTCGTGGAATGGCGTCGGCGGTGGTCCCCGGCGCGAACGGGACGACGATTTTGATGATGCGATTGGGATATGTTTCTTGCGCCGTCGCCGCTGTTGCCAAGATCGCCATGCCGATCGTAGCCGTGAGCAGCGCAACCGCTAGGCCGGTCTTTGTTGCAGTTTGAGCCGGTGGCATCGCTTGCTCCATTTTTGACGGCACGGTGGCGATCGGGAGCAAATACTCAGGCTTGGCAGGTGTCTTGCAAAATCGGATTTATGGAAACTGAGTTTTGTTTTCCTATGATGGCATGGGCTGTGTGTGCGGTCTGCATCATTATTTAAGTCAGGGCTTAGGTTTTCGGTGTACACGGGTCTGCGATGCAGATGCTTTGCCGAGTTGCATCAGCCGCACCTCCAGATATGATTTTCGAAAAGACAGGATGCGAATGGATACGCAGGTGCTGATTGTTGGAGCCGGGCCGGTTGGTCTAACTCTGGCTATTGATTTGGGTAGGCGGGGTATCCGCTGCGTGTTGATCGAGAAAAACAGCGCGCCTCTGGGGTATCCGAAGATGGAGCGTTGCAACCCCCGGACGATGGAAATATTTCGCCGTCTTGGTCTTGCAGACACCATCCGGGCTGCCGGCTATCCACCCGAGTGGCCGATGGACGCCTACTTGGTGTTCGACTTGATGAAGCCGCCGCTGCTCAAGATGAGCTATCCGAGTGTAGCAGAGGCCAAAGCCAAGCGTGACGCCACCAACGATGGAACGATTCCGCTCGAACCGTATCAAATCATTTCGCAGTACACCCTTGAGCCGCTCCTCAAGTCGGTGGCTGAGAGCATTCCAAATGTCACGGTGGCATTCGGCCACGAATTCGAATCCTACAAGGAAGTGCCGGGTGGCGTGGTCGCGCAGGTGAAGAAAGCGAATGGCGAGCGCGTCACGATAAGCACTCGTTACATGGTCGGCTGTGACGGTGGTTCGAGTGCGGTTCGTAAACAACTCGGCTTTAAAATGGAAGGCGAGCCGAACATTTTGGAGATGCGTCAGGCGCTGTTCCATTGCCCCGAACTCTACGAAAAGGTTCATGCGCCGCGCGCGCGCCACTACCATCGTGTTGACGATCACTGGACGCTGATGATCGTTCAGGATTCTCGAAAGCACTTCACGCTTCATGCCGTCGTTGAAAAGGACGAGGACATGGCGAGGTTGTTCGAGACGATCGTCGGCACGCCAATACAATACGAGATGTTGCATTGTGCGAAGTGGACGCAGCGGTTGCTGCTCGCCGAACGCTACGCCCAAGGCCATGTGTTTTTGGCCGGGGACGCCGCCCATTTGGTGATTCCGACCGGCGGTCTCGGCATGAATACAGGGGTCGGCGACGCGATGGACATTTCCTGGAAGATCGCCGCGGCCTTGCAGGGATGGGGAGGTCCCAAACTCCTGGAGTCCTATGAGGCTGAGCGTCGTCCGGTCGGGGCGATCAACGTCAAAGCTTCAGGCGGCGGCACAACCGGCCGCATGAAATGGCGAAGCGCCTATCGCCCCAATATCGAAGACGATACGCCGGAAGGAAAGGCTGCGCTGGATCATCTGCTGACCATCGCGAGGGACGAAGCGCCAAAGTCATTCCGCGTGGTCGGTGCCGAGCTCGGCTACCGATATAGAGCTTCCTCGGTCATCTGCGATGAACCCGGCGGGCCGGAGCCAAAAATCGAAATGTATGAGCCGACGAGTTGGCCCGGGGCGCGGTTGCCGCACGTCTGGCTCAAGCCCGGGGAGCTTTCGGTGCACGATTGCATCGAGGATGGCTATACACTGCTGCGCCTGGGCAAGAGCAAGGCGGATGCTTCGGGTCTCCAAACGGCGTTTGAGCGTATCGGCGCGCCATTTTTCGTACTCGACCTCGACAACGAGGCTTCGCGCCAAGTTTACGGCATCGATTACCTTATCGTCCGGCCGGATCTGCACGTCGTTTGGCGGGGCAATGCACTGCCGGAAAATCCGCACAAGGTCGCAGAGATTGTCACCGGGCACTAGTGAGGCAAATGAGTTCATTGAAGATTGGAGTGGTGGGTGCTGGGCTGGGCGGCCTGACGGCGGCGCTCGCGCTATTGAAGGAAGGCTTTGACGTTGAGATTTTCGAGCAGAGTGAAAATCTGCGAGAGGCCGGCGCTGGACTGCAGATCGCGGCCAACGGTACGAGGGTTCTTTATGAACTGGGAATGGGCCCCGACATTGAACGAATAGGCACGACACCCACGGGCAAGGAGGTCCGGCTCTGGAACACCGGCAAGTCATGGAAGTTCATCGACCTCGGCGACGCTTCACTCGCGAAATATGGCGCTCCGTACTACGCAGTTCATCGAGCCGACTTGCACAATGAACTGATCAGGGCAGTCCGGCAGGAACGACCAGATGCGATTCGTCTGGGTGCGAAGTGTTCGGGTCTGGAGCAAGATGAAGCCGGTGTGACGATACGTTTCGCCGACGGCAGGACTAGAAAAACTGACCTTCTCATCGCCGCCGATGGCATCCATTCCAGAATTCGGCAAACGCTTTTTGGCCCTGATAAAGTTAAATTCAGCGGCTTCATGGCATGGCGAGCGCTGGTTCCGACCGCGAACCTGCCGGCCAGCATTTCGCGCACTGACGGTGCGTTTTGGATCGGCCCCGGCGCGCATATTGTTCACTATCCGGTTCGCGGGTCGCAGCTCATTAATTTCATTGGCATCGTTGAGCGCGAGGACTGGACGGTCGAGTCATGGACCGAGACAGGCACTGTTGAGGAGCTCAGGCAGGACTTTGCCGGCTGGCACGACGACGTCCAGTCGTTGATTCAGAATATCCAGACTCCTTACAAGTGGGCCCTCATATTCCGCGAGCCGATTTCGCAATGGTCGGTCGGTCGTGTCACGTTGCTTGGCGACGCAGCGCATTCCACGCTGCCGTTTCTGGCGCAAGGGGCCAACATGGCGATCGAAGACGGAATGGTTATCGCGCGCGCGTTGAAAGAGTATGGCGGCAGCCCCGCTGAAGCACTGCTGCGCTATCAAGCCGCCCGCATCGCGCGGACCACCCGCGTCGTTCACCTATCCGCGGAACAAGCGGGCCGAGTGCATAATCCTGCGCTGGCGGACACGGCCGTGGCTGAGGCCCACGTCGAGCGGGAGTGGGAAAAAAATCGGGTCAGCGATCGCTATGATTGGCTCTACGCCTACAACGCAATGACAGTCCCACTTTAGACATCCAGCTTCCGGGTTTGGAGTTAGTTGGGCTTCAAGCCGCTTTCTTGGAAGACCTTGGTCCATTTGGCCGCCTCGGCCCTAAAAAAACGATCGAATTCCGAGGGCGTCATGGTGACGGGAGAAATTCCCGATCGATCGAGCCTTTCGCGCACCTCGGGATCGGAATAAATCTCGACCACGTCGCGTTGAATTTTTTGGATGATGGAGGGGGGCGTGCCAGCCGGCGCAAGCAACCCCACCCAAGTGGACATCTCTCCCAACTCCGGCAGGCCGGATTCCGTAACGAGCGGTTTTAGGTCGGGCAATGCGGTGACCGGTTGGTCGTTGAGCTTCGCCAGCGCGCGCAATTGCCCACCCTTGATCAAAGGCAGACTTGCGGCCAGTCCGTCCACGATGAAGTCGACGCTTCCGGTCATCAGTCCCTGTACGACTTCGGAACTGCCCTTGTACGGAATTAATACGGCGTCGAAGCCGGAAAGCTTCGTGAACCTATACGCGGCAAGTCGAGCGGTGATAATGCCGGCTCCGTAATTGATCTTGCCTGAATTGGCCCGCCCATATGCGATCAAGTCCTTGATGGTCTTTGGGCCATCGCCAGCGCGCACCGCAAGCAGCGACACGTTTCTGTTCAGCAAAGTAATTGGGGCGAAATCCACGAATGGATCGTAGGTCAGTGTTGCGCCGCTTGCGGGGTTCATGACCATCGTCGTGTCTTGGGCGGCCAGTAGCGTATGACCATCGGCGGGCGATTTGGCGACAAGTTGTGCGCCAATGCCCGTGTTGCCGCCGGGACGATTCTCGACAATGACCGGCTGTCCCCAACGTTCATTCAATTTCTGCGCGACGATGCGGACATTTATATCCGTCGGCCCGCCAGCAGGGAGTGGAACTATGATACGCACCGGTCGGTTGGGATAGCTTTGCGCTGAACCCGTGCCATCTTGTGCGCCGGCCGACGTACTCGCGGCGAGCGTGAGAAACACGCTGACGCCAATCGCGAGGTTTCTGCTATGGTCGCCCGCCATTTCTCTCCCCTGTCTCTTCAGAAAATTTCATCCGGCTTGGATTCCTATCATAAGACAGATTCATCGGATCGCTAATTGCGATGCTGACCATCCTGCATGCGCTCGAAAAATTCATTGCCGGCATGTTCAGGTCGCGGAGCTGGCTTGAGCCGAGAATTACGTCCGAGTTTAGGTTTACGGTACAAACAGGTGGAAGCGGCCTCCCGCCGCTCGTGGAGAATGCCTTATGGCAAGCGCGCGTCGGATCGCAGTTGTGGGAGCCGGCCTTGGCGGGCTTGCCACAGCCATCGCGCTACGCCGTCAGGGGTTTGAAGTTCATATCTACGAGCAGGCGCCCGAGCTCGCCGAATTTGGCGCCGGAATCAATCTCAGCCCCAACTCCGTGAAGGTCTTTCACGCGCTTGGCCTGGCAGACGAGTTGCACAAGATCGGAACCGAGCCGGCCGGACTGACGTGGCGCGATTGGGGGTCGGACACGATCCACAACATCCTGCCGTTCGTCGATTTCGAGACGCGATATGGCGCCAAGTACTATGTTGTGCATCGCAGCGATCTGCATCGCCTGCTCTCGGAGGCGCTGCCGCAGGACATCATCCACCTTGGCAAGCGTTGCACAGCGGTCGAACCCCAAGGCGGAACAGTCGGGCTATCCTTTGCCGACGGCACCGGCGCCGAAGCGGACGTTGTCGTGGGTTGCGACGGCATCCGTTCGGCGGTTCGTGCGAGCGTGTTCGGCGGCGACGGCCCGCGCTACGCCGGAACGATGTGCTGGCGCGCGTTGGCTCCCACCGATGCGCTGCCCAAGGACATTCACAATCGGCATGTGAACCAATGGTCCGGCGATGGCGGGTTCATCATCAGCTATTACATCCGGCAAGGTAAGTTCATCAACTTTGTCTGTGTCCGCCAGCAGCCAGGTTGGACGGAACAATCATGGTCGGTGCCCAGCAGCGTCGATGAGATGCTGGCAGCTTTTCCTCACGCCGGCGAAAAGCTGCGCCGGATGCTGGCGGAAGCGACATCTTGCTCGAAGTGGGGGCAGTTTTCCGGGGAGCACGCTCCGCGATGGACGAAGGGGCGTGTGACGCTGCTCGGAGACTCCGCGCATGCGATGCTTGCGACCTTCGGCCAGGGCGCCAATATGGCCTTTGAGGACGCCTACGTGCTTTCTCGATGGCTTCACGCCAAGGCTGACGATCCGGTTGCGGCGCTCGCCAACTACGAGGCTGTCCGCAAACCGCGGGCGACGAGGGTGCAACAGCTCTCACGCACCGAGCTTGGGTTCAAGAAGCAGCACTCGCATTGGGATCGCCTGCGCCGCGAAATTGCGTTCATCAGGCGCCACGGTTTGACAACGCAGGGTGTTTTTCGCTGGATTTTCAGTTACGACCCGGTCACGCAATGGCAGGGCACTTGAGCGGCATCGATCGGCCGAACTGACGGTGCACGCCTGCGCCGATGCCTTCTATTCGATCGTCGCCGCCTTGATGCCAAGGGTCTTGGCAAATCCCGCAAGAGCGGTGCGCTGCTTCTCGAGGGCGGCGGCAAACTCGGCGGCGGATCCCGGCACCACCGTCTGTCCGGATGCCGTCAGCCGCTGCACGATGACAGGGTCGGCCAACGCTGCGGTGACGTCTGCGGCAATACGCTCGCGCAGCGGGAGCGGCATGTCGCGCGTGCCGAACAGGCCCACGAGGCCATCGAGGGTCAGTTCCGGGAAGCCCGCCTGCGCGGCTGTTGGGACGCCGGGCAGGATTGCCGTGGGCTCGCTCGATGTCGATGCGAGTATCTTGATTCGCCCGGATTGTGCCTGTGCGCGGATGATCGCATAGGCCGACCAATAGAGATGCAGGCGGCCCTCGGCCACGTCGTTTTGCGCCTGGACGGGATCGCGATAGGGAACACGAGCCATGTTGAGGCCGGAGGTCTTGAGAAACGCATTGATGATCAGTTCGGTGGCGCCTGCGGTCGTTGCAAAATTGAGCGTGCCCGGTTCGGCCCGGGCCTTGTCGAACGCCTCCTTGAGCGAGTTGGCGCCGAGCGAGGGCGCCGCACCGATTGTCACCAGTGTCGAACTGACGCGCGCGATCGGAGCGAGTTCATTCGGATTGTAGGGCAGCTTCTCGTGGAAATAGGGATGCCCGGTGAACGTCGTTGTTGGGCCGAACAGAAGCATATGATTGTCGCGGGAGTTCAAAAAAGCTGTCAGGGCAACAAAGCCGTCACCCCCTGGCCGGTTTTCGACAACCACGGGCTGGCCCCACTTGGCGCTCAGCTTTTCCGCGACCAGGCGGGCGCCGAGGTCGGCACCTGCGCCGGCTCCGATCGGGAGGATGAATTTCACCGCTCGCGTCGGCCAGTCCTGCGCTCCAGCAGGCGCGCAAGCGCCTGACATCGCGAGCGCCGAGAGAACGAAAGCTGCAAAAGCGCCGATACGCGTCCTCGTCATCGCAAAGGCTCCCTTCGGATTTCGGCACCTTGACGGTAGCAAAGATTGCCGCCAGCGGTCCGGTAAATCGCCTAGGCTCGCTTAGAAACGGCCTGCGGATTGGCCCCGATCGCGGCGCATGGCGCCGGCGCTAAAACGCCTCGGGACAATTCCATTTTTCCCAACCGGCGCCGGCGCGACGCAGTTACAGTCTGCGCGTGGGCTGCCGCTCCACGTCGGAGCTGCCCTCCGTGGGATAGAGGAAACTCGCGGCGGCCCACATTTTCCTGTGAAGATCGTAAGACTCGCTTGGCCGAATCGGTCGAAGATATGGGTGCATCCGTGCTGGGGATGGCACTAACAGAAAGAGGATTGCTATGGCTAAGAAGAAAAAGGCCGCCAAGAAGAAGACCGCGCGTAAGAAGAAGTAGTTGAACCGGCCCCGCCAAAAGCGGGGCCGACTTCTTGGAAGAGGCTGCGGCTTGAAGCTTCAGCCGAAGACGCCTTCGATCCGGTTCGCCTATTTTTTTGGTCTGGGGCGCCGCGAAATCGGCCGAGACCCAATCTCCAAATCGATGTCGGCTGCGAGCTGTTCGACCGGCGGACCAAATTCCGCATCGGCCGATCCCGATTCATAGGCGTGCCAGAGCTCCATCGAGCCGCCGCCGCGCCCTCGATCGGTGCCGCTTCCCAGTTCGCGATCCCCGGACGGACACCCGCGCGCCTTGCTATACTGCGGGGTGCGGTTGAGCCGCCCAGGAGACATCATGCGTTCCCTTGTCTGCGCCTTCATTGCAGCGGCCGTTCTGGCTGCGCAGCCGGCGCATGCGCAGGCCGACCGGGCGGCGGCGCAGTTCTGGAAAGCGGTGCAGACCCGCTGCGATGCCACGGCCGCCAAGCCGCCGGGCGATCTTGGCCGGCGCATCGGCCGGATCGCGATCGACGAGTTTTCCCGGTTCGGCGGCCACAAAATCGATTCCAACGGGCGGCTGTTTCATTTCGGCCTGACCGAGGCGGAACACGAGGAGGACGACGGCGGCAGCGGGCAGGCGAGCGTCGGCCATCTCGGCTGGTGGCAGGTGATGAAATACTGGCGGTCGCTGTTCGGTAACGATGCCCCGGACAAGCTTGAGGTGCGAGGCTATCGCGACGCCTCGACCCAGACGGACGAGGCGCAGTCCGCAGCGCTGCTGCGGACCAGCGCGGCGCGGCTGTTGCGCCTCGCCGAGGAGGTGTCCGATCCGGCGGCGCGCGAGATCCTGCGCGAGACGGCGTTCCGCGCCGCCATCATCGACACCTCATGGTCGGCGGCCTTCATCAGCTATGTGGTCCGGGAGGCGGGCGTCACGCCCATCGCGTTCCAGTTCTCCAACGCCCATCGCGCCTACATCTACGATGCCTTCGCGGCGAGCGCCGCCGAACCGAATGACGCAGCCGGCGAACGGCTCTATCGCGCGTGTCCGCTCACCACCACCCGGCCTCGGGTGGGCGACCTGATTTGCCAGCAGCGCGAGCCGTCGCTTGCCGCTGTCAGCGATGTGGCGGTGCGCGAGCGCGTTCGCGCGGAGCTTGGCGGTAGCGCGGATGCGCGCACGATCCGGCGAACCCACTGCGAGGTGGTGGCCTACATCGATCCACGGGCGCGGAAAATGTATAGCATCGGCGGCAACGTCAATCAGGCGGTGAGCGCGCGGAAGCTGAACCTGCACGGCCGTGGCCTGAAGTTCTCGGCGGCGCAGAAGGGCCATTGCGGCGGGGCGGGGCAATGGACCCTGCCGCCATCCGCGGGCGGCGCGAAGCGCGCCCCGGGCCATGCCGAGAAATGCTCGCTCAACGACAAGAACTGGTTTGTTTTGCTGCAATTGCGGTGATCGGTGCTGCGGCCCGTGGGCGTCATCCGGCAGCCGGCGCGGCGCCAAGTCACGGTCGATTTCGTCAGGCGACTCTGCCATGATTCAGCCAGAGCGTTGGTCGCAACTGCCTGGTCGCGTTCGAGGGATCCCAGTGGCTCAATTGCTTCAATCACACAGGCTTCAAGCTGCGGCGGCGATCACAGGCGCATTGGTCGCGCTGCTTTTCTCCGGCATGGACCTGCGCGCCCAGGGTTCGTCCGCCGCTTGCGAAGATCCGGCCGACCTCGCGGTGATGCCGTCGCCCATCGTTCCCTGGAAAGGGGCGCCGCTGCGCGTCCTGTTCGCCGCCGAGAAGCCGTTTGAGGGCGAGCTGACGCTGATCGCGCCCGATGGCACGGTCGCCTCGAAATCCCGTCAGCGTCATGGCGGGCCGCCGTATTTCTGGATCGCCGAGGTCGCAACGCCTGCCGCTGGCACCTGGCGCGCGACGCTGTCCCGCGACCGCGCGCCAGCCGAATGCCGAACCATCACCCGCGAAATCCTCGTGCGCGCCGACATGCCCGCGCGTCCCAGTTCGGTGGCGGGAACCGTGTGGCCGCTGCGCGGCGTCTGGAACCGTCAGACGGAAAACCTGTTTGCGGCCTGGATCGAGAAGCTGTTCGACGATCCGATCGACGCCGCCCCGTCGTGGCCGGCGCTGCATTTCGTGCTGCGCGACCGGTCGCGCAACATCCTGTTCAATCATCTCGGTCTCGGCGAAGACGAGATGAAGATGGTGCTGCGCCCCGATTGCGCCGATCTGCCGTACTTCCTGCGCGCCTACTTCGCATTCAAGATAGGGCTGCCGTTCGGCTTCTCGAAGTGCACGCGCGGCGGCGGCGGCCGGGCGCCGTCCTGCCCGCAGTGGTTCAGCATCCAGAACGCCGATGCGGCGCGTCCTGCGCCGCCGGGCCAGCCGCTACCGCCGCCGGGTACGGCTGCGTCAAGCGCACCGCCGCCCAGCGCGCCGGAACCGAAGCGGTTCAACCTTGCCGCGGGGTTCGGCGACTTCATGCGGACGGTCGGCGACAGCGTCCATTCCGGCTCCGCGCGCGCTGCCAACGCCGACAACAACACCGACTACTATCCGGTGTCGCTGAGCCAGGACACGCTGCGCCCCGGCACCATCTATGCCGATCCATACGGGCACATCTTGATGCTGGTGCGGCGCGTCCCGCAATCCGAAGGCGGCGCGGGCGTGTTCCTCGCCGTCGATGGCCAGCCCGACGGCACGGTGGCGCGCAAGCGGTTCTGGCGCGGCAACTTTCTGTTCGCGCAGGATCCGGCGCTCGGCGGGCCGGGCTTCAAGCGATTCCGCCCGGTCGTGCGCGGCACCGACGGCGTGCTGCGGCGGCTGACCAACGAGCAGATCGCGAAGAACCCGCAATACGCCGATTTTTCGCTCGATCAGAACAAGTACAGCGTTGAAGAATTCTACGACCGGATGGACGACGTGATGTCGCCGTCGCCGCTCGATCCTTTGGGCGCCATGAAGGAGGCGATCACCTCGCTCGACGAGCAGGTAAAAACGCGGGTGACGTCGGTCGAGAACGGACGCAAGTTCCAGAACACCGGAAAGGGCGAAGCGACCATGCCGGACGGTCCGGCGATCTTCGAGACCACCGGCGCGTGGGAGGACTTCTCGACGCCGTCGCGGGATTTGCGCCTGCTGATCGCGATCGACGTGGTGCGCGGATTTCCGGAGCGTGTCGCGCGGCGGCCCGAGCGGTACGCGATGCCGAGGGGAAAGAGCGTCGCGGCGGTAAAGGCCGAACTGCAAAGCGTGCTCGCCTCGGAGTTGGCGTCGCGGAAGTTTTCGTATCCGCGCAGCGACGGCTCCCAGTGGACGCTGGCGCTCAAGGACGTGGCCGACCGCGTGGCCGATCTCGAAATGGCCTACAACCCCAACGACTGCGTCGAACTGCGCTGGGGCGCCGCGGCCAAGAGCGAGGAGGCGTCAACGTGCAAGCGGGCGGCGCCGCAGGCGCAGCGCGCCAAGATGACCAAGTACCGCGCTTGGTTCAGCGAGCGTCGCCGTCCGCCGCGCGCCTGATCGCGGCGCGGCTTCGTTCGATATCCTTCCGGTATACTGCGCAACTTTTGCATGGATGGCGGCCGCAAAGGCATGCCATTTATTTGGTCAATTCTATCGTTGGGCCTTATTGTAACGTCACCCGAATGGAATTGGCGAGACAGTCGTGCAGATCGCCGCTGTATGGAGGCCGGGATGGTCACTGCGAACATCGACAATCAAAGCCTGCGCGGCTTCCTGCGGATGGTCGAGACCGATTTTCCGGAAGAATTCCTGCGGGTCCAGCAGCCGGTCGATCTAAAGTTCGAGTCCACGTCGATGGTGTTCGAGCTCGATCGGGCCAACCGCAGCCCGGTCGTCATGTTCGACAACCTCAAGGGCAACGGCATGCCCATGGTCACGAACATCGCCGGCAACCGCAAGCTGCTGGCGGCCTGCCTCGGCGTGAAGCCGGAAAACCTGCCGACCGCGTTCCGCGAGCGCTGCCAGAAATACATCGCCTGCGAGGTGGTGGGGAATGCCGCCTGGGATGACGTGGTGCTGGAGGGCGACCAGATCGACCTCACCAAGCTGCCGATCCCGCTCCAGTTTCCGGTCGATGCCGCGCCTTACATCACCGCAGGCCAGATCACGGCGCGCGATCCGGTCACCGGCGTGGACACCACCGGCTTCCACCGCCTGATGCTCAAGGGCAAGAACCGGCTCGGCGTGTCGCTGCATTCAAGGCGGCGTCTTTACGAGTTCCATCGGCGCGCCGAGGAACTGGGTCAGCCGCTCCAGGTCGCGATCGCGATCGGCACGCATCCGCTGCACTACATGGGCTCGATGGTCTACGCCTATCCGCCGAACGTGCGGAAGTACGAGATCATCGGTGGCCTGTTCGGCGAGCCGTATCGCGTGGCGAAGGTGGGCGCCGCCGACCTCGAAGTGCCGGCCGGCGCGGAAATCGTCATCGAGGGCGAAATTCTCGCGGGCGTGAAGGAGCCGGAGGGCCCGTTCAGCGAGTTCACTGGCTATGCCTCGCATCGCAGCACGCAGAACGTGTTCGTGGCCAAGCGGGTGCGGATGCGGCGCGACGCGATCTACCAGAGCGTCGTATCCGGCATGTCGCGCGACCACATCCTGGTGTCGTGCATCACGCGCGAGGGCGAGATCCTGAATGCGCTCAAGCGCAATCTGCCAAACGTGCAGGCGGTGCATGTGCCGCACACCACTTGCGGCGCATTCATGGCGTTCATCTCGATGAAGAAGACCGCCGAGGGTGAGCCGCAGATGGCGATGATGGCAACCTTCGGAACGGAGCTCTACACCAAGCACGTCATCGTGGTGGACGATGATGTCGACATCTTCAACCTGAGCGATGTGATCTGGGCGGTTGCGACCCGTGTGCGCGCCGAGCGCGACATCACGCTGATTCCTAACGCCAAGGGCGCCATTCTCGATCCGACCTCCGATCCGGAGACCTTCACGCTGACCAAGATGGGCATCGACGCCACGCGACCGACCGGCCGCGACTTCGCCGAGCGTCTCGTCATTTCAGACGAGCAGCGTGCGCGCGCCCGTTCGCTGCTCGAAGCGGCGGGTCTGAAGCTGTAGGCCGACGGGCAGGGCAACAGGGCGGAGCTGCCTTCCGCTTCGCCTATTTCTTGGCGGAGATTTCCTCGACCAGCGGCTTCCACTGCGTCATCTCCTGCTTGATCTGCGAGACGAATTCATTCGGCGTGGATTTAACCGTATTGCCGCCGGCCTTCCGCATGGCTTCCTTCACCTCGGGATCGTCGGCCATCTTGATCAGAACTTCGGACAGCTTGCCGATGATCGCCTCGGGCGTCTTCGGCGGCGCGATGATTCCGTTCCATGTCTCGGCAATGAAGTTCGGGCTGACCGTTTCATGCACCGAGGGAAGGTCCGGGAAATAAGGGCTGCGGCCGAGCGAGGTGACGGCGAGGCCGCGCACCGTGCCGCCTTCGATTTGTGGCAGCGCGTCGGTCATGTTGGCGAATGACAGATCGATGTCGCCGGACACCAGTGCCGCGGTCGCGGGTGCACCGCCCTTGAACGGGATGTGCACCATCTGGGTGCCGGTCCGGGCCTGGAACAGTTCGACCGAATAGTGCGTCAGGCCGCCGATGCCACTGGAGCCGTAGTTGAGTTTGCCCGGGTTGGCCTTCGCATAGGCTACGAGGTCTGCCATCGAGTTGATCGGCAGGCTCTTCTTCACGATCACGGCCTGCACGATCGTGCTGACGATGCCGACCGGGGCCAAGTCCTTCAGCGGATCGTAGCCGATCTTCTGCGCGAACGGGGCGATCGAAACAGCGCCCACGCTGCAGACGCAGAACGTGTAACCATCGGGCGCGGCGTTGGCGACCGCTTGCGTTCCGACGATGCCGCCCGCACCCGCGCGGTTTTCGACGACGACCGGCTTGCCAAGCGATTTCTCGACGTAGCGCGCGGTCAGTCTCGCAACGAGGTCTGTGTAACCGCCCGGTGCATAGGGAACGATCAAGGTGATGGCGCGGCTCGGCCAGGCGTCTTGCGCCTGCACCGTGCCCGGCATGAGCGCCAATCCTAACAACAGCGCCAGTCGTGCCACTTGCATTGCCGCGTCTCCTGTCAAATCACTGCGCCGATCGAAGCAAGTTCTCTGCCATGTTCGCTGCGTGAACCGCGGCGGTTTGACCGGCTCAATCGAGCTTCACCTTGGATTCCTTCACCGCGGCCTCCCACAGACGCCCTTCGTCCGCCATCACCGCGTCGAATTCCTGCGGCGATAGCAGCCGCGTCTCAAGGCCGAGCTTGGCGATGCTGGCCTGGACGGAAGGAGTCTTCAGGCCCTCGATCATCGCGGCGTTGAGCTTGCCGACAATGGCGGCGGGCGTTTTCGCGGGCGCCAGCAGGCCGCTGTAGAGATACGACGGAATTCCATGGAAGTTGCTTTCCTTCAGGGTCGGGATGTCCGGCAGTTCCGGCCAGCGGGAGTCGCTGGTCACCGCCAGCGCCCGCAGCTTGCCCTCCTTGATTAGCGGGAGCATCACCGCTTTGGACGACATGCCGACCTGGATCTGATTGCCGAGCAGGTCGATGATGGCGGGAGCTGCACCCTTATATGGGATGAAGTTCATGTTGCTGCCGGTGCGGGCTCGTAGCAGTTCCAGAGAGACGTGAGGGCCGATACCGAGCGACGCGCCGGACGACACCTTGCCCGGGTTGTCCCTGACGTACTGGATGAGCTCCTGGATCGTCTTGACCGGGACGGCAGGGTTGATCACGAGCACATTGGAATCGACGCCGATGACGCCCACCGCCGTGAAGTCCTTGATCGGCTCGAAGGTGAGGTTCGAATAGATCGAAGGCGCAATCGCATTCGGATTGGTGCCGCCGAGCAGCAGCGTGTAGCCGTCGGCCGGGGCCTGGGCGACGGCCTTGGCGCCGAGCCGTCCGCCGGCGCCCGCCACGTTCTCGATGATGACGGTTTGCCCGAGGCTCGCTGTCATCGACTGTACGATGAGGCGGGCCGCCACGTCGGACGGTCCGCCGGGTGGAAACGGCACGACGATCTTGACCAGCCTGTCAGGAAAGGTTTGTGCCTCGATCCGATCGGATGCGGTCCAACCGAGTGCAACGAGTGCTGCGAGAAGAGTTCTTCTGTTCACCATAGAACGAGCCTCCTCCTAGATATTCCAAGAGAAGCAAGTTCCTTGCCGTCATTGCGATGGCAGGGCATTTCTACCGCTTGGCGCGGCGGCCATGCCGGCCGCCGCGTGACGGCTTCGTTCAAAGCGCTCTCAGGCGGCCTCGGCCTGAGGCAGAATGGCGGCGTTGGCGTCGTAGCGCACGCCTTCACGCAAGCAAAACGCCGGCTGCAGCAGGCGCTCGGCCACCACCTGGTTCTTCTCGTTGTCGCGCAGAATGAAGCGTCCGCGCTGATCCGAGAGCACTGACACGTCGGCGACGATGCCCGGCTTCAGGCTGCCGATCTCGTCAGACACCCGGATCATTGCGGCCGCGTTGGTGGTGACCATCGGCACGATCTGCTCGATCGACAGGCCCAGCGCGAGCATCGAACTCATCGCCTGCGTGAGGCTGAACTTCGCCTGTCCGATGAACGGGTGAGCCTCGTCGTCGTCATGCTCCAGCGGCATACCGGGCGGCGGCGGGACATAGGTGTTGTAGCCATGCATGTCGGCGCCCAGCGTGTCCGGAACGATTCCTGCGTCGAGCGCCTTGCGCGCCAGACGATAGGAGAAGTGGCTGCCGTGACCCACGTCGACCTTCAGGCCGCGGTCGAGTGCCGCGCGGATGACCTCGTGGACCTGGCCCTCGCGGTTCACGAACCCGCCGGGATGACGGGTGAACGGATGCGCCAGAATATCTCCCGGACGCAGTTCGGGGATCACGCGTTCGAGGATCGTGTCGGCATCCTCGCCGTTGGCGCCGCTCTTCGGAAGGCCCCATAGCTGTCCGAAATGGACATACAGAGGAAGATCGGTCTGGCGCCCGATTTCGGCGGACATCTGCAGCACCTTGATGCCCCAGCGCGCGAATCCGCCGATCTCGGCATGGCCCTTGATACCGCGCACGATGTTGCGGTTGGCGTTGGTCGCGCGCACCGTCGCGTCGATGTTGATGCATTCCGGGCTGTAGAGGTTCGGATAGAGGTGCCCTTCGAGGCCGCCCACCAGGTAGGACGACATGAACGCGTACACGCGAGTCTTGGCCTTGTCCGCGACGAAGTGCTGGAAGCCCGGGATCGTCATGCAGGACGGGCCGCCCTGGTCGATCACGGTGGTGACGCCCGAGTGCACGCCGACCATGTCGGCTTCGAGCCCGAAGCGGCCGCTGACGTAGCGATAGACGTGGGCGTGGGTGTCGATCATGCCCGGAAGCACCAGCTTGCCGCGAACGTCAATGACCTCCTTGGCGCTGGCGGGCAGAATGTCCGACTGGACGGCTGCGATGCGTCCGTCCTTAATGGCGACGTCCATGACGCCGTTGATCTTTGACGCGGGACAGATGACGTGGCCTCCGCGCAGCAGGAGGTCGTACGGTGCGTTGCTGGTCATGGCACTCTCCGTCGTAGGCGGCGCGTGATGCCGAGATTCCGTTGAATATAGTTGAGAGAACGCGGTAATTTCCAGTGTGCAGGACTGGCAGGGCCTGCCTCATTCGTGTGCACCGGTTCGCATCGGACCTTCGCCACCTGTTCAAGTCCTCATAAAGAAGCTTCGGATGCGCGCCCAGAGCGCCGATCGGGCAACGGCGCCGGCATCCAGCGTTTGCGCCTGGTGGTCCTGAAGCGGCTTGCCGGAAAGCCGGGCCTCCAGGTTCCGGGCGAACACGCGGGTGAGCTGATCGGCGATGTCCTTGACCAGTCCGCCGCGGCTGAACTGTGCCAGCGGGCCGGACAGCAGGAATTTCACCGTCACCCCGACCTGTGACGACGAGACATCGGGGGCATCGATGGAATAGCGGATGATCGCGCGCGCGCTCGATGGGCTGCGGGAATCGCGTCCCGCGCCGCGCACCGTGCCGCGGAAAGCCGCGTCGTCGCGGGCGACATCCAGCACGCCTTGAAATGCGCTGACGATCGGACCGAGCTTCACGGTGACCTCGCCCTCGGCGCGGCCGCCTTGCACCGGCGTGGTGAGCCGTGCGCCCGGCATGCAGCGCGTCACATGGCCGAGATCGGCGAAGAACCGCCAGACATCGGCGCGGGGGAAGGGGACGACGAACGATTGCTGCAATTCGACGCCTTCGCGCTCGATGGCGGCCCAGTCAACCACGTCGAAGTTTTCGGTGCTGGCTGCCGCCATCGCCCGCCCGCTCAACGCCGGCGCGGCCCCTCGCTCCTTGTGAACGGCGGGCGGATGCGAGCCGGCCGGACCGATGCCGCGCACGGCTTGCGGCAGCGCGGGGGCGGCCTTCAGCTTCACCAGCGCGTCTTGGATCGCCTTGACGATCCCGACGTAGCCGGTGCAACGGCAGAGATTGCCGGCCAGTTCCATCCGGATGCGCTTCTCGTCGGCATCCGGGAACCGCGTGACGATGTCGCGTGCCGTCATCAGCATTCCCGGCGTGCAGAAGCCGCATTGCAAGCCATGGTGCTCGGCAAACGCCTCGCGAAGCGTGTTCATCGCCGGATCGCCTGCGAAACCCTCCAGCGTGGTGATGGCGGCACGGTCGGCCGCGACCGTGAAGGTGATGCACGAGCGCGCCGGCACGCCATCGATCAGCACGGTGCAGGCGCCGCAGACGCCGTGCTCGCAGCCGATGTGGGTTGCGGTCAGTTCGCAGTGATCGCGCAGGAAGTCGACCAGGTTCAGGCGCGGCTCGATGGTGGCCTCGGACTGCTTGCCGTTGATGACGAGTGACACGGCCTTCATGACGCGCTCGCCTGTATGGCCGCCCGCTTCAGCGCGACGGGCGCGAGGCTGCGGATGTAGTCGTCCGTCACGTTCTTGCCGTCGAGCAGACGAGCGATGGCCTCACGGTCGATGCGGTTCGCGATGCCGCTGTCGAAGGCGCTTCCGCCGAACAGCGGCCTTGCGTCGGCCAGCACGATCGGCGCGGTCTCGATCGCGCCGAGCACCGCGCGAAACACCCCGCGCGCCGGATCGTGCAGAACGCCGCCGATGGTGTGGGCGAACTCGCCGGCTTTCTGGCTGAACTTGAAGAAGCCCCAGCGCGCAGCGGGTGACAGCTTCGGTATCCGCACGCCGCGGATCAGTTCGTCGGCTGCGAGCGCGGTGGTGAACGACGACACCACCAAATTTTCCACCGCCACCGTGCGGACGCCCCGTTGTGACCACAGCACCGCGTCGGCGCCGATCAAGGACAGCGCCGAGATCCAGTCGGCGGCGGGATCGGCGTGGGCGAGGCTGCCGCCAACGGTGCCGCGGTTGCGCACCGGCCGGTAGGCGATGCGCCCCGCCACCTGCCGCAGTAGTCCGCCGAAATGATCCGGCACCCGGCCGTCCTCGATGTCGGAATGGGTGACGCAGGCGCCGATTTCCAGATGATCGCCGCCATCGATGATGGCGGTCAGCTCGGGGATTGAGGTGATGTCGATCAGCAGATCGGGTTGCGCGAGGCGAAGGTTGAGCATCGGCCCGAGCGATTGTCCGCCCGCCAGCAGCTTCACGAATCCGCCGGTGCGCGCCAGCAGGGACGCGGCGTCGGACAGCGACGCGGCACGTTCGTAGTCGAACGCAACGGGCTTCATGACGCCCACCTGTTGTTCGTATCGCGCATCAGAACCGCTCCTTGCGCGAGAGCGTATCGGTGACCAGGTCGCGCACGATCGGCAAGTTCGGGAGCGGATCGAGCTGCATCAGCCGGGGCTGCAGCTTGGCGATGCAGGCATATTCGACGGTGCCGTCGATCAGCATCGTGCATTCCTTGCAGACGTTGGCGTTGAAGCAGCTGAAGCGAACCGCCAGGCTCGGATCGCAGTCCACCCGCAGACGCACCAGCCCGTCCAGCACGGAATCGCCGTCTTCGAATTTGACATCGTATTCCTGATAGCGCCCGTTGTCGCGGCTGGTGCCTCGCCAGATACGAAGCCGGGCCGTTTTGACCGCGGCGGTGTGCTCCTGGCCGGCAATCGTCACGCGCGCACCTTCCTGAATTCCGAGACCAGGTCGTTGCCTTCAAGCTGCATCCGCTGGTTTGCCAAGAAGCGATCGTCGGCGGCAGGGAAGTCGTCGCGCTGATGCGCGCCCCGGCTTTCCTCGCGGGTCAGCGCCGCCGATGCCAGAGCTTCCGCGGCCAACAGTCCATTCCGCAGCTCGAACCACTCGACCAGGCTGGTGTTGAAGCCTGGCTCCGGCGCGATGGTGAGTGCGTCGAGGTCGCCTTGCCGCATGGTGCGCAGCCGTGTGCGTGCCGTTTCAAGATCGGCACCGTTGCGGAACGCGCCGACCTTGCCCCACATCAACGCCTTCACTTCGGCCATCAATCGTCCGGGAGACGGGCCGTCGCCACTGTTGCGCTCGGCGGTCTGCCGGATGAGATCGACGTGAGGCTGCGCCAGCTTGTCGTCCCAGCGCGACGTCGTGTTTCGTGCGCTGTACTGCGCCGCCTTTGCGCCGGCGCGCTCGCCGAACACCATTGCCTCGGGCAGCGCATTGCCCGACAGCCGATTGGCGCCGTTGGCGCCGCCTGCGATCTCGCCCGCGGCATAGAGGCCGGGAACGGTGGAGCACAAGTCGGAATCCACCTCGACGCCGCCCATCTGATAGTGCGCGATGGGGAATATCTCGACCGCCTGGCGGGTCAGGTTGATGTTGTTGCGCTCGAAAATCTCGATCACCGGGCCGAGCGCATCTTTCAGCTTCTGCTCGTCGATGTGCTGGAAGGACAAGAACACGCCGCCGTGCGGCGAGCCGCGTCCGGCCTCGACCTCCTTGTAGATCGCGGTGGTCAGGATATCGCGGGCGGTGTCGTAGGAGCCGCCCTCCGCCTCGCCATAGCGGTGCAGGAACTCCTCGCCCTTGCCGTTGAGCAGCCTGCCGCCGAGCTTGACCCGGGTCGGCTCCCAAGTCGTCGGGTCGAGCCCGACCATGCGAGGCGCGAGATGGCCGTTCGGGTAGAACTGCAGGAACTCGATGTCGATGATGCGGGCGCCTGCCCGCAACGCGAGGCCTATGCCTTCGCCGCACAGGTTGTTCGAAGCGGTGGTGCGCTGGAACATCTTGGTCATGCCGCCGGTGCAGAGGATCACCGCCGGGCATTTGATCTTGACCGGTGCCGATGTCGGCACATCGATGCCGACGGCGCCGGCAATCTCGCCGTCGCGCAGCACGAGGTCGGTCACGGTGACGTTGCTAAGGCGGCGGATCTTGCCGTCGCGGCTCGTTTTGTTGCGAAGCGCCGCGCAGATCGCGGCGCCGGTGGAGAGGAAATCGACATAGACGCAGCGCTTGCGGCTGTGGCCCGGCGCTTTGACCTGGTTAATCTTGCCGTCCTCGCTGCGGGCCCAGTTGACGTTCCAGCCCGCGAGTTCGCGGATGCGTTCCGGACTGCCTTCGCAAAGGATCGCCGCCAGATTTTCATTGCACAGCCCGCGCCCGGCGCTGAGCGTATCCTCAAGATGCAGTTGCGGGTTGTCCGGCTCGGATTCGCCGAGAGCCGAAGCGCAGGTCATCTGCGCCATGATGGTCGCGCCGCCGCGTCCGACGACGTTCTTGTCGAGCAGCAGCACCTGCGCGCCGTTGCGCGCCGCCGCTACGGCGGCGAACATGCCGGCGCCGCCGCCGCCGACCACCAGGACATCGCATTCGACCGCGAGTTCGTCGCTCATTCGCTCCGTCCAATGGCGGTGTTGGTGGTCTGCGTATTCATGCCGCACGCTTCGCCTTGGCAATCGCCGTGAGAATGCGGCGCGGCGTGATCGGAATTTCACAAATTTCGACGCCGAGCGATTGCAGCGCATCGTTGACGGCGTTGGCGACCGCGGCGCCCGGGCCAATGGCGCCGCCTTCACCGACGCCCTTCTGGCCGAACTCGGTGTAGGGCGAGGGCGTCTCCATGTGGAAGACGCGAACGTCGGGCATTTCGGCCGAGCCGGGCAGCAGATAGTCCGCGAGCGTCGAAGCCAGCGGCTGGCCCTGGGCATCGAACGGCATTTCTTCGAATAGCGCCGCGCCGATCCCCTGGGCGGTGCCGCCGTGGATCTGCCCATCGACGATCATCGGATTGATCAGGACGCCGGCGTCCTCGACCACCACGTAGTCGAGGATTTCCACGCCGCCGGTTTCGGTATCGACGGCGACGACGGTGGCATGCGCGGAGCCGGTGTGAACGCCGGTCAGACGGCTTGGCGCGTAGCCGCCGGTCACTTCCAGGCCATGCGGATCGATGTCGCCGGGCAGATCGGAGGGCGCCAGATAGAACGCGCGCGCGATGTCGGCCAGCGTGACGCTGCCGTGGGGCCCGAACACGCCGCCGTCGCGGACCTGCACCGATTTGACGTCGGTCTGCAGCATGGCCGCGCCGATCGCGGCGACCCGCGACGCCAGTTCCTTGCAGGCGCGCGCGGTCGCGCCGCCGGCCCACACGATGCCGCGCGAGCCCCAGGCTCCGCTGGAGTAGGGTGACAACTCGGTGTCGCCGAGCTTGACCTGGATTTTGCCGGTGTCGATGCCGATGCATTCGCTGGCAATTTGCGCGAGCGTGGTCTCAAGGCCCTGGCCGATGCTCTGGATGCCGGCGCGCACGTCGAGGCGGCCGTCCGGCGTGATGCGCGCGAACACCTGCTCATACAGCGCGCGGCGCTTGCCGTCGGCCGTGGTGCCGTGCGCGGTCTGCTCGGAGAACACGGACATGCCGAGCCCGATCAGCCGGCCGTCGGACTCGCCGCGCATCTGCCGCGCACGGACTTTCGCAAGCCCGATCTCCTCGACCGCCGTGCGCAGCAGTTGCGGATAATCGCCGCTGTCGAAATGCTTGTCCGTGATATTGTTGAACGGCATCTGATCGGCGCGGACCAAATTGGCCAGCCGGACCTCGTGCGGCTCCTTGCCGATCTGGCGCGCGATCGCATCGATCATCAATTCCATCGCGTAGCAGACGTTGGGCCGCGCCACGCCGCGATAGGGCAGTTGCGGACACTTGTTGGTGACGACGGCGGCGGTCTTGCAGCGGTATGCCGGAATTTCATACGGCCCAGGCAGGATCGCACTGACTTGCGACGGTTCGATCGCCGAGGTGAACGGGTAGGCGGAGTACGCGCCGGAATCGACCGCGGCCCTAGCGTCGAACGCCAGCAGCTTGCCGTTCTCGTCGGCATAGGCCGTGATGGCGTAATGGTGCTCGCGGCAATTCGCATTGGCTGTGAGTTGCTCGCGCCGATCTTCCAGCCAGCGCACCGGGTATCCGCAGCGCATCGCAAGCCAGCTCAGGCAGATTTCCTCGCCCGCCACGATCGCCTTGTAGCCGAAGCCGCCGCCTACGTCGGATGAGATCACGCGGATCTGCAGTTCGGGTAGCTGCAGCACTTGCGACAGTCCGGTGCGGACGACATGCGGAAACTGCGTCGCGCCGTGCAGGATGAGCTGCTCCAGCCGCGAGTCCCACAGCGCGATAAAGCCGCGGCATTCGATCGGCGACATGACCTGGCGCGCCGTCCGCAGTTCGCGGGTCACCTTGACCGGGGCGTTCCTGGCAGCCGCTTCGATCGGGCCATCGAAACCGGTCTCGAGGAAAACGTTTCGTTTGAAATGGTCATGCACCAGGGCGGCGCCCGGTTCCTGCGCCTTCAGCATATCGACCACGGCGGGGAGCTCTTCGTACTCGACCGTCACCTGAGCCGCGATGTCCTCGGCTTCGGCGCGGGTGTCCGCCAAGCACATGGCGATCAGTTCGCCGACGTGGCGGAGCTTGCCGGTGGCGAGCGGGGGCTGTTCGGAGATCTGGAAGCCGGGGAGCGGCGAAACCGCCCGGATCGCGGTGACCCCGGTCAGGTCGCTGGCGATGAAGACCTGGGCCCGCACCTGGTCCGGAATCTTGATGCCGGTGAGCCGCGCGTGGGCCACAGGGCTGCGGACAAACGCCACGTCGCGCATGCGCGGAAACCGCAGGTCGGCGATGTATTGCCCCCGGCCGTTCAGGAAGCGGTCGTCTTCCTTGCGGCGGAGCCTCGCGCCGATGCCCTGACTGGCCAAAACCCGCTCCTCTCGATCGGCGCCGATGCCGAAAGCAATACTAGGAGCGAAGTCGCACAAAAATCCATCAGGTGTCTTGCACCATTGTCAGTCAATTCCGGATGCCGCTGCCTAATCCCTCGGCGGAATCCATTTGGTACACCGCCAATCGCCACGCTGCGCCTTCTCCGGCAGCGAAATGGACGCTGAAAATTTGGCACGCCCTATGCAGCGCCGCTGCGTTCAGGCGTTTCGAAATGGCTCGAACGGAGGCGATGACAATGCGATCAAACGTGAAATTTCCGGGTTTGTTCATTCTCGCGGCCGGACTGGCGGCTGGCGGGCTGCCGGTTTCGGCGGCGAAGGCCGACATCAAGATCGGGGCGCCGCTGGCGCTGACCGGCCCCCTGGCGGACGAGGCCAAGAAGCAGGAACTGGTCTGGAAGATGTGGCTTGAGAAGGTCAATGCGGCCGGCGGCATCAGCGTCGGCGGCACCAAGCACAAGGTCCAATTGGTCCAGTACGACTATCAATCCGACGGCCAGCGCGCCGCTCAACTCGCCGAGAAGCTGATCACCGACGACAAGGTCGATTTCCTGCTGGCGCCGTTCGGCTCCGGTCACACCAAGATCGTGGGCACCATAGCAACCCGCTACGAGACCCCGATCATCGCCTGCGCGGCCTCCTCGGAGTCGGTGTTCGACCAGACCTCAGGCTATCTGTTTGGGACGCTGTCGCCGAACATCGGCCTGTTCGGGCCGATGGTGAAGTACTTCCGCGAGAAAATGCCGCAGCTCAAGAAGGTAGCGGTGCTGGGCCGCGACGACGTGTTCCCGAAGTCCACGGCGCAGGGCATTTCGGCAGCCGCCAAGGCCGCCGGTCTCGACGTTTATTACGACCAGCTTTACGCGGTCGGCACCATGGATCATTCGGCGTCGCTGTCGGCGATCAAGGCCGGCAACCCGGATTGGGTCTATATCACCGGCTACACCCAGGACCTGATCCTGGCGCGCAAGCAGATGAACGATCTGGGCGTCAAGGCGCCGATCATCACCATGCTCGCCGGCCCGGCCTACAAGGAATACATCGAGGGCCTGGGCAATCTGGCCAACGGCGTGACGAGTTCGACCTGGTGGCATCAGGCCACCAGCTACAGCGGCGTCGGCGTGTGGCCGACCACGGAGGCGTTCTACAAGGAGTTCGTCGCCAAGGAGAAGAGCGATCCGGACTACATCCATGCCTCTTGCGCGGCCACCGTGGTCGTTCTGCAGGACGCCATCGAGCGGGCGGGGTCGCTCGACAAGAAGAAGGTGCGCGATGCGATCGCCAAGACCGACATCACCACGTTCTACGGTCCGATCAAGTTCAGTGCCAACGGCATGAACGCGCCGCGCGACCTGCCGATCATCCAGGTGCAGGACAAGGGGATCAAGGTTCTGGCCCCCGCCGACGTCAAGAACAGCGACATGAACATGATCAAGTAGCCGCTGCCGAAGTCATGACCCGCGCGGGTGCGTGGGCCATGACGGTTCCGGTTGCTGCCGGGACGGTCTGAGTATGTGTGCTGAACGACCCGCGGGCGACCGCGCGAGAAGAAACCCAAGGACGGCGGCTGCAGCGCTACAATGGTTTATGTTCAAACCCTGGTGAACGGTATCGTGCTGGGTGCGCTCTACGCGTGCCTGGCGGTGGGCTTCTCGCTCGTGTGGGGCGTGTTGAACGTCATCAACATGCTGCACGGCTCGGTCATCATCTTCGGCGGCTACCTGACGTTCTTCGCCTGGCACAGCTACGGCATTCATCCGCTTTTCGCGCTGCCCGTGGTGGCGGCGTTCATGTTCCTAATCGGCTACGTGACGCAGCTCCTGATGATCAACCGGGTGATCGATCAGCCCGTGCTGACGACGTTGACGCTGACGTTCGGCCTCGACCTCATCCTCTACAATTTCATGACCGTGTATTACACGGCGACGCCGCGCCGGGTGACGCTCGACCTCGGCGCGCTCGATCTGTTTGGCATCGCAGTCCCTGTCGATCGCGTGTTCGGCATGGTACTGGCTCTCGCGCTGACTGGATTGCTCTACTTGGTGTTGCGGCGCTCGCGCATCGGCCGCGCGATCGTGGCGGTTCGCATGGACAGCGCGGCGGCGGCGCTGATGGGCATCAAGGTCGATCGCATCTATGCCATCACGTTCGGCATCGGCGCGCTGATGGCTGGCGCCACCGGCGCCATCTTCGCGATGGTGTATCCGGTCACAACCAACCTGAGCGGCACTTATCTCGGCAAGGCCTTCGTCGTCTGCGTGATCGGTGGCCTTGGCAGCGTGCCGGGCGCGCTCGCCGGCGGCATCGTGCTCGGCATCGTCGAGAGCTTCGCCGGGCAGTTTTTCGGTCCGCAGCATGCGCTGACCGTGGGCTTCCTGCTGATGCTGATCCTGCTGGTCGTCAAACCGACCGGGCTCACTGGAATCAAGGGCTACGAATGAAGTCGCGCTGGTTGCCATACGCGCTGTTCGCCGCTTGGGTGGTGGTGCTGGCCACGACCCCGCTGTGGGGCAGCAACTACATCGTCCGGGTGGCGATCATGATCGCCATGTTCACGGGGCTGACACTGTCGTGGAATTTTATCGGCGGCTTCGCCGGCTATCCCTCGTTTTCGACGGCGGCATTCTTCGGCATCGGTTGCTACGCGGGTGCGCTCGCGCAGCGCGCCGGGGTACCGATGGTGCTGGCGTGGATCGTCGCCACGGTCGTGGTCGGTGCAATCGCTGCGGCGCTTGGTGCGATCATTCTCAAGATGCGCGGCCATTACTTTGCCATCGCCTCGATCGGGATTGTCGAAGTTGCGCGGCTGATCATCTCGTCCTGGGGCAGCCTGACGGGTGGCGGCGACGGCTTGAACGTGCCGCTCATGAGCGGGGGGCCGAACGCGGTGGCGAGGATTTTTCTGCTCGTGATGATCGTCATCATGATCATGTCGTTCATCGTGACGGTAATCGTCGATCGCAGCCGCCTGGGCTTCGGCCTGCGCTGCATCCAGCAGAACGAGGACGCCGCCAACATGGTGGGCGTCAACAACAGGCTCTACAAGGTCATAGCCTATACGCTGTCGGCGCTGTTCTGCGGCACCATCGGCGCAGCCCATGCGTCCTGGACCGGCTACATCGATCCGAGCGATTCCTTCTCGATCCTGATGAGCGTGAAGGTTCCGGTGATGTGCCTGCTTGGCGGGCCCGGCACCCTGTTGGGCCCCGTGATCGGCACCGCCGCCTTCATGATGCTGGAAGAAGTCTTCTGGGCGAACTTCCTTGACTACAATCGCGCTATTCTGGGCGCTGTTATCGTTATTCTGATCTTCTTCCTTCCGGGCGGTCTCCTGGCGCTACGCTACCGCGACATCGCCAGGCGGTTCGGCCTGCTCCGCGAGCCGAAGATGGCCGCATGAGTACGACGATCCTCGCAGCGGAGCGCCTGAACCAGCGCTTCGGCGGCATCCAGGCCATCGACGACCTGAGCTTCGCCTTGAAAGAAGGTGAGGTGGTCGCCCTGATCGGGCCGAACGGCGCCGGCAAGACCACGCTGGTCAATCTGCTGACCGGCGTGCACCAGCCGACCTCGGGCCGGGTCCGCTTCGAGGGCGTGGATGTCACCTCGCAAAAGCCCTACCAGGCGGCGCGGCGGGGCCTCGCGCGAACCTTCCAGATCGTCCAGCCGTTCCCGCGCATGACGGTGCTGGAGAACGTGGCGGCCGGCGCATTGTTCGGCGGCGCGAGCCCGAGCGTCGCCGCGGCCATGGACACAGCGCGCGAGCAGCTCGAATTCATGGAGCTGGCGCAGTTCGCGGATCGCCCGGCATCGGCGCTGACGCTTGCCGGCCGCAAGCGGCTTGAGCTGGCGAAGAGCATGGCGATGCGGCCGAAGGTGCTGATGCTGGACGAGGTGAACGCAGGCCTCAACTCCAGCGAGATCGACGGCGCGCTGCGGCTGATCCGCAAGATCGCGGAGCGCGGCATCACGATCCTGGTGATTGAGCACCTGATGAAGGTGGTGATGTCGCTCGCCGAGCGCGTTCTGGTGCTGCACCACGGACAGTTGATCGCCGAGGGTGGACCGAAGGAAATCGTCCGCAACAGCAAGGTGGTCGAGGCCTATCTCGGGCAGAAGTTTGCGGACCGGTTCGGCGGGGAGGCGGCGAATGGCTGAGCCGCTTCTCAGCATCGAGAACCTGAGCGCCGGCTACGGCGATATCCGCGTTCTGTGGGACATCAGCCTCGCCGTGCAGGCGGGCGAGATCACCTGCATCGTCGGCTCGAACGGCGCGGGAAAGTCCACGCTGCTGCGAACGATCTCCGGGCTGGTGCCGGCCAATTCGGGCCGTATCATGTTCGATGGCGCGAACATCGCCAACATGCCGCCCGATCGGATCCTGGCGACCGGCATCGTTCACGTCCCGGAGGGCCGGCGGCTGTTTCGCGGCTTGAGCGTGCGCGACAACCTCTTGCTCGGCGCCTATCTGCGCAAGGACGACACGGCGGTGAAGCGCGACCTCGACTACGTGTTCACGCTGTTTCCGATCCTCCAGGAACGCTGGAAGCAGGATGCGACCACGCTGTCCGGCGGCGAGCAGCAAATGTGCGCGATCGGCCGGGGCATCATGTCGAAGCCGAAGCTCCTGATGATCGACGAACTGTCGCTCGGCCTGGCGCCGCGGCTGGTGGAGCGGCTGGGCGAAGCACTGCTGGAGATCAACCGCACCACAGGCATCACCATCCTGCTGGTCGAGCAGGATGTCATCACCGCGTTCGAGATCGCGCGCCACGGCCTGATCATCGAGACCGGCCGGGTGAGCAAGACCGGCACGACCGAAGCCCTGTCGGGCGACCCGGCAATCCGCCAGGCCTATCTCGGCGTGTAATGAGCCGCCGATCAGTGCTCCGAGAGCAAGGTACCGAACCCGTGGACGCGATCCGCGATGCCGTTTTTGCGAAGCGCCGACCAGTAGGTTGCGACATTGATCGCGATCACGGGGATGCCGAGCCAGTGTTCCGCCTCGGCGGCCACGTCGGCCATCGCCAGATCGGTGCCGGCCTGGACGATGGCATCGACGCCCTGCGAGGCCATGGCCTTCAATCCATCCACCAGATCCTGGGTGGTGGCATGGCCGATCAGCACCTCGCTCGGCCGCTTCAGGCTGTGGACCGCCGTGACGCGCCAGCCGTTCTCCTCGAAGAAGCGCGCGACGTGGGCGTCGCCGACCGGCTGATACGGCGTCAGAATGCCGACGTTGCGGACCTGCGGGAATTTCCGCAACGCCTCGACGCAGGCCAGAGAGCCGAGCGACACCGAGACGCCGGCGCGCGCCTTGAGACGCTCCAGCAACTGGTCGGCACCCGCCATGCCGCCCCAGAACGTCGGAATCGACATCGCCATGATGACGTGCGCCGGCTTGCACGACATCACCCGGTCCACCGCGCCGAACAGGTCGGGCTCGATTGCGGTCATGATCTGCGCGAACTCGGTGTCATTGGTCAGCGGCAGATCGGGAATGTGGATGCGGCCGATGTGATTGGTGACGCCATGCGGCCGCATCGCGTCGGTTTCCGGCTGCACAATCGTATTGGTCGAAGGAATGACGACGCCAAGCTTCAACCTGTAACCCAGACGGTCCGCCATGTTTCAGTCCTCGAAAGCCGGCAGCGATATTTATAGCGGCTCGCCTGCATCGCGCCACCGTCGCGTCCGGTGGTGCTGGCATGTCGATTGCTATTAGGATGTGTAAAGTACGCGGAACGGGACGCAGCGCATGAACGGTTGGTTTCCCCCGCCATCTGGCGCGACAGAGCGGCGCGTCGATGCCGGCGGTCTTGCGATGAAAATCGTGGAGGCGGGCAGCGGCCCGGCCGTCCTGCTGATCCACGGGCTCGGCTGGGACCATTCGCTGTGGAACCCGACCCTTCAGCAATTCGCGCCGCGCTACCGGATGATCGCGGCCGACACCCGCGGTCACGGCGGCAGCGACAAGCCGCCCGGGCCATACGACATGGCGATGTTCGCGCGGGACTACGCAGCGCTTGTGGATTCACTCGGCCTCAAGCGGCTTTGCGTCGTTGGCCTCTCGCAGGGTGGAATGGTGGCGCAGAAGCTCGCCTTGTTGCGGCCCGATCTTGTCTCCGCGTTAATGCTCATCTCGACGTCCTGTAGGTCCGCGCCGTCGCTGCGCGACAACATGGAAGCGCGGATCGCGGCGATGGACAAGGCCGGGCCGGAGGCCGCCGCGAAGATCGCGGCCGAAAGTATTTTTTCGCCAGCGTGGCGCGGGGCGAATGCGAACGAACTGGCGCGTTTCTATGCCTGGCGTGCCGCGATGCCGAGCGATCCGCTCAATGCCGCGACGCGGGCGCTCTATGACTTCGATCTGTCGAAAGACTTGCCGCGCATCGCCGTGCCGACGCTGGTGGTGGCGGGCTCTGAGGATGTGCTGACGCGTCCGGCCGGCATGGAGGAGATTGCAGCCCTGATTCCCGGCGCGGAGTATCGGCTCATTCCCGGTGCCGGCCACATGATCCCGGTCGAGCAGCCGGCGGCCGTTGCGGCGCTGCTGTCCGCGTTTTTGCAGGCGCATGTGCATTGACGGTGGAGAGAGTCCGGTCCCTTCTCTTGGTCGTGCAATCTTGAACGTGCGATGACGGCACCACATGAAGTTCTGGAGATGACATCGATGGTCGGCGCGCCCGGCGAAGCCCCCTCGGAGCCCCTGCTGCTGAAGCCGATCGCGTTCCGGGGCGTGACGGCGCGGAACCGCATCGTGGTTTCGCCGATGTCGCAATACGCGGCGGCCGACGCGGCACCGACCGACTGGCATCTGGTGCATCTCGGCAAATTCGCGATGGGTGGCGCCGGCATCGTGTTTGTCGAGGAAACCGCGGTCGAGGAACGCGCGCGCAAGACCTACCATTGCCCCGGCATCTACAATGACGCGCAAGTCAAAGCCTGGCGGCGCGTGACGGATTTTCTGCGCAGCCAGGGCGCGCTGAGCGCGATCCAGTTGGGTCACGCGGGCCGCAAGGTGGCCACCAAAGCGCCGTGGGAGGGCTTCGCTCCGCTGACCGAGGACGACGCCAAGCACGGCGAGCCGCCCTGGCAGGGCATTGCGCCGAGCCCCATTCCGTTCAAGCCCGGCGCGATGGTGCCGTTGGAAATGGACCGCGACGACATCAGGCAGGTGATCGCGAGTCACGTCGAAGCCTGCCGGCGTTCGCTCGACGCCGGGTTCGACATCTGCGAGGTCCACGGCGCGCACGGCTATATCGTCCAGCAGTTCCTGTCGCCGATCACCAACAAGCGCACCGACGGCTATGGCGGCGACATTGCGGGCCGTATGCGGTTTGCGCTGGAGCTGATCGAAGCCGTTCGTGCCGCATGGCCGGACGACCGGCCGCTGTTCTTCCGTGCGTCCTGCGTGGACGGCAAGGGCGGTGCGTGGGAGCTCAGCGATACCATCGTGCTGGCGCGCGAGCTCAAGCAGCGCGGCGTCGATGTGATCGATTGCTCGTCGGGCGGCATCGAAGGACCGCTGACGCTCGCCGTGGTGCCGCGTGTGCCCGGCTATCACGTCCCGTTCGCCGAGCGGATCCGCCGCGAGGCCGGCATTCCCACCATGGCCGTCGGGCTGATCACCGATCCGTTCCAGGCGGAAAGCTATCTGGCCGAAGGCCGTTGCGACCTGATCGCGCTGGCGCGCGAGCTGATGTGGAACCCGAATTGGCCGGTGCATGCCGCTCATGCGCTTCGAAGCGGCGATCCGCTGTCGCTGTTGCCGCCATCTTATGCATGGTGGCTGCGCCGCCGCGACGAGGTGCGGACGCTGTATCCAACCGGCACCGAGACGGCGTAGCGCAAAGCTGCTGCTGCTCGCTCTGGCCCGGAAGTTGCTACGGCAATTGTTGTCGGCAACATCCAGGCGAGCAGAGCGATGACTCACAATCGGCGGGCACAAGATTCAGGCAGAGGCGTCACGGCGCGCGCAATTCGGCGCGCAAAGGCGTTGCGTGGCGCGGGCGCTTTGCTGCTGGCGATGTTCACCGCGGCTCCGGCCCTCGCGGCGGAGTGGCCGGCACGGGCCGTTACGGTGGTGGTTCCGTTCGCTCCCGGCGGCTTCACCGACACGCTGGCGCGGCTCGCCGCCAAGCACATGTCGGAAAAGTTCGGCCAGCCTGTCGTGATCGAGAACCGGCCCGGCGCCGGCGGCGCGATCGCTGCGGCCTACGCGGCCGCCGCAACTCCGGACGGTTACACCATCATGTTTGGTTCGGCGTCGCAGCTTGGCATTTCGCCGCTCATTCAGAAGGTTTCGTACGATCCGGATTCGTTCGAGCCGGTCGCGATCTTCGGAACCATCCCCTTCCTGATGGGGATCAAGGCGTCGCTGCCGGCGAGGACCGTTCCCGAATTCGTGGAATATGCGAAAGCCAACCCGGGCAAGCTCAACTACGCCACCGCCGGCCACGGCGCCACCAGCCATCTCATCAGCGCGGGATTCACGTCGCGCGCGGGAATCGACATGGTCAACGTGCCGTTCAAGGGTTCGGCGCCCGCCACAGCCGCCCTGGTTCAGGGCACGGTGGAAATGACCTGGGGCGGCGTGTCCGACATGGCGGCGCAGATGACGAGCACGAACATCCGCGTGGTCGCGATCTCGTCGCAGCAGCGGTTGCCGAGCCTCGCCGACATCCCATCGATCTCCGAGTTCTACCCGGGCTTCGCGCTGGACACCTGGAACGGCTTCCTGGCGCCACGGGGAACGCCGCGCGCCATCGTCGACAAGGTTGCCCAGGCCACCATCGAGGCCGCCAAGTCGCCCGACATCGGCAAGCGCCTGGACGATCTCGGTATCGCCAAGACGGCATCGACGCCGGAGGAAATGGCTGCCGTCATCAAAAAAGAGAAGACATTCTATCCGGCCATTCTGAGAGCGGCGGGCCTGCTGCCGCCGCCGTCGAACTGAGCGCACCGATACTGATCGGTCGCGCAGGCTTGTTGAAGCCCTGACCACCGGCGGCAACACGGCGGACCGGCGGTTTCAACTTGCAAACCGGCGGCCGGGCGATGCTACAAGGACGGCTGACGTCCGGAACAGCGGTTCAGCAATTGGCCAGATCTGCAAAACGAAAGCCCAAGGGCGGGATCGACCGGGCGGGCGCCATCTACCGCGCGCTGCGGCATGCGATCATCGAGCAGGCGCTCGAGCCAGGCGCCAAGCTTCCCGAGGATGCCATCGGCGAGCGCTTCGGCGCCAGCCGCACCATTGTCCGCCATGCGCTGGGCCGGCTTGCCGCGGAGGGGCTGGTCGAGCTGCGGCGCAATCGCGGCGCCACGGTCGCGACGCCGAGCTGGGACGAGGCGCGCGACGTGTTCGACGTCCGGCTCGGTCTTGAAAGACTCGTGGTGGCGCGGCTGGCGGGCCGCCTGACGCCCGATCAGGTCAAGCGGCTCAACGAGCATGTTGCGGAGGAAGAGCGCGCCCGCGGCAACGACGAGCCGCTGTCGATCCGGCTCGCGACCGAATTCCACATCATGCTGGCCGAGATGACCGGCAGCCCGGTGCTGACCCGCTACGTCAGCGAGAACGCATCGCGCTGCGGGCTGACGCTCGCGCTGTACGCCCGTCCGCACTCATCGGAGTGCGCGGTGAGCGAGCACCGCGCCATCATTGCGGCGCTGGCGAAGGGCGACGGTTCGCGGGCCAGCGCACTGATGAACGAGCACCTTGAAGCGGTGGCGGGCCGCGCGCTGATCGTGTCGCGTCCGGTCAAGGATCGCGACATCAAGAACATTCTTGGCCACTATGCCGATGAGATCGGCGGCAAGGGTGCGCGGCGGAAGTGAACTTTACGCCACGATGCCGTTCTTGGTGAGCAGCCGTTCGGCGCTGTCGTTCCAGACATCCATCTGCACGATCTTGCCGCCCCGCACCACGAAGCGGTCCACGTAGCGGTTGCCTTCGAACGGCGTGCCGTCCGGCCACTCGCCGTACAACGTGCCGAGGTTGTAGACGATGGTTTCGCCGTTTCCCGGCACGACGTCGGTGCGCTCCATCTTCTTTTTCACCCACTTGTAGCGGCCGGCGTTGAACGCCGCCGTCTCGCGCGGATGGCTGTACTTGCGGCCGCCGGTGAAGGTGATCTTCAGGTCGTCGGCTATGTAAAGAGCCGCGGTCTGCGGGTCTGGCACCATCGAGGCGACCAGGAACCGTTCGACGATCCCGGCCGACTCGGCGGTTTCGTCGGTCGCGGTAGCAAGGGCTCGGGCAGGGGCCATGGGGATCCTCCTTGGGGGCGGCGCTGTCGGCCGGATTCATGCACAACCCGGGCCATATCCTGGCATGCGAAGTCAAACAATATTGTATACAATACTGCATACGAATTGTGCGGATTGTCCGGATTTGCCTATCTTGTGGGCGCGCAAACACAGGTAATCCGGGGATTCGATGGGGATTCCAATGCCGCTGCGCTGGCACGTCCCTTGCGTAGCAGGCTGGGGTTCATTCCGACAGAAAGGTGCCGCCATGCTTGTCAAACCGCGCATGCCGAAGCTGTTCCGCTCCCTGCTGCTCGCCGGCGCTGCCACGCTGCTGGCCGCCACGGGTGCCGCAGCCCAAGAGACCGTGAAGCTTGGCCTGGTTGCCGCCATGTCCGGGCAATCGGCGAAATCGGGAGAGGCCATCGTCCGCGGCTTGTCGATTGCGATCGACGAGATCAACGCCAAGGGCGGCGTGCTCGGCAAGAAGGTCGAACTGCTGGTCCGCGACGACGAGAGCAATCCCGCCAAGGGCGTGGTCGCGGCGCGCGAACTGGTCCAGCGCGAGAAGGTCGCGGCGCTGTTCGGCGGCCTCGACACCCCGGTGTCGATCGCCATCGTGCCGTTCGTCAACGGCGCCAAGGTGCCGTTCATGGGCGTGTGGGCGGCCGGAACGCCGATCACCCGCAATGGTGCCGCGGAGAACTACGTGTTCCGCGTGTCCGCGGTCGATGAGATCGTCGATATCGCGCTGGTCGATTACGCGGTGAAGAAATACGCCGTGAAGAAGCCCGGCATGATCCTGATCAACAATCCCTGGGGCGAATCCAACGAGAAGGGACTGAAGGCCGCGCTCGAAGCCAAGAAGATTCCGTATGCGGGCGTCGAGAAGTTCGAGACCAACGACGTTGACGTGGTGCCGCAGTTGACCCGCCTCAAGCAGGCCGGCGCCGATGTGCTGTTCATGGTCGCAAACGTCGCGCCTTCGGCCCAGGTCGTGAAGTCGCTGGATCGCATGGGATGGGACGTTCCCATCGTGTCGCATTGGGGGCCGGCCGGCGGCCGGTTCTCCGAGCTCGCGGGTCCGAGCGGTGCCAAGGTTCACTTCATCCAGACCTACAGCTTCTCCGGCAAGCTCGCGCCGAAGGGCGAGGCGGTCCTGGCCGCTCTCAAGAAGAAGTATCCCGAGATCAAGTCGCTGGCGGACGTGACGCCCGCGGTCGGCATCGCCAACGCCTACGACGCGATGCACCTCACCGCGCTCGCGATCGCCAAGGCCGGCTCGGCCGAGGGTCCGAAGGTTCGCGAAGCCTTCTACGGCATCGACAAGTATGACGGCCTGATCAAGAGCTACGCCAAGCCGTTCACGCCCAGCAATCACGATGCGCTCGGGCCGGACGACTACATCTTCACGTTCTTCAAGGAAGGTGAAATCCTTCCGCTGACGAACTAGTCTCGTTCAACAACGGCGAGGCGCGGCTTCGGCCGCGCCTCGTTCGCTTCCAGGCGGAGCTGCCATGCTGGTGACCTCGGCGATCATTTCAGGTCTCGGCCTTGGCAGCATGTACGGCTTGATCGCGCTCGGCTTCCACGTCACCTACGTGGTGTCGAACACGGTCAACTTCTCCCAGGGCTCCGCCATGATGCTGGGAGCCGTGCTGGGCTACACCTTCGCCGTCACTCTGGGCTGGCCGCTGCCGCTGGCGGTGGCGCTCTCGCTCCTGCTCTGCGCCATGTTCGGACTGGTGGTGGAGCGCGCGCTGGTGCGCCCGTTCGCCGAGCGCGGATCGAACGCCTGGCTGATGGCGACGGTGGCCGGCGGCATCGTTCTCGACAACGCCGTGCTGTTCACGTTCGGCAAGGAGCCGCGCAGCTTTCCCTCGGTGCTGGCGCAGAAGCCCGTCGAGATTTTCGGCGCCGGCGTCTATCCGCTGCAACTCGTCATTCCGTTGGTCGGCCTGGGGATCGCGTTGATCCTGCATCTGGTGTTCCACCGCACCCGGCTCGGCAAGGCGCTGCTCGCGGTGGTGCAGAACGCCGACGCCGCGCGGCTGATGGGCATCAACGTGCGCCTCGCCGTCGCGGTCTCGTTCATGATCTCGACGGCGCTGGCCGGGCTTGCAGGATTGCTGATCGCGCCGCTGTTCAACGTGAATTCCGACATGGGCACGCTGTTCGGCATCAAGGCGTTCGCCGTGGCTATCCTGGGCGGCATCACCTCGGCGTGGGGCGTGATGCTCGCGGGCCTGATCTACGGATTGGTCGAGGCGCTGGTCACCTCGTTCTTCGGCTCCGTCTACACCCAGATCGTGGTGTTCTCCGTCGTCATCCTTGCGCTGGTGGTGATGCCCAACGGCTTCTTCGGCCGCGCCGCGGTGAACAAGGTATGACGCCCGCCGAGCGCGCCCGGGCCTATGCCATGCCGGCCGCGATCCTCGCGCTGACGGCGGTCGCGGCGCTGTATGCGGCGATGGCGGACGGCTACGCGCCGTTCGTGCTGGCGCTGGTGGCGTTGACCGCGGTGGTCGGCGTCGGTCTCAACATTCTCGTAGGCCTGGCCGGTCAGGTTTCGCTCGGCCATGTCGGATTCTACGCAATCGGCGCGTACACCGCGGCGATCCTCACGCTGAAGGGCATCGACTTCTGGATCGCGTTTCCGCTCGCAGGCGTGATCGCGGGGGCGATCGGCTTCCTGCTGGCGCTGCCGGCATTGCGCGTCAGCGGCCCGTACCTGGCGATGGTGACCATCGCCTTCGCCTTCATCATCCAGCACGGCGCCACCGAATGGCGCGACCTGACCGGCGGCGCCAACGGCCTGATGAACCTGAAGGCGCCGGTGCTGTTCGGCAAGGTGTTCGCCGAGCGTGAAATGGCGGTGCTGTCGGTACTGCTCGCAGGCGTATCGCTGCTGTTCTACCAGCGCCTCGCCAACAGCGCATGGGGCCGTGGCATGGTGGCGGTTCGCGATGCGGAGGTCGCCGCCCGTTCGGTCGGGCTCAACCCGGTGATCGTCAAGACCGCGGCGTTCGCGCTGTCCGCCGTGTTCGCAGGCCTCGCGGGCGCAATCTTCGCGCCGCTGTTCATGTTCGTCGCGCCGGATTCGTTTCCGTTTTCGCAGTCGATCCTGTTCCTGCTGGCGGTGATCGTCGGCGGCGCGGGCTGGGTGTTCGGCCCGGTGGTGGGGGCGGTCATCAGCGTGGTCGGTCCCGAATTGCTGTCGAGCCTCGCCGAATACCGCCTGCTGTTTTTCGGCGGATTGCTGCTGGTCGTTCTGTGGCTCGCGCCGGAAGGCGTACTGGGGACGCTGGCGAAGTTCGTGCGCAGCACCGACAGCCGGCCTGCGGAACCTTCCGGGTTCGACGTGGCCGCCTTCGTGCGGCCAACAGGTGAGAGCAGCAGGCTCGAAGTGTCGGGCATCGGGATCGCGTTCGGCGGTATCAAGGCCGCCACCGATGTCAGTTTCGAGGCCTTGTCCGGCAAGATCACCAGCGTGATAGGGCCGAACGGCGCGGGCAAGACCACGGTTCTCAACATGGTCGGCGGGTTCTATCGGCCCGACAACGGCAGCATCCGGCTCGGCGGCCAGGAACTGGCGGGCGCGCCGGCCTTCGAGGTCGCACGCGCGGGGATTGCGCGCACCTATCAGACCACCAAGCTGTTCGCGACCTTGAGCGTGCTCGACAACGTGTTGATCGCGCTGCGCCGCGGCGGTCTGGGCAGCATGGTGACGGATGCCGCCAACGCCGGCGACCGGCGCGTCGCCGAGGCGCTGCTGGCGTTCGTTGGCTACCGCGGTGCGATTGCCGTTGCTGCGGGCGACCTGCCGCATGTCGATAGCCGTCTGGTCGAGATCGCCCGCGCGCTGGCGATGCGGCCCCGCGTGCTGCTGCTCGACGAGCCGGCGGCCGGACTGATGCGGGCCGACAAGGATGCGCTGAGCCAGTTGCTGCGCCGAATTGCCGATCTCGGCGTCGCCGTCATCCTGGTTGAGCACGACATGAAGCTGGTGATGGGCATTTCCGACCACGTCGTGGTGCTCGACGCGGGCGTGCCGATCGCGAGCGGAACGCCGGCTGCGATTCGTCACGATCCGAAGGTGATCAAGGCGTATCTCGGCGGTGAGGTGAAGGCGCGCCCGCGCGCTGCGCCGTGGGCCGGATCGCGCGATCCGGTGCTGGTCACCCACAAGCTGACGGCGGGCTATGGCGCGGCACCGGTGCTGGAGGATGTCACGCTCGAAGTCCGGCCCGGCGAAACGGTGGCGGTGATCGGCGCCAACGGCGCCGGCAAATCGACCACCATGCGTTCGGTGTCAGGGCTGCTGCGGCCGGTGCGTGGCGAAATCCTGCTGGACAACCGGAGCATCGCGCGGCTGGAGGCGCACCGCATTGCGCGCAGCGGACTGGCTCTGGTGCCGGAGGGCCGTCAGGTGTTCCCGGAACTGACGGTGTACGACAATCTGGTGCTTGGATCGCACTCGCGCGGCGGTGTGAATACGGAGAGCGAAATCGAAGCCCTGCTGAAGCGCTTTCCACGGCTCAGGGACCGGCTGCGCGGCCGCGCCGGGCTTCTGTCCGGCGGCGAGCAGCAGATGTTGTCGATCGCACGCGGCCTGATGGCGAAGCCGCGCATCATCCTGCTGGATGAGCCCTCGCTGGGCTTGGCACCTGCGATCATCAACGAGCTGTTCGAGATTCTGGCGGAACTGCGCGACGAGGGCGTGACGATCCTGCTGGTCGATCAGATGGCGGCGCTGGCGCTCGCGGTGGCCGATCGCGGCTATGTGCTGGAGTCGGGCCGTGTGGTGCGTGATGGCGAGGCGGCGGCGCTCGCCCAGGACGCGGACCTTGAAGCGGCCTATCTCGGCCGCGTCGAGGCGGCGCAGTAGCCATGCCGCTCGATCTTGTGCTGGAGGGAGCCGTCATTGCCGGCCGGGACGGGCCGGCTTGCGACATTGGAGTAGCGGACGGGCGCATCGCCGCTATCGAGCCGCGAATTGACGCCGACGTTCCGCGCGAGCCGCTCGGCGGCCGCTTGGTCATTCCGGGATTTGTCGAGACGCACATCCATCTCGACAAGTCCTGCATCCTGGACCGGTGCAAATCCGAACACGGCTCGCTGGAGGAGGCGATTTCGGAGGTCGCCGCCGCCAAGCACGCCTTCACCGAGGACGACGTCTACCGGCGCGGCCAGCGCACGCTCGAAAAGGCCATCGTGCAGGGCACGACAAGGATGCGCACGCACGTCGAGATCGATCCGCGCATCGGACTGCGCAGCTTCAACGCCATCCGCCGACTGAAGCAGGACTACGCCTGGGCCATTGACCTGGAAATTTGCGTGTTTCCTCAGGAAGGCCTGACCAACGATCCGGGCGCCGAGGAATTGCTGATCGAAGCCTGCGAGGCGGGGGCGGACCTGATCGGCGGCTGCCCCTACACGGACACCGCGCCCAACGAGCAGATCGCGCGGATATTTTCGATCGCCGGGCGGTTCGATCTCGACATCGACTTCCACCTCGATTTCGATCTCGATCCGTCGTGGATGCATCTCGGTGAGGTCTGCCGCCAGACCGAGTTGCGGCGCTGGGGCGGCCGCGTCGCCATCGGCCACGTCACCAAGCTGTCGGCGGTCGATGGCGAGGGTTTGGCCTTGATCGGCCGGCGGCTGGCGTCGGCGGGTGTTGCCGTCACCGTGCTGCCCGCGACCGACCTGTTCCTGATGGGGCGCGGTCACGACCACTCGATCCCGCGCGGCGTGGCGCCCGCGCACCGGCTGGTCGATCACGGCGTGACCTGCTCGCTCGCTACCAACAATGTGCTGAACCCGTTCACGCCGTTCGGCGACTGTTCGCTGATCCGGATGGCCAATCTCTACGCCAACGTCGCGCGGCTCGGCCGCCCCAGGGACATGGTGCAATGCCTGGACATGGTGACGCGGCTGCCGGCCAAGCTGATGAACCTCGCAGACTATGGCATCGCTGTCGGCAACCCCGCCGATCTGGTGGTGCTCGATTGCGCGGATGGCGTCTCCGCCGTTGCGGAGTTGGCCGCGCCGCTGTTCGGACTGAAGCACGGCCGCAGGAGCTTCACCCGGCCGCCGGCGATCCTGCACCGCTAGCACCCGTCTCAATCCAATTGCGGCGTTAGCCGATTTCACGCGGTCCGGGCTTTGCGTCAATTGTGCAGCTTGCGTTTGGCCCCCTGTGAAGTCAGGGTTCCGGGCAAGATCGGCGGGGGATATCGGAATGGGAATGCAGCGAAGAATGGCGCCGGTTGGCGCGCTGGCGATTGTATTGATGGCTTCGCTGATGATCGGAACCGGCCCCGCCTTGGCCGCCGCCGCGTCGTCGCCGGTTCAGCTCTACACCGTGTTCGGCATCCCCATCGACTTCATCCTGTTCGCGCTGACGCTGCTCGGCGTCGCGATTTTTCACCATCGCACCCTGGAGGTGGCGCTCAGCGGACTCGCCGCCATCACGCTCTACAAGGTCGTCTTCACCGGCTTCAAGTTTGGCGCGGGCGTCGGCGGTCTCGGGCTGCACATGCAGCACGAGTGGGTCATCCTCGCCAATCTGTTCCTGCTGCTGATGGGCTTTGCGCTGCTGTCGCGCCACTTCGAGAAGAGCCAGATCCCGGAGGAAATGCCAGCGTTCCTGCCGGACGACTGGAAGGGCGCGTTCCTGCTGCTTGTGGTGGTGTTCGTGCTGTCGAGCTTCCTCGACAACATCGCGGCGGCGCTGATCGGCGGCACGATGGCGCGCCATGTGTTCCGGGGCCGGGTGCACATCGGCTATCTGGCAGGCATCGTCGCGGCCTCGAACGCCGGCGGCTCCGGTAGCGTGGTCGGCGACACCACCACCACGATGATGTGGATCGACGGCATCAGTCCTTTGAGTGTGGTGGAGGCCTATGTGGCGGCAAGCCTCGCCATGGTCATCTTCGGTATTCCCGCGGCGCTCCAGCAGCACCGCTATTCGCCGATTGTGAAAGATGCGCCGCGCGGGCTTGCGATTGACTGGATACGGGTGCTCATCGTCGCCCTCATTCTGGCGGTGGCGATCCTCGCCAACGTGACCGCAAATCTGAAATATCCGGCGCTGCTCGACCTCATCCCGGTGATCGGCCTCGCGGTCTGGATTGTCATTCTTCTCACCGCGCCGCTGCGGCGCCCCGATTGGGAGGTGATGCCGGAGACGTTCAAGGGCACTATCTTTCTGCTCGCGCTGGTCACCAGTGCGTCGATGATGCCGGTCGAACAACTGCCGCTGGCATCGTGGCAGACCGCGCTCGGTCTGGGGTTCGTCTCCGCGATATTCGACAACATCCCGCTGACCGCGCTGGCGTTGAAGCAGGGCGGCTACGATTGGGGCTATCTCGCTTATGCCGTCGGCTTCGGCGGCTCGATGATCTGGTTCGGCTCGTCGGCTGGCGTGGCGCTCGCCAACATGTACCCGGAAGCAAGGTCGGTCGGACTGTGGCTGCGCCACGGCTGGCACGTTGTGCTCGCCTACGTGATCGGCTTCTTCTTCATGCTCGCCATCTTGGGCTGGAAGCCGGATGCCGACCACAAGAAGCGGGTCGATGCGCCGCTGCCGCCGATCGTCGAAGTCAGTACAGCTTGAGGATCGGCGAGATCGGCAACAGCGTCAGCAGCAGGAACAGCGGCACCAGGATCAGTGAAGCCCAGGCCATGTAGCCGAAGAAGCTCGGCATGTTGACGCCGCGCTCCTGCGCGATGGCATAGACCATCAGGTTCGGCGCATTGCCGATGTAGCTCAGCGCGCCCATGTAGACCGCGCCCATGGAAATCGCCGCGAGCGTGCCGGCCAGCGGGCCCATGAGCTGTTGCGGATTGCCGCCGGCCAGTTCGAAGAACACGAGATAGGTCGGCGCGTTGTCGAGCAGTGCCGACAGGATTCCGGTGAGCCAGAAATAGGCCGCTTCGTGGGGCAACCCGTCGTTCGCGGTGACGGCCGTCAGCAGGATGGCGAACGGACCGTTGCGCCCGGCCTGAAGCATCGCCAGCACCGGAATGATGGCGACGAAAATGGCGGCGAACAGCTTTGCCACCTCGCGGATCGGCTCCCAGGTGAAGCCATTGGTGGCGCGATGCTCATCCCGGGTGAAGCGCAGCGACGCCAGCGCGATGGCGACGAGCGCTGCGTCGCGGGCAATGTTCTGCAGTTCGACGCTGGTGCCGAGAATGTTCACGCTGACGCCCGGCTTCCAGATCGCCGACAGAATGATCGCCGCGATAATCAGTGCGATGAATGCGATGTTGATCGTGCCGCGAATGCGGATGGGTGTTGCAATGGCGGGCTTCTGCGGCGTCGCTTCGCGCCGGGCCAGCAGCCAGTCGACCACGAAGAACATGACCAGCACGATGCTGGCGACGATCGCGGTCTGCAGCCAGAGGTAGCGCGCCGGCCAGGAGAAATCGACGCCGCGCAGGAAGCCGACGAACAGCGGCGGGTCGCCGAGCGGGGTGAGCGCGCCGCCGACATTGGCGACCAGAATGATGAAGAACACGATCACATGGGTCCGATAGGTGCGGCCCTCGTTGGCGCGCAGCACCGGCCGGATCAGGATCATCGCGGCGCCCGTTGTGCCGACGATGCTGGCCATCGCAGTGCCTGCTGCGATCATCCCGGTGTTGCCGAGCGGCGTGCCGCGCAGGTCGCCCGTCACCAGAATGCCGCCGGCTACCGTATAGAGCGCGAACAGCAGCACGATGAAGCTCAGGTATTCGCCGAGCATCGCGTGGACGAGACCGCCTGCCGCGGCGCCGATGCCGTACACCACGGCGATCGGCAGCAGCGCGATGAGCGACCACAGCGCAGCGATCTTGCCGTAGTGCGCGTGCCACAGCTTGGGAAACAGCAGCGGCCCGGTGGCGATGGTCAGCAACAATCCCCCGAACGGAATGGCCCACGGCCACGTCATGGTGGCGCCGTCGAGCGCGGGGGCGGCCTGCGCCGTCCCGCAGGCGGCGAGCGTTGCCGCGCCGGCCATCAGCCAGCAGCCGATCCGTTGCGCGGCTTGAGCGTTCATGAATGTTCCGATTGCAGCGGCAGCCGCACCGGCTGGCCCGTTGCCACCGCGCGTTCGATCGCGATGGTGGTTTCCAGGTTGATGCGCGCTTGCTGCGGCGTGGTGTGGACGGTGGGTGCGCCGGTGACCAGCGAGTCGAGCCAGGCGCGGGTCTCGTTGCCGAGCGGTCCCCAGAAGTCGCCGACCGCCCAGTCGCCCGCGGTGTTGGAGCCGAGGAACGCCATGTTGACCGAATGGTTCGGCACATAGGCGTGCGGGATGCCTTTCTCCGAATACATCAGGTGATCGAGATGATCGTCGTCGATGATCATCGTGCCCTCCTTGCCCAGCAGTTCGACGCGGTCGGACTGGCCGAGCGTCGGATAATTCGCGGGCAGGGCATAGCTGACGCCGAAGTTGACCACCGCGCCGTCGGCGAAGGTGACGATCGCCCATGTCACGTCGTGGGCGCCGTAGCCCGCCTCCTTGAAGATGCCGTGCTGGCCGCGCGCCACCACCTCGACCGGCCGGTTGCCTTCCAGGAACCAGCACATCAGGTCCACGTAGTAGGTCAGCACGTCGAGCACCGGCGTGGCGTGCGGGTCGCGCTTGAGGATCGAGAATGCCTGGGCGCGCGAATTGTAGACCCGCGCGGTGCCGCCCACCACTTTGCCGAGCCGGCCCTGCAGCATCTGCTCCTTGGCGCGCAGGAAACATTCCTTGTAGCGGCGGCTGTAGCCGACCCGCAGGTTGCCCTTGGTCTCGCGCAGCGTCTCCAGGATCTGGTCGGCCTCCGACAGCGAGAACCCGATCGGCTTTTCCACCAGCACCGGCTTGCCGAGCTTGAGCGCCTGCAGGATCGGCCTGGTGTGCTCCTGCTCGGGCGTCGAGACGATCACCGCGGTGACGCCGGGATGCGCGATAATGTCCTCGTTGCTGGTGGTGTGGAGGTTCGCGCCGGCCACGTCCGCCAGCGCCTTGGCCTTCGCCGGGTCGCGGTCGGAGATGGCGAGGAAGCCCACGCACGGATGCTTGGCGGCGAGTCTGGCCCGCAGCGTGCCGATCCGTCCCGCGCCGACCACGGCGATGCCGATCTTGTCCTGCTTCATTCTGTTCCTGTGTCGCCGCTTGCTCCGGCGGGATGCCCACAAGGTTCTAGGGTAAGATGACGGCGGACTAAATAGGGCGGCGGTGTTTTGAACCGCCGGGCAGGGCGCGTTGGTGATTGTTTCAACGGATCGGGAGACCCGGCTCACCGTCATGGTGTTCCCGGGCACGCAGACCCTGCCGATCTTTGCGGCACTCGCCCAAGGCCTGTTCGCCGCGCGCGGGCTTGCCGTGGACCTGAAGTTCGCGCCGAACTCCGAGGAGCAGCGCCGCGGCCTGGCCGGGGGCCGCTACCAGATCGTGCATGGCGCGGCCGACCAGGCGGTCGCATTGGTCGAGGCGGCCAAGGTCGATGCGGTGATCGTCGCCGGCGGCGACAACGGCTTCAACCGGCTGTTCGTCCAGCCCGAGATCGAAGACTTGGCGGAACTGCGCGGGCGGACCTTGGTGGCAGATGTCGCCGACACCGGCTGGTCGTTCACGCTCTACAAGCTGCTGCAGCGGCACGGCCTGCAGCGCACCGACTACGCCATCAAGGAGGTCGGCGCGCCGTTTCGGCGGTTCGAGGCGATGGTGCAGGACCGCGCCCTGGGTGCCGCGATCCTCAATCCGCCGTTTGCGATCCACGCCGAGCGCGCGGGATTGAGGGACATGGGCGCGATCGTCGATGCGATCGGCCCGTATCAGGGCACGGTGCCCTATGTGCTTCGTGCGTGGGCAGCCGCGAACGCCGGGACACTGGTGGCGTATCTGCTGGCTTGCATCGAGGGTTTGCGCTGGTGCCTCGATCCGGCGAACTGCGCAGCCCTCGCGGCACTTTGCGAAGCGAAGCTCGGCGTGGCGCCGGATATCGCCGCGCGTATCGCTGAGGTGGCGACCGATCCCATTCACGGCCTCGCAAAGGATGCGGCCTTCGATCTTGAAGGCTTTCGCACGGTGCTGAAGCTGCGCGCCGAGTTTACCGGCGGCCGGCTTGCCGAGCCCGACATCTACTTCGACCTGTCGTACCACCGCCGCGCGTTGGCGGCGTCGTAAGGCTACGCCGCGCCGCCGCGGTAATAGACCACCACGACATGCTCGGCCTCGGCGAAGAACAGCCAGCGCTCGACCAGCACACCAATGACGCCGCTCAGCACCGCGGCAATGGCGAGCGTCAGTTGCGCGAACGCCGGCAGCGGAGCCAGCAGCCAAATCAACAGCGCCAGCGGCATCAGGAACAGCAGCCCCACGGCCACCTTGCGCAGCTTGAGCGCATGGCGGCGCGCGACCTGGTATCCCATCTCGCGCATCACGTAGTTGGGCTGGGTGTGCGGGGGATCGAGCGGGCGCACGGTGCCAAGATGACCGAGCCCGGTCGCGGCCTCGGCGGTGTGGGTTCGCGCGGCGCTGTCGATTGCGGTCCAGTAGCGCCGTTTAAGCACCCAGCCCACAACGAGCGACACCACCGACGCTGCCGCCGCCCAGCGCGCATCCGCGCCGAACATCGGCAGCAGCGCGCAGGCCAGCAGTCCACCGGTCCCAAGCGCGAGCGCGATATAGACCGGCGGCACCAGCGGTTGATTCCAGGCGCGGATGGTGGTGAGCGACGAATAGATCTTGCCGGTGCACCACAGCGTCACCAGCGAACCCGCGATGGCGAGCCACGCGGCAGTTGTCACCTGGCCCGGCATCGTCTCGCCGAACACCCAGCCGAGCCCCAGCGCGCCAGCCGGTAGATAGGTCGCGACCGCAGCCACGCCCTCACGCGACAGCCACGACGAGCGCCACTGCGAGAATGCGCGCCAGGCCCGCTCTGGGCGGCCGAGATGCAGCGTCGAGGACAACAGCCCGAGCGTGACGAGCGACAGCGCAATCCCCAGTCCAGTGAATCCAAGCGCAGGCGTTCGCGGAACCAGGCCGAGCGCAACGCCGGCCGACAGCCAGATCAGCAGGCCGTAGCCTGCGCCGGAGGCCGTGGTGAAGACGATGACCGAGTAGGCGGGATGCATCGGGGTCTAGCGCGACAGCGCTTTATCGACCCAGGCAAAGAACCGGTCGGCGTTGGAGCCCGGGCCCGCGCGGAGCGGCGCTTCGATGGCGCGCGGCGTGACCTCGCGATCCTTGCGGGCACGGGGCGGCAGGTACTTGTTGACCGGGTTGTAGCCAAACTCCGGCAGCAGGTCGAAGCCCGCGCGCTCCGCAACCAGGATCGACACCGCACTTTGCGGATCGCCGAGATCGCCGAAATGCCGCGCTCCGGTCGGGCAGGCGCGCACGCAGGCGGGAACGCGGTCCTCCGGCGCCATCGTCTCGTTGTAGATGCGGTCCACGCACAGCGTGCACTTCTTCATGGTGCCGTCGCCGTGGTCGTATTCGCGCGCGCCGTAGGGGCAGGCCCACGAGCACAGCTTGCAGCCGATGCAGGTGTCGGGATTGACCAGCACGATGCCGTCCGACGCGCGTTTGTAGGACGCGCCGGTCGGACACACCGTCACGCAGGCCGGCGTCTCGCAATGCAGGCAGGAGCGCGGGAAATTCACAGTGCGGCTTTCCGCGCCGTCGCCGACCTCATAGGAGTGCACGCGATTGAGCCAGGTGCCGTGCGGGTCACCGCCGTGCGCGTCGTCGTCGGTCAGCGGCGCGGAATAGCCGTTGGAGTTCCATTCCTTGCAGCTTGTCGCACAGGCGTGACAGCCGACGCAGGTGTCGAGATCGATCACCAGTCCGAGTTTCTTGGCGCTGGCTTCGGGCAGCGATGTCATAGCGCGGCCTCCGGTTCGCGCGCCGGAAGCGCCGGCAGCGGCTCGAACCGCGGCGAGGTCTCGCGCGCTTCGCCTGTGGCAACCTTCTCGATGCTGACCCGCAGGTCGTACCAGGCTGCCTGGCCGGTGATCGGATCGCTGTTGGAGAAGCGATAGCCGCCCTCGCGCTCCGGCAGCAGCTCCGTGATGAGGTGGTTGAGCAGAAAGCCGCGCGTCGCCTCCGGTGCGTCGGGCGAGAGCGCCGCCGCACCCGCCCGCCGGCCGATGGCGTTCCAGGTCCACACCGTGTCGGGATTGACGCCCTCCATCAGCCGGACGCGGCCTTTGACGCGGCCGATCGCGCTTGCGATCCAGACCCAGTCGCCGTCAGCGATGCCAAGCTGCACGGCGCGGCCGCGATGCATGTAGAGGCAGTTCTCCGCGGTGACCTGGCGCAGCCACGCGTTGTGCGTGCCCCAGGAGTGATACATGTGCATCGGCCGCTGCGTGATCGCCGAGAACGTGAAGCCGCCGGCGTCGTCGGTTTCGGATTCGAACGGCGCATACCAGAACGGGATCGGGTCGAAGTATCTCTCGATGCGTGCCCGCGCGCCTGGCGGCGGCACGACCGCACCGTGCCCGCGCGCCGCGAGCCGGAATTTCTGCAGGCTCTCCAGGTAAAGCTGGAACACCACCGGCTTGGCTTCGCCGATGAAGCCCATCTGCTTCGCCCATTCGAGGTAGGCCGGATTGGCGTGCTTGTAATAGAGTTGGTCCGGCGCGAGTTTGTGCTGATGGAAACAGCCGGCCTCGATGTAGGCATTGAGCTGGTTGGGGTTCGCCGCGCCGCGCCCATAAGCCTGGCCGTCGGCGCCGCGGAAGCCTGCCAGCGAGCCGATGCCGGGCGCGCGCTCGTGGTTGACGATGTAGTCGGCATAGCCGCCGGGATAGCGCGGCGCGCCGCTCTCGGTGACAAAGCCCGGCAGCTTCAGCCGCGCGCCGATGTCGAGCAGCACGCTCTGAAAGCCGCGCACGTCGCGGTCGGGCTCCACCACCGGCTGGCGGATCGCGTCCGCCGGGCCCTCCGGTCCCGAGATCGGGCGGTCGAGCAGCGAGATGCAGTCCCAGCGTTCCAGGTAGGTGGTGTCGGGCAGGATCAGGTCGGCGTAGGCCACCATCTCCGACGCATAGGCGTCCGAATAGATGATCTTCGGAATGCGGTATTCGCCGGTCGCGGGATCCGTCGCGGTCAGATGCTTCAGAACCGCCGGAATGTTCATCGACGAATTCCAGCTCATGTTGGCCATGAACAGGAACAGCACGTCGACCGGATAGGGGTCGGCGTTCGCCGCGTTGGTGATGACCATGTGCATCAGGCCGTGGGCGGCGAGCGGCGCATCCCAGGAATAGGCCTTGTCGATGCGTTGCGGCGTGCCGTCGCGGTCCACCAGTAAATCGTTCGGTTCCTGCGGGAAGCCGAGCGGCGCGCCGGACAGCGGCGTGCCGGGCTTTGACGGCTTGGCCGGGCGGTTGGCAGGCGGCGCCGGACGCGGGAACGGCGCCTTGTAGCGGAACCCGCCGGGGCAATCGATCGAGCCCAGCACGATCTGCAACAGGTGGATCGCCCGGCAGGTCTGGAAGCCGTTGGCGTGGGCGGAGATGCCGCGCATGGCGTGCATCGAGACCGGACGCCCCACCGTCTTCTCGTGGCGGCGTCCGGTGCTGTCGGTCCAGGGAATGTCGAGCGTGACCTGTTGCTCGAACGCCGCGTGCGCCAGTTCGCGCGCAATGCGCCGCGTGGTCTCGGCGGGCACCCCGGTCGCGGCCGCGGTCTTCTCCGGCGCGTACTCATCCGCGAGGTAGCGCTCAGCGATCAGCGCGAATGCGGGCCGCGCGCTGCGCCCGTCGGCCAGCTTGAAGGTGCCGGTCAGCGCGGGCGAAACGCCGGGGCGGGCCGCATCGGCAAGACCGCCTGCGAAGCGATCGAATGCCAGCGGCTTGCCCTCGGCATCGCGCGCGAACAGTCCGTCGTCGGGCGAGCCCTTGTCCTCGATCACCAGCCACGCCGCGTTGGTGTAGCGCACCAGATAATCGAGATCGATTTTCTGCGCGCGCATCAACTCGTGGATCAGGGAACCGACGAACAGGCCGTCGGTGCCGGGCCGGATGCCGATCCATTCGTCGGCGATGGCGCCGTAGCCGGTGCGCACCGGGTTGATCGCGACGAACTTGACGCCCTTGCCCTTGAGCTTGCCGAGCGCTGTCTTGATCGGATTGGAGGCGTGATCCTCGGCGACACCGAACAGCAGGAAGTAGCGCGTGTGTTCCCAGTCCGGCTCGCCGAACTCCCAGAACGAGCCGCCGAACGTGTAGAGGCCCGCCGCCGCCATGTTGACCGAGCAGAAGCCGCCGTGCGCCGCGAAGTTCTGCGTGCCGTACTGCTGCGCGAACCAGCCGGTCAGGGCCTGGCTCTGGTCGCGTCCGGTGAAGAACGCAAGCCGGCTCGGATCGCGCGCGCGCACATCGCCGAGCCATCCGGTGGCCGTCGCCAGCGCCTCGTCCCAGGAGATCTCCTCGAACTCGCCGGAGCCGCGCGGGCCGACCCGCTTGAGAGGCGCGCGCAGCCGCGACGGCGAGGTGTGCGTCATGATCCCGGACGCACCCTTGGCGCAGATCACGCCCTTGTTGACCGGGTGGTCGCGGTTGCCGTCGATGTAGCGGACCTTGCCGTCCTTGAGATGAACGCGGATACCGCAGCGGCAGGCGCACATATAGCAAGTCGTGGTCTTGATCTCGTCGCCCGAAGGCTGTGACAGCGCGATGTCCGGTTCCACGCGCCGCATCGCGCCGTTCTCCAATTCCGCCGAGGCAGGAAGATTGCAACGGTTCCATGATGGCACAGGCCGCGCGGGGCGGGGTAGTGCCGCAGCGTCCAGCATGGCTACCGAGGGCTATTTGAGGTAAATTGTCATGGGGATAAGCGGCACGGCTTGTATTGCCGGTTGTTGCGGGTGGTCGTTTTGGGGACGTGATGGCGCAGGCGTTGAGTTCAGCGTTCGATCCCGCGACTTTGGACCTCGCCATCAAGGCGATGACGCTGCTGCTTCTGCTTGGCGCGGCAGCCGCGCTGTGGGAGGTCATCCGCTACGTGCGTGCGTTGCGGCATGGCCGGGAACTCAACCACCGCCTGACCCTGCAGCGGATGCACGACGAGATCGGCAACGATCCGCGCCTTGCGGCTGCGGTGGCTCCCATGCGTCAGGGTCTGTTCGGCCGATTTGCCCGCAAGTCGTTGCAGGCGGTCGGCGTGCTGACCGTTTTGATCGTGGGTTCGGCCGCGATGGCGATGCCGTTCCTCGGCTCCTGGCTGGAGCACCAGGACTATCTGGAAAAGGCCGACTACATCGTGCCGCTGCCGGGCGACAGCCAGCGGCTGTTCAAGGCCGCCGAACTGTACAAGCAGGGCTTTGCGCCGCGCGTGCTGTTGAGCCGGGGCACGGCGGAGGCGGCGCGCGCCAGCCAGTTGCGGCTCGAGGCCGGATACCCCAGCGTCGATTTCGACGAGTTGCAGTTGCGCACGCTGGAGAAGGCGGGCGTGCCGCGCGCCTCGACGGTTTTGATTGACTCCAGCGATGCCAGCATCGCCAACACCGCCGATGCGCTGAAGCGCCACGTCGCGGGCCGCAAGGTCAGGGTGATCGTCGTAGCCTCCGGCATCCACGCCATGCGGACGAGGCTGACGTTCGAGGATGCCGTGCCCCGCTCGCGCGTCATCGTCGTGTCGGGCGCCGAGCGAGGCCACGAGCCGCCGTGGTGGAGCACTCAGGATACGGCGCTGCAGACGCTCGCCGAGGCCACGCGCGTCGCGCACCATTGGGTCGGCAGCGGGCTGCGGCCGTTCCAGCTTGAGCCGGAACCGCCGCCGGCCGCCAAGCCGGCGGAAAATCTCGGCGCCGGCAAGGATGCACGGCGGCCGTAAGGTGTATTGATCGAGCTGCAACCACCTACAGCAGGGCTTCTTTTATTTCATCGACACCCGTAACGCTCTTTCTCCCGTCTATCCGTAAAAAGCCGATACTCGTGGCTGCATCCACCTGTTCCACAGGACCAATTTTCTGAAAGCCAACCTGGTATTCTGCCAGTCAAATTCACATCATAGACCGTATGACCGTTCGAATTGTCACCTTTGCGGCAAGACCTATTCTCTGCGAGAAATTTTCTGTCGCCGAAGCCACCAAAACCGTGCGACATGACGTTACTGCTTATACCAATCACATCCACACCCCCTCGGGCTCCTATCAAGGTTAGTTGCCATTTCACGGCTTGACGGGTTTTTTCCAAAAAATAATGAGTTGGATGTCCATCCACTGTAATCACAACGTTACCCGTTCGACTAAAAGGACGGCTCCACGATTTTCCAGCAAGGTCGTTCAGTCGGACATCGCCTGAGTTCGATCCCGAAGCCAAGCCGGGATGCCGCCATTCGATGGGAGACCGCAGTGTCGGATCCCACGGCATGAAATACGTCGCCGACGGAATGAACTGTGCGTCCTTCTCAGGCAGAAACATACTTAGTAGCGCCTCGATTGATATGCGATCGCTTCCCGCAGGAAAAAACTCTCCATTGATCGAAGATTCATACCAAGGTGTCTGCTGGCCTGAGGTGTCTCTGGTTACCGCTGAACGTGTATCTTTTAGAATTGTCTCCAACGCAGTGTTCGACTTCACAATTTGTTGTTTGAGATGTTTAGTGTAGGGGCTGTTCCGCCCTGTTCCATCCAAAGCAACGGAATTGGGTGCTGTCGAATACGAAATCAGTACGCCCTCAAGTCCCTTTTCTCTTCCTTGCATTGCTCGCGAGGGATCGGACCTTTGTTGGCGCGGAACTGTCCTGGAGAGTCCTGATTTTATTTCGGGAATAGCAGAAAATGGCGAGTCACGACACGCGTCGAGCAGAAAAACCGTGATTGCCGTATTTGCACGCTCTATTTCCTGAAGAAAGTCTGTCACAGCGATTGCTTCGCGTTCTAGATCGTTTGGAGTTGTGATTCGGGAAATTGAATCCACGGGCAATAGATAGTTTTGACCAGCATGTTGAACGCCATGCCCGGCATAGAAGACGAGTGCTGCTGCTCCGGTCGGCAATGAATCAATGAACTTTTGAATCAATAGGCGCATGCTCCGCGTATCGAGATTGCGCCCTAAAGTTACCTTGAAACCTACACTTCGAAGTGCTTGGGCCATATCGGTAGCATCGTTGACTGGGTTGCGCAGGGGCTTGTTCTGATAAGTCGCATTTCCGATCACGAGCGCATGTTGTTTTCCAACGATATCGATCGCTCCTGACCCTTGAGCAAAGACTACGTTGGTGCCGAAATAAGTGGCGGTAACAATCGAAACGACGAAACATTTGCAAAGGAATTGGCGCACGGAAACAGCAGATGTCGTGGACATAGCCTCCATCTCCATTCATTGCGTACGCGGACCGGCAACACTGATTGGCTATCTAGATCGCAAGATCAGCATCATCATCGATTAGAACGGGAGTGTGATTTTTGCGCAATCGACAATCCGATCGTAAAGAGCGCTACTTTTTCTTGTCGCTATGCGCCTCCCATAGAAGGAAAAAGGAGCCGGCTGCCGATGCCGATTGTTTTTGCCTCAAGGCAAATCGCGGCTTAGATCGCTCAGCGCCGCACGCCGGTCCAGTCCGGCGGGTTGCTCTTCTTGATGCGGCGGCCGTCCTTCACCAGTTCCTTGATGGCGCCGGCGATCGGCAGCGACAGCCCGGCCTTGTCGGCCATCTTGATGACGATCTGCATGTCCTTCAGCGCCCAGGTGAACGACACGTTCTCCCAGTTCTTCAGCGCATCCGACGCGCCGGAGCTGATCAGCAGGGCGTCGCGCAGCTTTACCAGGTCCATGCCGTTGGCTTCGCTGAGCCGTCCCGCCTCGATCAGCGCCACGCCGTTCACCCACAGCAGGAAGTTGTTCAGCGCCTTGCCGAACTGACCGGCGCCGACGTCGCCCAGGTGCTTGATGTCGGAGGAAAACGTTCCGAGGATCGGTTTGGCGCGCTCGAACAATGCTTCGCTGCCGCCGCAGAGCGTCAGCATGGTGCCGCTGTCGGCCGCCATCTGGCCGCGGCAGATCGGCGCGTCGAGCAGATCGACGCCCTTGGCCTTGGCTCGCTCGGCGAGCATCTTCACATGATCCGGCGTGCAGGTTGAGGACACCGAAATCGCCGAGCCCGGGCCCATGGTTTCGAGCAAGCCGTTCTTGTCGAGCATGACGCTGGAGGCTTCCTCGTCGTAGCCGACCGCGACGATGACGAATTGTGCGGCCTTGCCCACTTCGGCGGGTGTCGTCACGGTTTCGGCGCCGGCCGCGCGCACGGCGTCCAGCGCGGCTGCGTCGATGTCCTGGGCGACCACTGCATGGCCGTGCTTGATGAGGTGCTTGGCAATCGCCAAACCCATCCGGCCGGTGCCGACGATGCCGACCTTTTCCTTGCTCGCCATGATGCCTCGCCCTTTTGTTGTGCCGGCATGTTAGGCAGCCGCGCGATCAAAACAAGCGGAGGCGCTTGCCTGTCAGCCCTGCCGCCTGCAAACTCATTCCAACCAGACAAAGCACGGGAGGCGGCCGCATGTCGCGCGCGACATCCATCAATCGAAGGCAGGCGGTGGCTGTGCTGGCGGGAGCGGCGCTGGCGGTTCCGGGCCAAGCCTTGGCGCAGCCGGCGTTTCCCAACAAGCCGATCAAGATTCTCGTGGGCTTTGCTCCGGGCGGGCCGTCCGACATCATCTCGCGCGTGGTTGGCGCCAAGATGGGCGAAATCCTCAACACCCAGGTGGTGGTGGAGAACAAGACCGGCGCCGGCGGCATGATCGCGGCGGAGACGGTCGCGCGCTCCGACCCCGATGGCTACACGCTGCTCAACACGCCGCTCGGCAACGCCGTCAACGAGACGCTGTCGAAGACGATCCGAATCCATGTCGGCAAGGACGTGATCGCGGTCGGCCCGCAGGCGCAGACTGCCAACATTCTGGTGGTGCATCCCTCGCTCGGCATCAAGACGGTCAAGGAGTTCATCGCCTACGTGAAGGCGCAGCCCGGCGACGTGCTGTACGCCACCGCCGGACGCGGCTCGGCCACGCATCTCAACAGCGAGTTCTTCAACATGGAGGCCGGCACCAAGATGAAGCCGGTGCACTACAAGGGCGGCGGCGAGACGGTGAGGGACCTGCTGACCGGTCAGGTCAAGGTGATGTTCTCCTCGATCGCGCCGGTGCAGGGCTTCGTCAAGGACGGGCGCCTGACTGGGCTCGCCACCACGGGCCCGCAGCGCGACCCGGCGTTCCCCGATCTGCCGACCGTGGCCGAAACCATCCCGGGATTCGATGTGCGCCTGTGGATGGGCTTGATGGCGCCGGCCGCCACGCCGCCCGCCATCGTCAAGCGGCTGGAGGACGCCAACCGCCAGGCGCTTGAGACGCCGGAGATCCAGAAGGCGCTGGCGGCGCAGGGCTTTGCGCCGTTGATCGGCACCGCCGCCGACTTCGACAAGCTCTACCGCGCCGAGCGCGACAAGTGGGCCAAGGTCATCGTCGCCTCCGGCATGGACAAGGAGTAACGCCGCTTGCTGTCACGCACTGGATCGCTGCGCGAACGCGTGGCGATGTACAACGAGAACGCGCTGAAGATCGGCATGTTCGGCGCGAACTGCTCGTCGGCGCGCACCGCCACCACGGTGCCGCGGCGCTGGCTTGCGACCTGGCCGGAGTGCCTCAAGCTCGCGAAGATGGCCGACGATGCGGGCATCGACTTCATGCTGCCGATCGGCCGCTGGAAGGGCTACGGCGGCGACACCGATTTCCACGGCACCACGCTCGAAACCATGACCTGGGCCAGCGGCCTTCTGGCTGCGACCAAGCGCATCACCGTGTTCGGCACCGTCCACGCGCCGCTGTTCAATCCGATCATCGCGGCGAAGGAATTCGTCACCGCCGACCACATCGGCGATGGCCGCTTCGGGCTCAACATCGTGGCCGGCTGGAACGAGGGCGAGTTCGAGATGTTCGGCGTCGAGCAGCGCGGTCATGAGACGCGCTACGAATACGCCACCGAGTGGATCCAGGCCGTCAAGCGCGCCTGGACCGAGCCTGGCACGTTCGATTTCGAAGGCCGCTTCCTCAAGCTGAAAGGTGTGCGCGCGTTTCCGAAGCCCTACGGCGAGTCGCGTCCGCTCATCATGAACGCGGGCTCGTCCGGCACCGGTCAGGCGTTCGCGTTGCAGAACTGCGACGCGTTCTTCACCGCCACGTCCGACATCCGCGCGTCGCTCGATGCCGCCGCCAACAAGGTCCGCGAGGTGAAGGCGCAGGCCGCGGCGCTCGGCCGCGAGGTCGAGGTCTACACCGTGGGGCAGGTGATCTGCCGGCCGTCGCAGAAGGAGGCCGAGGAGTACCATCACCACGCCAACGTCGAGAACGCCGACTGGCCTGCGGTGGAGCGCATGCTGGAGCTGCGCAACATCACGCGGAAGAATTTCTCGCCGGAGGAATACGACGCCAAGCGCAAGTTCTTCGCCGCCACTTCGATCGGCGGGTTTCCATACGTCGGCACGCCGGACAAGGTGGCGGAGGAACTTGGCCGCCTCGGCAAGGCGGGGCTTCGTGGTATCGGGCTGTCGTTCGTCAACTATCTCGACGACCTGCCGTACTTCCGCGACGAGGTGCTGCCGCGGCTGGAGCGCATGGGATTGCGCGCGTCCGGCCGCGCGAACTGACGTTTACTCCGCAGCCACACTCCGCCTGATCGCGGCGTTGACCGCGGGCATCACCTTCTCCGCCATCAATTCCATCGAGCGGCGGCTCAGGCCCACGTCGGTCCAGTCCTTGCCGCAGTAGAGCAGCGTGCCGAAGTCGCCGGTCTTCTCGCGCATCGCCAGGATCTGGTCGACCACGCTGTTGACCGTGCCGCGGATCACCATGTTCTCCACCACATAATCCAGCGTGATGGCCTCGTCCGGCATATCGGGCCGGCTCTTGAACCCGGCGAAGCGCTTGAAGCGCGCGAGCTTGGCGAGAAGCTGCCTCATGTAGAAGCGGTAAGGGCTTCTCTCGTCGTCTCCGCCGTAGCTCCGCGCGGTCGCCTCGTCGTCGGCGACAAAGATCGAGCGGCCAACGCGCCAGATCGAGCGGTCAACCGGGTGCCCGCCTTCCGCGGCGCCCTTGGCGTAGTTGGTCCAGTGGTTGGCGACGAGATTGGTGTGCAACAGGTTCGACGACACCGGCCCCCAGCCGCGCTTGCCGAGCGCGATCAGGCCCTTCGAATCCGGGTCGGACGCGGTGCCGACGATCGGCGGATGCGGCTTCCGGTACGGCTTGACGATGGAGCCCACGCCGACCTCGGGCCACAGTGTCTTTTCCGTTGTGACCGACCAGTATTTCCCCTTGATGTTGTAGGGCGGCTCGCCGGCCCAGATCGCCAGCACCTGATCGATCGCCTCGACGAACATTTCCTGCCGGTTCTGATCGAGAATGCCGAGCGCCTCGGCGTCGGAGCGCAGGATGCCGGCGCCGATCCCCATGATGAAACGGCCTTCGAACAGGTTGTCGATCATCGCGGCGTTGGAGGCGACGATCGCAGGGTGGCTGTGTGGCAGGTTGATGACAGCGGTGCCGAGCTTGATCTGCGAGGTCGCGCCCAGCAGCGTGGCGATGAACATCATGCTGTTGGGGATGTTCTCGACCTCGTCGGTCAGATGTTCCCCGCAGTAGCCCTCGGTGTAGCCGAGCCGGTCGGCGAGGATGAACGCCTCGCGATCCTCCTTCAGGGTCTCGGCGTAGTTCCGCCCCTGCGGATGCACCGGCATGGTGAAGAAACCGAGATTCATCTCGACCTCGAAATCGTTTTCGTTCAAATCAGGGTGCGTCGCGCCCACCGGGCTGTCAACGCGCCGGGCCGGGCGAGCCAATCGCGGGCAGCCATGCACCGGAAGCCTTGCAGGACAAGGCTTGCGACCTTGCGGAAGCCCTCCGAGACGTCATATATCAGCGGCACAAAATGGGAGTTTGAATGAGCGGCTATAAAGGTCTTGCTCCGCAGGAGCGGCAGAGCAACGCCGCGGCGGCCAAGAAGGCGATGTTGGACAGGTTTCGTGCCGCGTCGGAAGGCCCTGCGGTCGAAGAGCGTCTCAAGGCGAGACAGGCGCTGAACGAGGCGCGCGAGCAGCGCGCCGCCGAGCGCGAAGCCGCCAAGGCGAAGCAGCGGGCCGAGCAGGCCGCGCAGGCGGCTCGCGCTGCCGAACTGGAAGCGCAGACCAAGCGCGAAGCCGAAGAGGCCGCCATCCGGGCCGCCGCCGAGAAGGCCGACCAGGAGGCCGCGCTGGAGCTTGAGCAGAAGGCGGCGCGGGATGCCCGTTACGCCGCCCGCAAGGCGGCCAAGAAGGTGCGGCGGCGCGGCTTTTGATGGCTCGCGCCCCGGCGCGCGATCGGGGTCAGTGCCGCGGGCTCGACTCGTCGGCCTCGATCGCTCCGCTCTTTTCCAGGAACGCCTGCCCCAGGTTCGACAGCGCGTCGGCCATCAGCTTCGACTGATCGGCGGCCGGCGCCAGCAGGATAAGGTCGGCCAAGCTCTCGGCCACCCGGGCCGCAAGATCGGCGAGGTCGGCGCCTTCGCGCTCGAGCTGCTTCTCGACCAGCTCATTGATGTCGCAGTGCAGGCAGTCGGACATGGGCATTCTCACAGCGGACGTGGCACGAGCGCACTGCAACATACACGTTCGCGGCGCCCCGGGTTACCCGGTTATGTAGGCCGAATTTGCGGAATTTCACGCGCGGTCAACGTGGGCAGGGCGCCCGTTCGGCCGTAAACTCAAAAATACAGTTCGGAAAGTGCGGCCTGCAAAATATCCGCTTCGCTCAAAAGGACATCGGCGAAGGCGGAGTTTGCTTCCAATTCAATGAGGCAGATTTGCTTCGAGACGATCGGTCAGATTGCGGCGGTCGTCGACGATGCGAGCGACAGCCAACCGCTCTGTCTCGTTCGCGATCAGCGGGGCGATGAGGTCGATCTGGTTCAACGCGATCAGCTGCAAGATTTCGGTGCGTATCTCGCCGCTGGGGCGGCGCGGCAACGTGTCCACCATCTGCAACTGCTCAGGCGCGATCCCATGTCCGAGCTTGTCGGCGACAAAATCGATCAGGGCGCGCTCGGATACGCCGGGCGCAGCCTCAACGAAAGCATAGAGGCCTGTCCCGGTACGCCGATAGGGATACGAGACGATTGCAACGCCGCGCACGTCAGAGTGGGCGCTGAGTTGGTCGGCGATCGACGGCGCGTCGTCGATCAGCCGCAACCCGCCGCCCTCGCGATCCACGAAATTGAACAGTCCGCGCGTGATCCAGATGTAGACCTTCTTTCCGGTCGCCATCCAGATTCGCGTAATCAGACTCTTGCGGGCCAGGACGCGACGCTCGGAAGGCGTCAGCGACGATTCGGCGTAACGCCGCTTGTGCTTGAGCAGGTGGCGCAAGTCCTCATAGGCTGCGATCCGGAACAGGCGGCTGCGGCGCGAAAAGTGCGTGGCGAGTTGGAAATCGATCAGATAGGCGCGGCCATCGCTGCCCCGCATCCAGTTCTGCGGTTTGGCGAGATCGTTGTGAGACAATCCAAGGCGGTGCAACTTGCGCAACGCCGCTTTGGCCGATCGGAAATATGCAAGATCGTCGTGGGGTTGCGCGATATTCAGCGGGACGCCGTCGATCCAGCCCCGCACCAGCCAAGATTTACCGGTCTCCAGAAGCGGTGGCGCGATACCGGACTGACCGAGGTGTCGAAGCGCTTTCCGTTCGCGCGACAGCAGGAAACGCGCGACAAGCCGGCTCCACCACGGGACTTGTTCGAGGTGGCGGAACACGCCATCCACCTCGCCGGCGGGCGTCGTAAGGCGGCCGCGCTCTACCGTCGAGAATACGTCTCGCTTGAGAACGTGGCTGGTCTGCCAACGATCCGCAATTCCATCCACACGCATACACTTACCTGTGCGCCGCCGCCCCGAGGAGTTTGAAGATCATAGCTGGTGACGAGGTTTCCGTACACTTCGGCGGTGTTTGGCGATGTCCGCCTGATGCGTCATCGGGGATAGAATCAGCGGCCGATGCTGATGCAAAAGCGTAAACAAATCAGTCTATTTGCATCAACCTGGCAGGGGCCGCCTCGCTGAGGCCGCGCTTAGTCGCTTGAGCTATCCAGCTCGAACTGGTGCACCACGCTGGGCTGGATGATCTTGGCGTGCAGGGTCAGCAGCACCAATTGGGCGTCGAGGCCTTCGGGGGCTTGCAGCGCCGCCTCGATGCGGCGTTCGGCGGCGTGGACCAGGTCCGGCCCGTTGGCGCCGGCGAAACCCTCGGCGCCGACCATGCAATAGCCGATGATCTCCGCAGCCGCCCGGTAGGATTGCGGCGCGGGCTCGGGCCCAATCGCGTGATCCTTCAGCAGTGCGACTGCGGTGAGCTTGACCGCTTCGGGCACCAGCCTGGGATGCACGTCCACCGACCGCAGCGCCTGGTCCATCTGGCGCAGGTCGCTCGAGCGGCCGAAGATGCCGAACAGGCCGAGTGACGAGCGCGAACGGGCCATCGGCTCAGCCATTCCACCATTGCAGCAGCACCGCCGGATACCACAGCGTCGGCGACATGTAGTCGAACAGCACCACCAGGACGGCGAGGCCTGCGGCGGCGTAACTCAACGCTAGTTTCCAGCCGTAGCCGCCCCACACCAGCAGATAGAGCGCGATGAAGGCCGGCATGACGATGTGCTGGCCGAGCAGCACGGTTGCGATCACGACGCCGACCATCCAGGCGAAGAAGTTGAAGGTGCGGATCAGTTCCACCGGGAACCCGCCAAAGCCGGCCGGTTCCGCCGATGGCGCCCCGGCCGGTGCCAAGCGAACCGTGCGCCAGTCGAAATACACCGCGAACACCGCCAGCAGCAGCGCCGGAATGCTGAACGCCAGCGGAAACAGCCGCACGGTCGGCGGCCAGTTGAATGCGGTCACGATCGCATAGACCAGCAGCGCACAGATCGCGATGGAAAGCCCGAGCGACAGTTTCGGCTCGCCGGCCTCCGCGTCGGAAACCTCGACGGTGGTGGTGTCGCGCTTCAGCCGCAGGTGCGAGCGCACCGCATAGAAGATGGTGATGACGATCGCGGCCAGGATCGCAAGGCAGATCGGCCGGAAAATCCAGTCCATGCCGTAGGCCTGCATACTGATGTGCAGCGAGTTTTCCATGATGCGGCCGAGGATGAAGCCGAGGATCAGCGGCGCGCGCGGCCAGCCGGCGCGCTTCATCACCAGTCCGACGATCCCAAATACGATCAGCGTGATCCAGTCTCCGATGTTGTTGCCGGCGGTCCAGGCGCCGATCAGGACGAAGAAGGTGATGCCGGGCAGGATCAGGTTGGCCGGCACGAAGACGATCTTCTGCAACTGGTTGGCCCATGCCATCAGCAGCAGCGCGCCGATGATGTTGGCGAAGATCAGCGTCCACATCATGCTGAAGGTGATGTGCAGCTTGGTGGTCAGCATTTCCGGTCCGGGCGTGAGGCCCTGGATCAGGAACGCGCCGAGCAGGATCGCCATCGCCGCGCTGCCGGGAATGCCGAACGCCACCGTCGGCACCAGGTCGCCGCCCTTGACCGAATTGTTCGCGGTCTCCGGGGCGATCACGCCGCGCACGTCGCCCTTGCCGAACTGCGACTTGTCCTTTGCGCTCTGCACCGCGTGGCCGTAGGCCACCCAGTCGGCGATGGTCGGGCCCAGCGCCGGCAGGATGCCGATATACATGCCGATCACCGCCGAGCGCAGCAGCAGCCACCAGTGGATGAAGCAATCCTTCACGCCGGCCATGATGCCGCCGCCGGAGATCGTGGCGCGCGGCACGTCGGAGATCGAACGGTTGCTGACCGCGAGCGCGACCAGCTCCGGCAGCGAGAACAGGCCGAGCACCACCGGGATCAGCGGCAGGCCGTCGAGCAGGTAGGTGGTGTTGAACCAGTAGCGCGGGATCGCGATCTGCTCGGCGTAGCCGATCTGCGACAGCAGCAGGCCTAGCCCTGCGACCGTCATGCCCTTGAGCACCGAGCGGCCGCTCAGCGAGCCGACCATGGTGAGGCCGAGCAGCCCCAGCATGAAGAACTCGGGCTTGGCGAACGAGAGCACCAGCGGCTGCACGATCGGGATCGACAGGCCCATGAACAGCCCGCCCAGCACGCCGCCGATCGCCGAGCAGGTGAAGGCTGCGCCGAACGCGCGTCCGGCCTCGCCGCGTTTCGCCATCGGATAGCCGTCGAGCACGGTGGCTTGCGCCGCGGCGCCCGCGGGCACCCCGATCAGGATCGCGGTGATGCTGTCGCTCGTTGTGGTGACCGCGTACATGCCGAGCAGGAACGAGAACGCCGACACCGGATCCATGCCGAACGTGAACGGCAGCAGGATCGCCATGCCGGTGAGGCCGGACAGCCCGGGCACCGCACCGAAGTAGAGGCCGAGCGCGATGCCGAGGAACAGGTAACCGACAGCCGGCCACGCCACCGCGGCAATCAGGCCCGCAACGGCCGCATCAATCATTCGCGCAAGTTCCGTTGCCGGTCATGTGTAGGGTGGGCTGCCGCACTTGCGATCTACTTGCGCTTCGGCAGGTCGTTTCCGTAGTCCTTCAGGAAAGTTCTAATGTCCGGCCCCACGCTGGCGAGGCTTGCCATGATCGCTTCGCCTTCCTGGCCCGACACCAGCACCGGATCGGAGCGCACCGCCTTGGCGTAGTCCTTGAGGAAGGCCTCATCCTTCCACAAGGACTCGATCGCGGCCCGCATGGTGACGACGGCCGCCTTGTTGGTCTTCGGCGGCATGAAGAAGGTGCGGAACATCGCAGTCTGCGCATCGATCGCGGCGCGCATCGCCTGATAGGGCACGCCGGACGGCTTCTTGCCCGGGTTCACGCTGGCGTAATACTCCTCGAAGGTCTGGATCTCCGGCACCACCTTGCTGCGCGGATAGGTGCCGCCCTTGCCGGGAGGAGCGACCTGCCACAGCGGGATGACGATGCCCTGCTTGGCCATGGTCGGCTCGATCGAGGCGCGCCAGCCGGGCAGCGACGAGTTGGCGAGCTGGCCTTCGTTCTGCAGGATCGCGGTCTCGACCTCCTTCAGGCCCTTATAGCCGGTCACCGCCTTGAACTTGACGCCGAGCACGTCGAGCGCGAGCGCCTGATGGACGGTGTTGGTGTTGTGGGTGTCGAGCGAGAGCGCCTTCACCTCTTTCGTCTTCATCAGGTCCGCCGAGGTGTTGAGGCCGGGCGGCGTGTCCTTGCGGACATAGACCACCACCGGATTTTCCACGCCGGCCAGAAGCTCGAACGCGGAGAACCGCACCCGCATGCCGGGATCGCCGAGCAGCTCGGCGATCGGGTTCCAGGTGAAGAAGCCGAACGTCTCGCCGTCGGCCTTGGCGATCTCGCCGAGGAAGTTGGAGCCGATCATGCCGCCGGCGCCGCCCATGTTCTTGACGATGACGGTGGGCTTGCCTGGAATGTGCGCGGGCAGGTGATGCGCGATGATGCGGCCTTCGATGTCGGTCGGCCCGCCGGCCGGATAGTTGATGATCATCGTCACCGTCTTGCCCTTGTACATCTGGGCAAGCGCACTGCCTGGAATGACGGCGGCGGTCAGCGCGGCGACACTGGCGATCAGATACCTGCGAAACATGGCTCAAGCCTCCCGATGGGTCGGCCGCTCTGCGTCGGCTTATGTCTGCGACAGTAACAGTGGAAGAACGTCACGGATAGCGACGGAAAGTCCCAGTAAAGTGCGGAAGTGGGCAATCCTCGCGGCCGGAAGACGCGCGAGGATTGCCGGGACTTCCGCTACTTCTTGCGCTGGTCGGTCAGCATGGTGCCGAGCTTGAACGGCTCGTAGGTCGGCTTGTAGGACTTCTCGTCCAGAAACTGGCGCAGCCCGGTGTTGTAGGAATCCTCCTTGTCGCCGGCCCGGATCGCCTGGCCCTTGGCGGCCAGATACTCGTAGGACTGCGCCACATCCATGGTGCGGCAGTGGCGGATGGCCTGCTTGGTGGCGCGCAGCACCGCGGGGCTCTTCTTCATCAGCCGCTCGGCGAGGTCCGTGACCGCGTCCTCCAGCTTCTTCAGCGGAACGGAGAAATTGATCATGCCGATGCGCGCGGCCTCCTTGCCGTCGAACGGATCGCCGAGGCAGGCGTAGTACAGCGCATGACGCGGCAGCACCGTGTCGATCACCGCCTTCGACACCAGCGCGCCGGGCAGGATGCCCCAGTTCACCTCGGAGAGGGAGAAGGTGGCCTCGTCGGCTGCGATCGCGAAGTCGCAGGCCAGCAATTGCATGAACGCGCCGCCCACGCAGTAGCCGTGCACCATGGCGATGGTCGGCTTGTCGTACTGATAGAGCCGCTCCCAGCGCCAGCGGTTGGCGGCGGCCGCCGCCTTCTTCTTCTCCTCCGGGTTGCGCTCCAGCTCGCGGAAGAACTTCTGCAGGTCCTGGCCGGCGCTGAAGTTGCCGCCTTCGCCGGTCACCACCACGACCTTGACGTTGTCGTCGGTTTCGAGGCGCCGCAGCGCGTCGTCCATGTCGTAGTGCAGTTGCGGGCTCATGGCGTTGCGCTTGTCCGGGCGGTTGAGAGCCGCCCAAGCGATGCCGTCGCGAATCCGAACGTTGACGAACTCGTATTTGTATTCAGCCATGAGTCATTCCTCCATGTTCCGGTTGATTGCGATCAGAATTGTCTCGTTAGCCGTAGGCTCCCAGTACGTGACGGGCCAGCGCCATCTTCAGAATCTCGATCGGCCCCTCGGTGATCATCATGCTGCGCTGGTCGCGCCAGAGCTTCTCGATCGGCAGATCGGTGGCCAATCCCATGCCGCCGTGGATTTCCATGCAGCGGTCGGCGGCGAGGAACGACTGCGTGTCGCCGAAAATCTTGGCCATGTAGGCTTCGGTGCGGATGTCGCGGCCCTGGTCGTATTTCCAGGCGGCGTCGTAGACCATCAGCTTGAGCTGGTGCAGTTCCATGAAGCTGTCCACCAGCATCCACTGCACCGCCTGCCGCTCCGCCAGCGGCTTGCCGAACGTGACGCGCTGCTTGGCGTAGCCCGCGCCCAGCTCCAGGCACCGCTCGATCACGCCGATGCCGCGCGCGCCGTGACGCAAGCGGCCGAGGTTGATCCAGTTCTGCGCGTGCTTGAAGCCTTCGCCTTCCTCGCCGATGCGGTCCTCGACCGGCACCTTGACGTTGTCGAATGCGATCTCCCACGGCCGGTCGTCGATCACCAGCTCCTGCGCGCGCACCAGCTTGACGCCCGGCGTCTTCATGCTGACGACGAAAGCGGAGATACCGCCGCGCGAGCCCTTGCTGCGGTCGGTGGCCGCGATCAATTGCGTGAAGTCGGCCTCATCCGCGCCGGTGATGAACCGCTTCATGCCGTTGACGATGTAGTGGTCGCCCTGGCGCACCGCGGTGGTGCGCATGCCGCCCGGATCGCCGCCGGCGTCAGGCTCGGTCTGCGCCAGGCACCATTTGTAGTCGCCGCGGATGGTCGGCAGCAGGTACTTCTTCTTCTGCTCGTCGTTGAGGCGATAGAGGATCGGGCTGACGGCGGGACCGAACACGTCGCGGCCGCGCGTCGGCAGCAGGATGCTGCGCGCCAGTTCGCTCCACACGATCACCTTGGCGAGAATGCCGAGACCCTGGCCGCCGTATTCCTGCGGCACGTCGTAGCCGTTGAGGCCGAGCGCCTTCGCCTTGGATTCCAGATCGGCGCGCACTTCGGGCTTCAGCTTGTGGCCGTCGCGGCCGGAGCGCTCGATCGGGATCATTTCCTTGTCGACGAACTTGCGCACCGTGTCCTTCAGCATCCGGATTTCCTCCGGAAGCTCGAAGTTCATGTCGTTGGCAAATCCGCTCTCGGCGTTCATGCATTCCGCTCCTGGCCGGCGGCGCGGGCCACGGTGCGGATATCGACCGCACGCAGTCCCTGGCCCTTTGCCAGCACGATCATGGGATTGATCTCGATGTCGGACAATGCGTCACGATGATCGATGAAGACACGCGACAAGCCGACCATGGCCTTGACGACGCTTTCGGTGTCGCGCGCGGGCCGGCCGCGGAAGCTGTCAAGCAGGGCGGCACCCCGCAACGAGCGCAGCATGTCTCGCGCGGTGTCTTCGTCGATCGGCAGCAGGCGGATCGCCACGTCGCGCAGCACCTCGACCGTCACGCCGCCCAGCCCTGCGATCATGACCGGCCCGTACTGCGGATCCTCGCGGACGCCGACCAGCAATTCCAGCCCGTCCACCATCTCTTGCACCAGGAAGCCTTCGACCACCGCCTTCGGGTCGTGCTTGGCGAGACGCGCGGCCATGTCCGACGCAGCCGCGCGAACCGCCTCTGCGCCGGTCAGGTGCAACGCCACGCCGCCGACCTCGGTCTTGTGGCTGGCCTGGGGCGAGACGATCTTCACGGCGACGGGAAATCCGATCGAGGTCGCTTTCGCCGCGGCCTCGTCGGCGGTCCTGGCCATTTCGGAGCGCGGGGGCGTCAGTCCGTTGGCGGCGAGCAGCGCGCTGAATTCCGCCGGGCCGGTCGGCGCGCCGCCATTGCGCGGCGCGGGCAGGGCGGCCACGCCACGCTTCAGCGCCGCCGCATAATTCACCAGGCTCTGCAGCGCCCGCACCGTTTCCGGCAGGCCGTGAATGAACGGCACGCCGGTCTCATTCTGGAACTTTCTGCTGGTCTCGGAGGCGTTCTGCGCGATCCTGCCGAACGCAATCACCGGCTTGTCGGTCGATTCCAGCAGGCTCCGGAGCGGCGCCGGATTGAACGGATCCTCCGGGTTCATCGGCATCAGGCCCTGCACCGTGATTAGATCGACGGTGGGGTCGGCGCAGACCACCTTGCATATTTCGGCGAACTTCGGCGCCTGCACGCCGACGGTCGGGCCGACGTCGAGAGGGTTCTCGGGCGCGAGCCCGGGATCGATCATGGCGGGAAGCTTCGCTTTGGTCTCCGCTGTGAGCGGAGCCATCTGCGCGCCCTCGTCGCTGGCGTAGTCCAGGATCAGGCCTTTGGCGCCGCCGGAGTAGCAGGCCATCGCGATGCGCGGACCCTTCGGCAGCCGGCCCTGCGTGAAGGCGAGGCAGGTCTCCATCATGTCGTCGAGCGAGGGGGATCGCACAATGCCGTACTTGCGGCACACCGCCTCGAACACCGCGTCGTCGCCCGCGATCGCGCCGGTGTGGCTTGCCGCCGCGGCCTTGCCGCGTTCGCTGCGGCCGAGCTTCACCAGGATGATGGGCTTGCCGGCGCGCAGCGCCTTTTCGGCGGCCGCCATGAATGCCTGCGGCCGGCGGATGCCTTCCACCATGCAGGCGATGATCTTGGTGTGCTCGTCGTCCACCAGGAAGCTGATGTAGTCGGCCAGATCGAGGTCGAGTTCGTTGCCGCTCGACACCGCATACGAAAAATCGAGGCCGCGGAACGAAGCCTGCTGCAGCCAGAACTGGAACGTGCCGCCGGACTGGAACACCACCCCGACCGATCCTGGCCGCAGCGTGCGCACCCGCTTGGCCGGATACAGCAGGAGCTTTTCGCGGAGCGCCAGCGAGCCCATGCAGTTGGGGCCGGAGATGCGAAGCCCGTGCTTGTCGCGCAATGACCGCAGCGCCTGCGCGCGCGCTTCGCCCGCGGCATCGCCGCCTTCGCCGAATTGTGCGGCGTAAATGAGTGCGCACTTCAAGCCGTGCGCAGCCGCTTCCGCCAGGGTGTCGGGGATCGCGACAGAAGGCACGATGGTCAGCGCGAGATCGACCCGCTCAGGGATGGCGGCGAAGTTCGGATAGACGGGCCGTCCCCAAAGTTCGTCGCGCTTCGGGTTCACCAGATAGAGTTTGGCGGGGAAGTCGCAGAATTTCAGGTTGTCGTAGATTTCCTGGGCCCAGCCGCCGCGGCTGGAATCGGACGCCCCGACGATCGCAATGACCTTGGGCCGCAGCAGGCAGTCCACGTCGCGGAACACGCAACCTCCCACATCAGTCTTTGTATTGTTGTCTCCACTGTAGAAAATGCCCCGGCCGTTGACGAGGGCATTCGGGCGCCGAGGTATGCGGGGCTCGACAAGGGGTCTGCGCTCGCGGAATGCTCGGGATGGTTTAAGAACCCTGGGCCGGGCGGCCCTGAACGGCGGCCGGTCGTAAAGGCGCACAGCAATGCACGTTCCGCTCAGCATCGGCATCACCGACAACCCGCGCACCTGGCCGGTCATCGACGGGCGGGCCAGGCCCGTGGGCATCGACCTGACCCCGACCGTGCTGCATCCGTCCGAGCTGTTCTGGCGGCAGCTGAAGTTCGAGGAGTTCGACATTTCGGAAATGTCGATCTCGTCGTTCATGATCGCGCGCTCGAAGGGCGACGACCGCTTCGTAGGCCTGCCGATCTTCACCACCCGGATGTTCTTCCACACCACGATTCTGGTCCGCAAAGACGCCAAGATCGACAAGCCGTCCGACCTGAAGGGCAAGCGGGTCGGCGTGCCGGAGTACCAGCAGACCGCGGCGCTGTGGGTGCGAGGCGTGCTGGAAAACGAATTCGGCGTGACGCCACGCGACATGGAGTTCTGGATGGAGCGCACGCCGTCCAAAAGCCACGGCGGCGCGACCGGCTTCACGCCGCCGCCGGGCGTGACGGTCAATCAGATCCCGCCGGAGAAGAACATCGGCTCGATGATGGTGTCGGGCGAACTCGACGCGGTGATGTTCTACCTGGCCGATCCCAACCTGATCGACCGCAGCACCGTGGACCTGCGGAGCCACCCGGACATCAAGTCGTTGTTTCCCGATCCGCTCGCCGAGGGCATCCGATTCTACGACAAGACCGGGCTCTACCCGATCAACCACGGCATAGTGATGAAGCGTGCGGTCGCCGAGCAGCATCCGTGGGCGGTCACCAACATTCTCAAGGCGTTCACGCAGGCCAATGAGATCGCCAACCGCGAGCGTGTCGCGCACGCGGAGTATTATTTCGAGACCGGGCTGCTGCCGCCGGAGGGGCGCAAGGCGTTGCGCGCGCCGCTGGTCAGCCACGGCGTGGTGGCGAACCGCCTGGTGCTGGAGACCATCGCGAAATATTCGCTGCAGCAGGGGCTGACGTCCCGGTTGGTGAGGCTGGAGGAACTGTTCGCGCCGAGCACGCTGGAGCAGTAGGGGCGGCTCGATTGTTGCTACTCGTCTGGATTGTCACCCCCGCGAAAGCGGGGGTCCAGTAAACGCCGGTGTTTACTGGATCCCGGCTCTCGCTGACGCTCGGCCGGGATGACGGCGGAGTGTGTGTTTTCATTTTCGCCCTTTGAAATCATTGCCGAATAAAAAATCTATCCCCGGGTGCCCGGGGCGCTCTTATTTTCGCGGCGTCCCGTTCAATCGAGGGCGTCGTCGATCGCGATGCTGGATGACGGAGCGGGGCCGGTCTCCCTCATATTGGAGATCGCATGGAGCGCCGGGAGGCGCAGGGCCTTCGCGCCGAGGGCCCGCGCGCCCCGGGACCCCCACCCCCTCAAGTCACTTGGGTCCCGGAATCTTGGCGCGTTGTTTCAGGGGAGCCCGCAGGCTCTCCGGCGCCTCCCGGCGCTCCATCCCCTCGTGGGGAACGGAAGAAAGGGAAGACGGAGCCGGTCCGTCTTGAAACAACCGGCGGGCGGAGCGTTGGCTAAATTGAAAGAGAATCCGAAACTCACACGCCGCAACACACTCTGCTGTCATGCCCGCGAAAGCGGGCATCCAGTAACCACAGCAAGGTTTGTGAGTACTGGATCCCCGCTTTCGCGGGGATGACATCGAAATCCACCTCAACTCGTCATCATGTCCGGCTCGAAGATTTCATCCAGCCGCATCAGCCGCGGAGTGAGACCTTGCTCATGCGAGTAGCGCGCGCAGGTTTCCAGCGTCAGCCGGTTGGCCTTGATGCCGTGCTGCACCAGCGGTTGCTGCAATTTTTCGCGCGCGCCGGCGGGCAGCAATCCGGTTTCGATGTGATAGGCGAGATGCTCGATGCGCTGGCGGTCGATCCGCGCGTTGGCGCGCTCGAACGCGTCGAGCAGCTGGCCTGTCAGTCCGGGATGCCTATCAAGCGTGGCGCGCTTCACCACCATGCCGTGGTTGATCGGGTAGATGCCGGTCTTGCTGTAGTAGCGCACGCCTTCCGCGGTGCGGTCGGCAAACAGCAGCTTGATGTCGGGATGGTTGTGCAGGTCGGCGGTGCTGCGGTCGATCAGGTTGTCGTTGACGATGTAGTGCAGCGCGGCCTGCAACTCGCCGGACAGCATCATCGAGCCGATGCTCTTGTCCGGCGGAATGGTGTGGACGGTGACGCCGGGCGGCGGCGTGAAGCCGGTCGCGCCGCCGTGGCTGTGCTCCGGCGCGCGCTCCATCCAGAATTCCATGTCGCGGGCGTGCACGCCGAACTCATGCTGCAACACGCCGCGCGTCCACAGCGCCGCGGTCTGCTGGTACTCGGGGACGCCGACGCGCTTGCCCTTGAGGTCGGCTGGCTTTTCGATCCCGGCATCGCGCCGCACCAGGATGCCGATGTGAAAGAACCGCCGCGTCGTGAAGATCGGCAGCCCGGCCCAGCGCGCGTCGCCGCGCGAGCGCGCCATCATCAGCGACGAGCACGACATTTCCGAAATGTCGAACTCCTCGTGGTGAAGCTGCCGCCAGAACATCTCCGATGGATGCAGCACGTTGCAGACCAGATCGACGCCGTCGATCGTGATGCTGCCGTCGATGATCGGCCAGTTTCGCGGGTTGGGCGACAGCGCGATGCTGAGTGTGATCGCGCCCATCGTTCACCGCACCAGCACGTTCCGGAACTGCCACGGATCGCCGGTGTCGATGTCCTCCGGGAACAGTCCGGGACGGCCCTCGAGCGGCGTCCAGTCGGTGTAGTAACCCTTCACCGGGCCGAGATAGGGCAATTGAATTTCCAGGAGGCGATGGAAGTCCATTTCGTCGGCTTCGACGATGCCTTCTTTCGGATGCTCCAGCGCCCAGGCCATGCCGCCGATCACGGCGGACGTCACCTGCAACGCCGTGGCATTCTGGTAAGGCGCAAGCTCTCGCGTCTCCTCGATGGAGAGCTGCGAGCCGAACCAGTAGGCGTTCTTGCCGTGGCCGTAGAGCAGCACACCGAGCTCGTCGATGCCGTCGACGATCTCGTCCTCTTCAAGGATGTGATGCTTCTCCTGCATCTTGCCCGAGCCGAACGTCTCGTGCAGCGACAGCACCGCGTCGTCCGCCGGATGGTAGGCATAGTGGCAGGTCGGCCGGTAGATCGCGGCGCCCGATGCATCGCGCGCCGTGAAATAGTCCGAGATCGAAATCGACTCGTTGTGGGTGACGAGAAAGCCGTATTGCGCGCCGCGCGTCGGGCACCAGGTGCGCACGCGCGTGTTGGCGCCGGGCTGCATCAGGTAGATCGCGGCGCCGCAGCCGGACTCGTGCGTATGTGCGTTGGCCGGCATCCATTTTTCGTGAGTGCCCCAGCCAAGTTCGGCCGGTTGCATGCCTTCCGACAGGAAGCCTTCCACCGACCATGTGTTGACGAAGACCTCCGGCGGCTTCGGCCTCTTGGAGCGCTGGGTGTCGCGTTCGGCAATGTGGATGCCCTTGATGCCGGCCTGCCGCATCAGGTCGGCCCATTCGGCCTTGGACTTCGGTTCGGGGACATTGAGCTTCAGATCCGCCGCGACATTGAGCAGCGCCTGCTTGGCCATGAAGGAGACCATGCCGGGGTTGGCGCCGCAGCAGGAGACGGCCGTCGTCGATCCGGACTTGCGCGCGCGCTTGGCGGCGAGTGTCGTCTCGCGCAGAGCGTAGTTGGACCGCGCTTCCGCGCCCTTCGACTTGTCGAAATAGAAGCCGAGCCAGGGCTCGTTGACGGTGTCGATGTAGAGCGCGCCAAGCTCGTTGCACAGCTCCATGATGTCGACCGAGCCGGTATCGACCGAAAGGTTGACGCAGAAACCCTGGCCGCCGCCTTGCGTGAGCAGCGGCGTCAGCAGTGCGCGATAGTTGTCCCTGGTCAGGCCTTGCTGGATGAAGCGAACGCCGTGCTTCTCGCACAGCGCCTTGCGGCCCTCGTCCTTGGGATCAAGCACGGTGATGCGCGACTTGTCGTAGTTGAAATGCCGCTCGATCATCGGCAGCGTGCCTTTGCCGATCGAGCCGAAGCCGACCACGACAATCGGTCCGGAAATGGTGGCGTAGACGGGCCAGTTTGCCATCGCGCGTTGCTCCAGAACTGAAAGGGTATTAGCCGCCGGAACCGGCGAACGGAATAGGTGCCACGGGATATTCTCCCGCGGCGTCCACGAGTTTTATGACGCTTTTAAGCGGCTTGGGGCGCAGGGCGGCGGGTGATCGCTTCGACCAGCGGCGCAAGCCTGGATGCAGGCGCCTTCGGCGTGCGGATCGGCCCGCGGACGCCGTCGAGCGCGCCGGCAACCAGTTCGCAGCCCAGCAGCCGATGCTTCTCGTAAGGGCCGGGCAGCCAAAGGCCGCCGGTTTTCTCGGCGGTGAAGCCGAACCGGCCGTAGTAGGAGGCATCGCCAACCAGCAGAACGGCGCCGTGGCCGAGCCGCCTGGCGTCGCGCAGCGCGCGACGCATCAGCGCCGATCCGAGGCCGCGGTTGCGGCAGCGCGGATCGACGGCGAGCGGCCCGAGCAGAAGCGCAGGCCGGCCCGCGCCGGTCGTCACGGTCCAGAGCCGCACCGTTCCGACCACGCAGCCGTCCTCGACAGCTACGAACGACAGTCCGTCCGCGGCCTGCCGGCCCTCGCGCAAACGATGGGACGGCTTGGTGAAGCGCACCGATCCGTAAGCCGCGTCGAGCAGGGCCTCGCGTGGCAGGGCGTCGGATCGTTTCTCTTGCCGAATGGTGATCATGATCGTGTCCTCGCGCTCGCGGGCTCCCTGCCCCTTGCGGGGCAGGGAGGGAGGATGCGCTGTTCGCAGCGCGATCAGATGTGGACGGTCTTCAGCGGCGCGAAGCCGTTGAAGGCCACAGCGGCGTAGGTCGACGTGTACGCGCCGGTCCCCTCGATCAGCACCTTGTCGCCGATCTCGAGGCTGACGGGCAGCGCATACGGCTGCTTCTCGTACATCACGTCGGCCGAGTCGCAGGTCGGACCGGCGAGTACGCAGGGGCCGGTCTCGCCACCGTCCCGCGGGGTGCGGATCGGGTAGCGGATCGACTCGTCCATCGTCTCGGCGAGACCGCCGAACTTGCCGATGTCGAGGTAAACCCAGCGCACGTCGTCGTCCTCGCTCTTCTTCGAGACGAGCACGACCTCGGCCTCGATGATGCCGGCGTTGCCGACCATGCCGCGGCCCGGCTCGATGATGGTTTCCGGGATGCGGTTGCCGAAGTGGCGGCGCAGCGCACGGAAGATCGCCGAGCCGTAGGATTTCACCGACGGCACGTTCTTCAGGTACTTGGTCGGGAAGCCGCCGCCCAGGTTGACCATGGCGAGGTTGATGCCGCGGTCGCCGCATTCGCGGAAAACGGCGGCAGCCTGCGCCAAGGCGCGGTCCCAGGCGTTGGTGTTGCGCTGCTGCGAGCCGACGTGGAACGACACGCCATGCGCCTCCAGCCCGAGCTTGTGGGCGTGCTCCAGCACGTCCGCGGCCATGGAGGGCTCGCAGCCGAACTTGCGCGACAGCGGCCACTCGGCGCCGACGCAATCCGACAGGATGCGGCAGAACACGCGCGAACCGGGCGCCGCACGGGCGACCTTCTCGACCTCGGCCTTGCAATCGACGGCGTAGAGGCGGATGCCGAGCGCGAAGGCGCGCGCGATATCGCGCTCCTTCTTGATGGTGTTGCCGAAGGAGATACGGTCGGGCGACGCGCCAGCCGCGAGCGCCATCTCGATCTCAGGGACCGAGGCGGTGTCGAAGCAGGAGCCGAGCTTCGCCAGCAGCGCAAGCACCTCCGGCGCCGGGTTCGCCTTCACGGCGTAGAACACCCGGGTGTCCGGCAGGGTCTTGGCAAAGGTGTTGTAGTTGTCGCGCACGACGTCGAGGTCGACGACGAGCAACGCCTCGGTGTCGTCGCCGCTTTCGCGGCGGGTACGCAGGTAGTCGCGGATGCGCGCGGTCATGGCGCTCTCCCATAAGGCTCAGGGGCGACGCTAGTCGCCCATGGATGCGGGTTTGGGGAGCCTCGCATTGGCGCACGATGGAGACGCGCCGTTGCGGTGAGCTCTTAGCCCGCTTGTGCTGCCTTGGATTGGATTGGGGAGGCCCCGTTCCGCACGCCCGGCAATGATGAACAAGCCTTTTCAGCGACCCCGAGCCGGTGGTGGAAGATCGGCGAGAGACCAAAAGGGCCCATTCCGTCGTTGCTTTAAGCCGCGTCGCCTGCTGAGAGCAGACTGTGCCGGTTTCGCCTCCGGCTGCCGATCGCATGGTTAGGAAAGCTAGAGACTTTCCCAGGCGGCTGTCCGGCCTCTTGTCCGGATGCCCACCGATCGACACACGGCCACAGGCACGTGCGAATTTGGACAGGAGTTACATAAAGCCGTTGCGCCAGAACGCAAGAGTTTTTTCTTCGGCGTGGTGAGAAACGGTTAAGGAGTTGTGGGAACGAGAGCGGCGCGACGCGCGGAGAGAAAGCGCTGCGTCGCCGGCGCGTCACCGGCGAGCGTGAGCGGCGTCGCGCAGGCGGGCGGTGTGCCGCGCAACTCGGCTTCGAGCATGCGAAGCGCGTCGACGTCGTCGATGTCATACCAGGGCGGCATTTCCACGACCGGCAGCGCGATCGCCCGCGCGCGCTCCAACGTCTCCCGATAGACGCTGCCGGTGCTCCAGGCGATGCCGCTGAACACCTCCGGGTGCGGCTTCGACAGGCCGATCAGCGTGTAGCCGCCGTCCAACGCCGGGCCGATCACCATCCGGTCACCCGAGCGCGTGGCGTCCACCGCCTCCCGCAGGATGGCGCGGGGCATCGTGGGACTGTCGGCGTTGACCAGCACGGCGGCGGAGTGCCCGGCGGCCAGCAGCACCGCGGTGGCGTGGATGAGCCGGTCGCCCAGGTCGCCGCTGCTTTGGAGGAGCAGGCGGAAGCCGTCCGGGAGCAGGGCCTGTAGCACCGGCTCCGACCCTTGCGGGCTGTAGACGGCGTAGCCCGTGACGTCACCTTCGCCGCACAGCGAATGGATGGTCGCGGCGACATCCCGGATGAAGCAGGCCGAGAGCCGGGCGCAGTCCTCGGGGTGAAGCGGCGGCGACAGCCGGGTCTTCGACTGGCCGGAGATCGGCGTCTTGCAGACCATGGCGACCGCGACGGTGTTCACGGCATCGGTTCCTTTCCACCAACGATACCGTGGTTGGAACGGAGATGGCGACCGAGGCGGGATTGGAGAATGGCCGCCCGCGACAAACCGTGATATTGTTGTGGAAATTCGAAAATCCGGAGATTTGAAATGTCGGGCAAGAAGCTCACCGGTTCGTTCGTCGCGCTGATCACGCCCTTCAACAAGGATGGGTCGGTCGATTTCGAGGCGTTCCGGTCGCTGCTCAAGTTCCAGGCCGACAACGGCACCTCGGCGATCCTGATCATGGGCTCGACCGGCGAGTCGTTCATGCTCTCGCCCGAGGAAAAGAAGAAGATCATCGTCGAGACGGCGAAGATGAAGACCGCCGCCATGCCGATCTTCTACGGTTGCACCAGCAACAACACAGAAACGACCATCGCCAGCGTCAAGTTCGCCAAGGACAACGGCGCCGACGGCGCGATCCTGGCCGCTCCGGCCTATATCTGCGCGCCGGAGGACGATATCGAGCGTTTCTTCCTGGACATCGCCGACGCCACCGATCTGCCGCTCGGCATCTACAACAATCCGCCACGGGTGAAGAGCGATCTGCACTGGGATCACCTGCTGCGCATCTTCAAGCACCCGAACTACGTGATCCACAAAGAGTCGACCGCCCGCGTCGGCCAGGTCGCGCAGGTGCTGGCCGGCAAGCCGACCGTCTCGGTGATGTGCTGCGACAGCCCCAACCTCGGTTTGGTGGTCCCCACCATGAGCCTCGGCGGTCACGGCACCGCCAACATGACCGGCAATCTCGCGCCGGCGGAACTCGCGACGATCTCCAAGCCGTGGACCAGCTATAGCGAGGCTGAGGGCTTCAAGAACGCCTACCTCGGGCTGCTGCCGCTGCTGCACTACACTTATTCGGCCATCAACCCGGTGGCGGTGAAGTCGCTGATGAAGGCGGTCGGCCTGCCGGCCGGCGACCTGCGCAAGCCGCTCTCCAACCTCGACGGCGAGGGATTGGCGAAGGGCATCCGCGTCATCCAGGAACTGGGCCTCGACAAGCGCTACGGCTATCGCGTCAAGCCGCTGTCGGCGGTCGCGGCCTAACGCGCCGGAGGCGCGCAAGCGTGGACCTCGGCATTCGCGGGCGGAAGGCGCTGCTGAGCGGCGCAAGCCGGGGCCTCGGCCGGGCCTGTGCGCTCGCCCTCGCTTCGGAAGGCGTCGATGTCACCATCGTCGCCCGAACCAGGGATGTGCTGGAGCGCACATGCGACGAAATCCGTTCGGCCACCGGCGTCACGGTGACGCCGGTCGCTGGCGATATCACGACCAAGCAAGGCCGCGCCGCTGCTCTCGAGGCGTGCCCCGCGCCGGACATTCTCCTGAACAACGCCGACGGCCCGGTCCCGGGAGACTTCCGGGACTGGACCCGTGACGACTGGATCGCGGCGCTCGATACCATGATGCTCAGCCACATCGAGATGATGCGGCTGACGGTCGATGGCATGATGGATCGGGGCTTCGGCCGGATCGTCAATATCGTCTCTCGCAGCGTGAAGACGCCGCAACTGGAGCTCGGGCTGTCCAACGGCGCGCGGTCGGGCCTGGTGGGTTTTGCCGCCGGACTGGCGCGGCAGACGGTGGGGCGGGGCGTGACGATCAACAACCTGCTGCCAGGTATCTTCGACAGCGACGCGCAGCGCCGCCACATCGAGGGGATGCTGGAGATGACTGGCAAGTCGTTCGACCAGATCTGGCGCGAGCGCGCCGCGGCCAATCCCGCGAAGCGCTACGGCGATCCCAAGGAGCTTGGCGCCTATTGCGCCTTCCTTTGCTCAGCGAATGCCGGATACATTACCGGGCAGAGTCTTGTGATCGACGGAGGAAGCTACCCGGGGACGTACTAGGTTCTTTGATTTGGAGATGACGATGAATCGTCTGATATCGATCGCGCTGATGGCCGTTTCGCTCGGCCTGTGGTCCCACTCCCTGGCTGCACAGACTTATCCGAGCCGCACGATCACCGTCGTCGTGCCATTCCCGGCCGGCGGCTCGGTCGATGGCGTCGCCCGCATCCTGGTGCAGAAGCTCAACCAGATTCCCGGCTGGGCCGCGATCGTCGAGAACCGCGCCGGCGGTGCCGGCGGCACGGTCGGCGCCAACACCGTCGCGAAGGCGGCGCCCGACGGCTACACGTTGATGCTCACCGCGTCGGTCAACGCGATCAATCCGCTGCTGTTCAAGAACCTGCCGTACGATTTCGTCAACGACTTCACGCCCATCACGCTGCTGGCGACCGGCCCGTTGCTGGTGAGCGCTCCGCCCACCATTCCGGTCAACAACCTCAAGGATTTTTTCGATCTCGTCCGCAAGGACCAGCAAAAATACACCTTCGGGCACACCAGTCCCGGCTCGGCGAGCCATCTGGCGATGGAACTGCTGAAGCGCGACGCCAAGCTCGAAACCCTCATCATCGCCTACAAAGGCACGGCGCCGGCGTTGAACGACCTGATGGGCGGCACAATCCACCTGCTGGCCGATCCGATGTTGTCCTCGCTGCCACTGGCGCAGGGCGGCAAGACCAAGGCGCTGGCGGTGACCAGCCTGAAGCGCATGGCGGCGGCGCCCGACGTGCCGACCGTCGAAGAGGCCGGGATGAAGGGTTTCGAACTGGTGTCCTGGTACGGGGTCTGGGGACCGAAGGGCCTGCCGGCCGACGTCACGGCGAAACTGCAGTCCGAAATGGCAAAGATCATCAAGCAACCCGACATCACGCAGCGCCTGCTGACCATTGGCTTCGAGCCGGTCGGCTCGACCGCGGACGAGTTCAGCAAGTACATCAAGGAAGAGATGGCGAAATACGAACTGATCATCAAAGCCGCCAACATCAAGCTGGATTGACGTGAACTCCTTTACGCGCCCGCTGCAATTGTTGATTCCGCTCTTGCTCGCCGGCTGCAGCAGCGAATGGACGCAGCGGCGCGACTTCTCGGCGCAAGTGAACAGCGTCTACCCGCAAAATTACAAATCGGAAATCGTCGCGCTGATGCGCAGCTACCTGAACGATCCGACCGGAGTGCGCAACGCTTACGTGTCGGAGCCCTCGCAACGCACCATCGACGGCGTCCACCGTTACGCGGTCTGCATCCGCTACGACGCCAAGAAGGGTCCCGGGCAGTATGCTGGAAGCAAGGACAGCATGGTTCTGTTCCGGGGTGGCCGGCTCGATCGCATCGTGGACAACGAAATGATCCGGGAGCAGTGCAAGGCTGCGGCCTACACAGCGTTCCCGGAGTTGCAGCAGTTGACGCGCTAGCCGAGCAGCGTCCTTACCATCGCGGCGACCGCGGCAAACGCGCCGCCCAACACCATCAGTAGCCGGGACAGCCACGATTCGGCTTCCGCCTTGGGCTCCGCATTGCCGGCAAGGCCGCGGGCCAGCGCATCGAGCGAGACAGCACGCGGTGAATCCGCGCCGTGGTCGATGAAGTTGACCTCCTCGGCGCTGACCACCAGGACGTTGTCGACGCGGACAGCGGCGCCGGTGGTTTCCCGTGCAGCAGCGGGGTCCGTGGAAAGTTTGGTGCCGTCTAGTTCATTCGGCGTCAGCACACGCACCCGCGCCAGTTCGTAGGAGGCGAAGGCGAGCGCAGCCGCGGGCGACAGCGCTTCCGCGGCGACCCGCGGGGACTGCTGCTTGGCGCGTGGCTTGATTCCAGCGTTGGCATATTCGCCATTCCTTTTCTTGACCGTCCGTGTCGCCGACGTTGCGACCGGTTTGCGCCGGTGATTGTCGAGTTTTAGCGGTTTCGCGACGCTGGTTTGCGCGCCGCGCTCGCAGCGGCCGGTTTCGCAAGCCGCCGCCGGTATCGCCGCTAGCGCGGCGGTGGAGACAATCGCGGCACGGATCAAGTGGCGGTGGGTCATCGCGTCCTCCCCTCAGGCTCGGGACCGGATGTCATTCGGGTCTAGGGCCGTGACCTCAACGGGGCGCAATTGCGGAATTGTCAGGCTCAGTCATGGTCGGAAAATGGCTCGCGGCTGCGGTCCGATGACACTTGTGGTCGTGCCGGTGGTGCAAACCGCACGATCGGGCGCCGGCGGCGCTGGCTTTGCTGTTGAATTCCTTTGTTGATTCCTGCTTGTCCGGGCGCGACATTGTTTCGTTCAACCGCCAGCAGCGCGATCGCGCCGGTCGGCAAGCCCAAGGATTGCCTCAAATGCCGGCCCTGGTCGGATTGTGGTGCGTTGCAGCCTTGCTATCGCTCGCGGTGGCGGCGATCGCCGTGGCGCGCACCTCGATTGGCTCGATCCTGGTCTATGGCGGCTGCCTGATTGTCTCGCTGGCGGGGCTCGCGCTCGGGCTGATGACGCTGATTGGCGGCGCTCCGGTCGAGGCGGTTGTGCTGCCGATCGGACTGCCGGGCACCGGCGCGCATTTCCGCGTCGACGCGCTGGCGGCGTTCTTTCTCGTGGTTGTCAATCTCGGCGGCGCCGCCGCGAGCTTGTACGGCATCGGCACCCGCAAGCATGAAACGTCGCCGCTTCGTGTCCTGCCGTTCTATCCGGCCTATCTGGCGGGCATGAACCTCGTGGTGCTGGCCGACGATGCATTCAGCTTCCTGGTTGCCTGGGAGTTCATGTCGCTGTCGTCCTGGGCCTTGGTGATGGCCAACCATCGCGCGCCGGAGAACGCGCGTGCGGGCTACATCTATCTGCTGATGGCGAGCTTCGGCACGCTGGCGCTGCTGCTGGCATTCGGCGTGCTCGCCGGCGCCGAGGGCAACTATGCCTTCGCGGCGATGCGCGCGCAGCATCCGGGAGCCACGGCCGGAGCGCTGGTGTTGCTGCTGGCGCTGGTTGGTGCGGGCTCGAAGGCTGGCCTCGTGCCGCTGCATGTCTGGCTGCCGCTCGCTCATCCGGCCGCGCCCAGCCACGTCTCGGCGCTGATGAGCGGGGTGATGACCAAGGTCGCGGTCTATGGGTTTCTGCGCATCGTGTTCGACCTGATCGGACCCTCAACGGCGTGGATGAGTATGATCGTCCTCGCAGCCGGCGGTATCACCGCTGCGGTCGGCGTGCTGTACGCGCTGCTTCAGCGGGATCTGAAGCGGCTGCTGGCCTACAGCACGGTTGAGAATATCGGCGTCGTCTTCATCGGCATCGGTCTCGCGCTTGCGTTCCGCACGAGCGACATGAATTGGGCGGCGGCGCTCGCGCTGACGGCCGCGCTGTTCCACGTTCTCAACCATTCTCTCTTCAAGAGCCTTCTGTTCTTCGGCGCAGGTGCCGTGTTGCACGCCACCGGGACGCGCGACATGGAGAAGCTCGGCGGGCTCATCCACCGCCTGCCCAAGACGGCGGTGGTGTTTCTGATCGGCTGCGTTGCGACCTCAGCGCTGCCGCCGCTCAACGGCTTCGTCTCCGAATGGCTGATGTTCCAGGCCATTCTGGTGAGCCCGCAGATTTCCCAATGGGGTCCGCTGTTCCTGATCCCAGCGATCGGCGCGCTGCTGGCGCTTTCGGTGGCGCTGGCCGCGGCGTGCTTTGTGAAGGCTTACGGCATCACGTTCCTCGGCCGTCCGCGGACGGCGGCCGCCAATGACGCGCACGAGACCGATGGGTTCTCGCTGGCCGCCATGTTCATGATGGCCGCGCTGTGCGTGCTGCTGGGGATTATGCCCGGTGCGGTGGTCGAGCTGATCTCGCCGGTGGTGCAGAGCCTGACCGGCGCCCGGATGCCAGCACAGTCGTATCTGCCGTGGGACTCGCTGGTGCCGATCGCAGAGAGCCGCAGCTCCTACAACGGGCTTATTGTACTGTTCTTCCTGGCTGTCTCGGGCGCCACGACTGCGGTGTTCATCCACCGCTTTGCGACGCGGGCCACGCGCCGTAGCGCGATCTGGGATTGCGGCTATCCCGATCCTTCGCCTGCGGCCCAGTACACCGGCTCGAGCTTCGCCATGCCGATCCGCCGGGTGTTCGGCACCACCGTGTTCGACGTGCACGAGAAGAGCGACATGCCGCGGCCGGGCGATACGCGCGCCGCGCGCTACCAGGTCAAGGTGTTCGACCCGCTCTGGCGCCATGTGTACGGCCCTCTGGCGCGCTGGATGCTCAAATCGACCGCGTTTCTCAACCAGCTTCAGTTTTTTTCCATCCGCCGCTACCTGACGCTGGTGTTCGTCACCCTGATCCTGCTGCTGCTGATGGTGGCCGCATGGCGGTGATCCTCGACTTCGCGGCGCAGGCCGCGCAGATGTTTCTGGTTCTGGCGATCGCGCCGCTGGTGCTCGGCATCACGCGGAAGGTGAAGGCGCGCGCGCTGCGCCGCGTCGGCGCGCCGATCTGGCAGCCTTATAGCGACCTTTGGAAGCTGCTGCACAAGGAAGCCGTGATCGCCCACAACGCGTCCTGGATCTACCGGGCGGCGCCGTATCTCATTTTTGCCGTCACCTGGGTCGGTGCCGCGCTGGTGCCGACCTATGCCTCCAATCTGATGTTCTCGTGGTCGGCGGACCTGATCGCGCTGGTGGCGCTGCTCGCGACGGGGCGGTTCGCGCTGGCGCTCGCCGGGATGGACGTCGGCACCTCGTTCGGCGGCATCGGGTCATCGCGTGAGATGATGATCGCATCGCTGGCCGAACCCGCGATGCTGCTGGTCGTGTTCACGGTGGCGCTGATCGCCGGCACCACGCTGCTGTCCGCCATCGCCGAGGCCTTCGCCAGCGGGCAGCATGGTTTGCGGGTGTCGCTTGCGCTCGCGCTTGGGGCATTCATTTTGCTGGCGATTGCCGAGAACGCGCGCATCCCGATCGACAATCCATCAACCCATCTCGAACTCACCATGGTGCACGAGGCGATGGTGCTGGAATATTCCGGCCGTCACCTCGCGATGATCGAGGCGGCGGCTGCCCTGAAGCTGGTTCTCTATTTCTCTCTGTTGTCGTGTCTGTTCTTTCCGTTCGGCATGGCAACGGCCGACAAGAGTCTCGCCGCGCTGGGCCTCGGACTGCTCGCTTACCTCGGCAAGATCGGTGTGCTCGCGGTGCTGCTGCCGATCGGCGAGACCGCCGTCGCGAAAATGCGAGTGTTCCGCTATCCGATCTTCCTCGGCGGAGCATTTGCCGCCGGTGCGCTCGCGGTGTTCCTCCTCTTTGTGTCGAGGAGCTTCTGATGCGCACGCTTGCCTTCGACGTCGCGCATCTCCTCGCCGGCGGAATGCTGGTTCTCAGCTTTGTCCTGCTGTATCAGGACCGCATCAGCGCCACGCTCAACATTTTCGCGTTGCAGGCCATCGTGCTGTCGATGTCGGTGGCCTGGCAGGCGCTCATCCAGGATGCGCCGCATTTGCTCGCCACGGCCGCCATCGCATTGGTGGTGAAAGGCATTGTCATCCCGACCGCGCTGCACCGCATCGTCAGGCGGCTTGGTATCCATCGCGAAATCGAGGTGGTGGTGGGAGCAGGTCCGACGATGCTGATGGGGCTCGGTCTTGTCGCGCTCTCCATCCTGCTGGTGCTGCCGGTTGGCGACAAGATCAGCATCCTGGCACGCGAAGATCTGGCCTTCGCGCTGGCGGTCATCTTGCTCGGTCTGTTGATGATGATCACGCGCCACAACGCTGTGACGCAGATCGTCGGCTTCATGTCGCTGGAAAACGGTCTGATCCTTGCGGCGAGCGGCGCCAAGGGGATGCCGCTGGTGGTCGAATTCACGGTGGCGTTCTCGATTCTGATCGCCTTCATCGTGTTCGGCGTGTTCGTCTTCCGCATCCGAGAGCGCTTCGACACGGTCGATGTGGGCGCGCTGGACCGGTTTCGCGGCGAGCGAAGGGACCAGCCGTGACGCTGCCGTTCGACATCGAGCCGCTTTACGCGATTTTGCTCATTCCGGCGGCGGCCTGCGCGGTGCTGACGCTGGTGCCGTACTACCGGCTCGGCGCTTTGATCAATGTATTGGCCTGCGGCGCGACGTTTGCCGCCAGTGCGATGCTGCTGACCGTCGAGCGCGTGCGCGGTGACATCTTCATTATCGACGACTTCAACATCTATCTGGTGATCCTGACCACGTTCGTGGGCTTTACCACCGCGATCTTCAGTGCAAGCTATATCGGGCACGAACTGGAAACCGGGCGGCTGACGCCGACGTTCCTTCGTTTCTATCATGCGCTCTACCAGGCCATGCTCGGCGCCATGAACGTGGCGCTGGTCGCCAACAACATCGGGTTGCTTTGGGTCGGACTGGAGGTCGCCACGCTGACGACGGTGATGATGGTGGGTCTCTACCGGACGCCGGAAGCGGTGGAGGCGGCGTGGAAGTACTTCATCCTCGGGTCGGTCGGCATCGCGCTCGCGTTCTTCGGCACCATCCTGATCTATCTGTCCGCCCAGGAAGCGCTCGGCGAGGGCCTGCCTGCGATGGCATGGGATGTGATGCGGCAGAACGCATCCAAATTCGATTCACGGCTGCTGTCGCTTGCGTTCGTTTTCCTGCTGGTCGGTTATGGCACCAAGGTCGGTCTGGCGCCGTTCCACGCCTGGCTGCCGGATGCCCATGCCGAGGGCCCGACGCCGATCTCGGCGGTGCTGTCGGGTCTGCTTCTCAACGTGGCGCTGTATGCGCTGCTGCGCTTCAAGATGATCATGACCGCCAACACGGCGACGCTTGACGTCGGGCTCATCATGATGGCGCTGGGCCTCATCAGCCTGGTGTTCGCCGCCTTCATGCTCTACCGACGCCGCGACGTGAAGCGGCTGTTCGCCTATTCCTCGATCGAGCACATGGGAATCATGACGTTTGCTTTCGGGATCGGCGGGCCGCTCGCCAATTTCGCAGGCCTCCTGCACATGACCATGCACTCGCTGACCAAATCGGCGATCTTCTTCGCGGTCGGTCACATCGCGCAGGTCAAGGGCACGCAGCGCATTGCCGACATCAAGGGGCTGTCGGTGACGCACCCAGCTCTGGCAATCGGGCTTGCGGCCGGCGTTTTCGCCATTGCCGGCCTGCCGCCGTTCGGCGTCTTCACCTCGGAATTCATGCTGGTGTCGTCCACCTTCGCACGGCAGCCGGTGCTGGCTGTGGTGCTGGTGTTCGGCCTCATCGTTGCATTCGGTGCGCTGGTCTGGCGGCTGCAGGACATGCTGTTCGGCGAGCCGACCGGATCGGCGGGACAGGTCAAGGCCTCGTACGTGCCGCTGTTCGTCCACCTGGCTATTGTTCTGGTTGCGGGCGTCTGGCTGCCCGAACCGGTCGTGCAATGGTTCAAGGCCGTGGCGGCGCAACTCGGATGACGGCGGATGTTTGAACAACTCGCCCGTTTGCTTGCGAACCACAATCCGGTGGCCGGCCACAGGCCTTGGCCGCGCTATGAGGCCGACAACGCGCTGTGGATGGCGATCGGGCAGGCGCTCGCGGATGGTGCCGCCGATCTGATGGGCCTGTGGGCCGACAAGGCCAAAGTCTATATGGCGATCCGTGCCGCGGCGCCGCTCGGTCCGTTTGTCGTATCGACCGCCATCCGCAACAGCGAATTTCCCTCGATCGGAAAATTCCACGCACCGGCCATCCGGCTGGAGCGCGCCATTCGCGATCTCTATGGCTTCGCGCCAATCGCAGCGCCAGACCGCCGGCCCTGGCTCGATCACGGCGCCTGGGGCATGCGCGCGCCGCTCGGCTCGCGCTTTCCGACCCAGATTCGCGATCCAGCGGCATACGAATTCCTGCCGGTGCATGGCGAAGGGCTGCATCAGATTCCGGTCGGGCCGGTGCATGCGGGGATCATCGAGCCCGGGCATTTCCGTTTTACGGCGAACGGCGAGACGGTGGCGCGGCTCGAGGAGCGGCTCGGCTACGTCCACAAGGGCATCGATGCGCTGACCACTGACGTCGAAATCGAGCAGGCGGCGCGCGTGGTCGCCCGCGTGTCGGGCGACTCCACCGTGGCGTATAGCTTTGCGTTCGCATGCGCGGTTGAGGCCGCGCTGGACATCGATCCGCCGCCGCGGGCGCAACGGCTGCGCGGCGTGATGGCCGAACTGGAGCGTGTCGCCAACCACTTCGGCGACATCGGCGCGGTCTGCAACGACGCCTCGTTCTCCCTGATCCACGCCTATTGCGGCATCTTCCGCGAGCGCGTGCTGGCAGCGTCCGACCGGGCGTTCGGCCACCGGCTGATGATGGACCGCATCGTGCCGGGCGGCGTCGAGGACATGTCGCCGGGCGGCGCGCGCGGCATCCTGCTGATGATCGAGGAGACGGAGCCGCAGTTTGCCGAGGTGGTCCGGCTCTACGACGATACGCCGTCGCTGCAGGACCGCACCTGCGGCACCGGCTTCGTCGGCAAAGATCTGGTGAAGCAATGGGCCGCCGGCGGCTACGTCGGCCGCGCCTCCGGCCGCGATTTCGATGCGCGGCGCGACCTGCCGTATGCGCCGTACCGGGGCGCCGCGTTCGACGTGCCGCTGCTGACCCAAGGCGACGTCAACGCGCGGGTCTGGATTCGCATCAAGGAGATCGAGCAGAGCTTCCGGCTGCTCGAGTTGTGGCTCGCCGATGTGCCGGCGGGACAGACCCGCGTGACGCTGCCGCCGACCCGGCACAGCGAGGGCATCGCCGTGATCGAGGCGTTCCGCGGCGACGCGCTGGTCTGGGTGAGGATCGAGGACGGCCGCATCGCGCGCTGTCATGCCCGCGACGCCTCATGGTTTCAGTGGCCTCTGCTTGAGGCCGCAATCGAGAACAACATCGTTGCCGACTTCCCGCTCTGCAACAAATCGTTCAACTGCTCGTATGCGGGGCACGACCTCTGATGCGCACGCTGTTGCTCAAATCGTTGTTCATGCGAGCCGCGACGATCGCCGCGCCGCGGCCGGACGACGCTGCGCTGGCCGAGCTCGGAAAGGCGCTGGAGAAGCGCGCGCGCCGTCTGTTCGGCCGATCCATCACGATCCGCGAGGTCGATGCCGGATCGTGCAACGGTTGCGAACTGGAAATTCATGCGCTCAACAATGCGGTCTATGACGTCGAGCGCTTCGGCATCAAATTCGCGGCGTCGCCAAGACATGCCGACGTTCTGCTGGTGACGGGGCCGGTCACCCACAACATGAAGGTCGCGCTGGAGCGGACTTACGCTGCGACCCCCGATCCGAAGTGGGTGGTGGCGGTGGGCGACTGCGCCGCCGGTTGCGGCGTGTTCGGCGAGAACTATGCCAGCATCGGCGCGGTGGCGAATGTGGTGCCGGTCGATCTCCACATCAAGGGCTGTCCGCCGCGGCCGATCGATCTGCTGAAGGGCCTGATCGCGCTGATGGACAAGGCGACGGCGAAATAACTCTCGTGTCCCGGGCGATGGAGCGAAGCGAAGGAGACCCGGGACCCCGGTTTGCCGCAACGAGGAAAGAAAATCGGGGTCCCGGCTCGCGCTCGCTGACGCTCGCTTGGCCGGGACACCAGACGAGTGGCTGCGGCTTACTCCCACGCGCTCCTAGCCCTGGGAACTGCCAGCGGCGATTTCTCGCGCGGCACATACGCGCCGCTGCCCGGCTTGCCGGCCAGTTCGCCGTCGCGCACCACGAATTGCCCGCGCACCAAGGTGGAAACCGGCCAGCCCGTGACCTTGATCCCCTCGTAGGGCGTGTAGTCGCAGCCGCCGTGCATCAGCGACTGCGAGATCGTCACCTCGCGTTTGGGGTCCCAGATCGCGATATCGGCGTCGCTGCCGACCGCGATGGTGCCTTTCTTCGGATAGAGCCCGTAGGTCTTGGCGTGATTGGTCGCGGTCAGGGCTACGAATTCGTTCAGCGTGATGCGGCCTTTGCCGACACCTTCGGAGAACAGGATCGGCAGCCGCGTCTCGACGCCGGGAATGCCGTTGGGGACCCATCGAAAAGAAGTCCGGCCCTTCGGCGCAAGCTTGCCGTGCGGGTCGTCGTATTTGAACGGGCAGTGGTCCGACGAGTAGAGAGAGAACACGCCCTGCTGCATGCCCTCCCAGCAGGCCTGCTGGCTCGCCTTGTCACGCGGCGGCGGCGAGCAGACGTACTTTGTGCCCTCCATATTGAGGCCTTGGAGGTCCTGCTCGGTCAGAACGAGATATTGCGGGCAGGTCTCGCCGTAGATCTTCAGGCCGCGCTGTTGCGCGCGCCGGATTTCTTCCATCGCCTCGCGGTTGGAAACGTGGACGACCATGATCGGTACGTCGACGATCTCCGACAATGAAATCGCGCGATGCGTCGCCTCGCGCTCGACCGCAATCGGCCGCGATGCGGCATGGTAGTGCGGCGCGGTCTTGCCGGCACGCTCCAGGCGATCGGTGAGAAAGCGGATCGCGTCGTAGTTCTCGGCGTGCACCATCACCAGCGCGCCGGTCTCGCGCGCCACGCTCATCACGTTGAGCATTTCCATGTCGGAGAGCGCCAAGCCTTCGTAGGTCATGAACACCTTGAACGAGGTGTAGCCGTCGTTGACCAGCGCAGGGAGCTCCTGGCCGAGCACGCGCTCGGTGGCGTCGGCGATGATGAGATGGAACGACACATCGACGTAGCACTGGCCGTCCGCCTTGGCGTGATATTGCTTCACCACCTCGCGCAGGCTTTCGCCCTTCTGCTGCATGGCGAACGGCAGCACCATGGTGTTGCCGCCGAATGCCGCGGCCTTGGTGCCTGACGCGAAGTCGTCGGCCATCACGATGCCGGGCGCCGACGGCTGCGAGAGATGCACATGGCTGTCGATGCCGCCCGGCAGCACCAGCCTGCCGCGCGCGTCGACGATCTCTTTCGCGGCGCCGAGGTCGGCGCCGAGCGCGGCGATCTTGCCGCCGGCAATACCGACATCGCATTGGAACGTGTCGGACGCGGTTGCCACCGTGCCGCCGCGGATGATGGTGTCGAATGTCATGGCGTTTGTTTTATCACTGTTCTCTCTGCTGTCATTCCGGGCCCGGAATCCAGATGCAATCACCGTACTTTCGACTGGATTCCGGGTTCGCTCGCAAAGCGCTCGCGCCCCGGAATGACGCGGTCTTTAGCCAACGCTCCGCCGCCGGTTGTTTAGAGACGGACCGGCGCCGTCTTTTCCCTTTTCCTTTTCCCCGCGAGGGGATGGAGCGCCGGGAGGCGCCAGAGCGGTGTGCGTTATCCACCGCCCTTTACGGACCGCTATCGGGGGTCCGTTACGCGCTCACGGCGATATCCCCGTTACCGGGGATCGCCGCTGTGGGAGCGCGCGAGCCCACTGACGGGGGGCCCAGCGCCTCCCGGCGCTCCACCGCGGCGGCTGTTCGCGGATGCATCCGCGCGTCGCGACCGCTCCCGATCCGCCCGACTGACGCGGCCGCGCTGGTCACATGGATCGAGACGCGGCCACGATAAATCCGCCGGGGACACCCGGGGATAAGTGATCACGAAAATGTGATTAAAAACCTAGATGCGGCTCTGGGAGTCGAAGGTCTGCCGCCAACGCGTGAAAGGCGATTTAGTCGCTAACTTTACGCCTTGTGGCCCAAGCCTTGCGCGCACGAGCACTCAATTTACGAGTACGCGCGGCCTTTGCCCCGGCATCCTTCATCCTTGCCTTGTGCGAGGGCTCGCCCTTCGTCACTTGCCAGTGGGCGCGAAGCAATCGAATTGCCTCGATCGGATAAAGGCCAGCGTCGTACATCCAATGGTGAGTTTGGCAAAGAAAGGCGAGATTGTCCGGCGCGTTGTTTCCACCGTTGTGGTCAAGGTGCGCGACCGTCAAGCAGGTTTCGATCTGCAAGCCGCAAACAACGCAACATTGAGTAGGATAGGCTGCCGTTGCAATACGCCACGCGGCGCCCTGGTTGCGGGGTAGAAGTATTGGGCCGGGATCGCTTTCCACTTTGCGGTTCTTTCGACGGAATTCCTAGAATGTAATCGAGCACTGGCGCTTGGCGCCGCCGCCCTTGATGTCCGCAAGCTGGCCGCGAATAACGGTCGGCCCTTTGGGATTGAACTTGCCCGCGAACTCGTAGGTCCATTCCATCGCGCCCTCCAGGCCGCCTTCGCCGGCGAGCAGGATCGCGCCCGAGGGGCCGATGGCGCCGCGCATCACCTGGGCCTTCGCCCGTGCCGGCGTTGCGATTAAAGCGCCGGCATCGACCGCGATCTCCAGCGCGTCGTTCCAGGCCGGGTATTTCTTCGGATCGCCGGAGAACGAGCCGCACACGATCTGGCCCTGGCGCTTGAGAGCAACGTTCTGGGCCTGCGCTCCGGACGCGAGTGTCAGCAGCGCGGCGGCGAGAGCGACGATCTTTCCGGCGGATTTGATTTCGGTCTCTCGGTGCATGACGGCGTGATTCATTTTCATGAGTTGCGTTGTTCTCATTCTAGCACGGTTTCCGCGCGGGCTCATCGGCGACGCGCAGCGTGGTCCATGAGGCGGTTCTCACACAATGAAACGGCCCCATCCGGCTGCACATTTGGCGCGCATGCAGGATGAGGCCGGGAACAGCGTGCTTAAAGTACCGTCGTGCCTAAAGCTTTTTGACCGCGAGCTTGCGGACCTTCAGCACGCCCGAGCCGTATTGCAGCGTGAACGGGCCTTCCGCGAACAGGCCGTTGCGGAAATCCACGGTCTTGTAGCCGTTCATGACCACCGTGATCTGCCGCCCCTTGAGGGTGACCAGGAAGGTGTTCCATTGGCCGGCCGCTTTTGGCATCGGATCGACTTCGGCGAAGCTGACCACGCCGCCGGTTCCGTAGCTCGGATCGGGACGGCCGTCGAAGATGTTGACTTCGTAGCAGCTTGCCGCGCCGGGGCTCTTGGGATTCTGGCAGCGGATGAACAGGCCGCTATTCACCTTCTCGTCGGACCACCACTCCAAATAAATCTGGTGGTCCTTATACTTCTCTTTGGTCAGCAGATGGTTGGTGCCCTTGTCAGCGCTGAGCTTGTCAGCGACCAGCTCGCCGTTCTCGACCCGCCAGTTGGCGCCGGGACCGACACTTTCCATGTCCGGCACGGTCTTGCCGTCGAACAATTGGACCCAGCCGTCGCCCGACTGGGCCGCGGCCGGTGAAATCGCAAACAGACCCAGTAGCAATGCGGATGCAATGGTCGCCCGGTATTTCATGACGCTTTCCTCCCTGTGGTGCTTGTTATTGCGGCAACGATAGCAAACGCCGGAGGGCGGCGGAACGGCCCTTTGCATCGAACGCGGGAGGCGGTACAGGATCGGTTCTGCAAGGGGAGGAGTGACCGATGCTTTCAGACGCCGACCGAAACAAGGCCGTCGATATCCTGGAAAAGGCCTTCAAGGATCGCAAACAGGCGACCCAGCTTTCCATCACCTGGCCGAACATCACCATCGAGGACGCCTACGGCATCTCGACGCTGTGGGCCAACCGGCGGATGAAGGCCGGCCGCAAGCTGATCGGCCACAAGGTGGGCCTCACCTCCAAGGCGATGCAGCGCTCGTCCAACATCGGCGAGCCGGACTTCGGCTACCTGTTCGACGACATGATCATCCCGGACGGCGGCAAGGTGCAGCATGCCGACTATTGCAAGCCGCGGGTCGAGATCGAGCTCGCCTTCGTGCTCGGCAAGCGGCTGATGGGGCCGGGCATCGGCCTGACCGATGTGCTGGCGGCCACGGAATATGTCGTGCCGTCGCTCGAACTGGTGGACGCGCGGCTGCAGGACCCGCGCAAGATATTCGACACCGTGTCCGACAACGCAGCCGCCTCCGGCATCGTGCTCGGCGGCCGCCCGGTTCGCCCGATGGACATCGACCTACGATGGGTCGGCGGCATCATGTACGTCAACGGCGAGATCGAGGAGACCGGCGTCGCGGCCGGCGTGCTCGGTCATCCGGCGATGGGCGTGGCGTGGCTGGCCAACCGGCTCGGCACGCTCGGCACCGCGATGGAGCCCGGCCACGTCGTGCTGGCAGGCTCGTTCACCCGCGTGGTGTTCCCGAAGAAGGGCGACACGCTGCATGCCGACTTCGGCCAGCTCGGCGGGATTTCGGTGCAGTACGTATAAGGGATTGCGGTATCGCGCCACGCAACGGCTGTCATGCCCGCGAAAGCGGGCATCCAGTAGTCACCGTTCGCGCGATCTCATCGACGATTGCGATTACTGGATCGTCCGCTTTCGCGGACGATGACAGCGGAGCGAGGCGAGAGAGCAGGGGAAATTTCCAATGGACATGCCGCGCAACAAGTTCAAGCACGCCATCGCCAAGGGCGAACTGCAGATCGGGCTGTGGTGCAGCCTGTGCAGCCCGGTCGCGATCGAGGTGGTGTCGCACTCCGGCTACGACTGGCTGCTGCTCGACACCGAGCATTCGCCGAACGACGTCACCGACATTCTGCATCACCTGCAGGCGGCGCAGTCCGGCACCGCGTCATGCATCGTGCGTCCGGCCTGGAACGATATGGTGCTGATCAAGCGCTATCTCGACATCGGCGCGCAGACCCTGCTGCTGCCGTTCGTGCAGACGCCGGAGGAGGCCAAGCGCGCGGTCGAGTGGACCCGCTATCCGCCCAATGGGGTGCGCGGCATCACCGGCTCCGGCCGCGCCAGCCGCTACGGCCGCGTGAAGGACTATCTCAAGACCGCGTCCAGCGAGATTTGCGTGCTGGTCCAGGTCGAGACCCGCGAGGCGCTGAAGCAGATCGAGGCGATCGCCTCGGTCGAGGGCATCGACGGCGTGTTCATCGGTCCGAACGACCTGTCCGCGTCGTTCGGGCACATCGGCAACTGGGGTCACGCCGAAGTGCAGGACGCGATCCAGGACGCGGCGCAGCGCATCAAGAAGACAGGCAAGGCGGCAGGCATCCTGACGCCGAATGAGGAGGAGGCGAAGAAGTTCATCTCCTGGGGCTACACCTTCGTCGCGGTCGGCGCCGACCTCGGCCTCCTGTCGAAGAACGCTGACGCGCTGGCGAAACGGTTCAAGGCTTGATTTTGTTTCCCTCTCCCCGTTCTTACGGGGAGAGGGTGGCGAGGTCCGAAGGACTGAGCCGGGTGAGGGGCTGTCGCCATGCCCCTCACCCGACCTCGCAAGGGCTCGGTCGACCTCTCCCCGCATTGCGGGGAGAGGTAAAGAGTGGAAAGACGCATGACGACCTGGCAGACCGTTTCCGTCGCCGACTACCGCAAGCTGCGCGACGCGCGGCTGCTCGCGCACCACGCGGCGCAGTGGCTCGGCCGCGCGGCGCGCGCCTATGCTTCGCCGAAGCCGCATGACGGCCACACCAGTCTGGGCTGGGACGCCGAATTCCGCGGCCTGACCACCCACGCGCTGTCGGATGGGTCGCGGCTGGGGTTGCGAATCCCCGACCTGACGCTCTGCATTCTCGGCAGCAACGACGCGCTGCCGCTCGACGGCCGCGCCGAGACCGAGGTGAACGGCTGGCTCGCGTCCAAGCTTGCGGCACGCGGCCTCGACGCAGCCAAGCTTCAAACGCCGCTGCCCTACGAGATGCCGCACAATGTGATCGCGCTCGGGGCGCGCTATTCCATCGAGGAGCTCGGCCCCGAGCTGTCGGCGCTGGCGCTGTGGACCGCCAATGCGAGCGGACTGCTGTCGGACGTTCGCGACGGGCTGCTCAAACGCCATCTCAAGGCGCCGGCGGTGCGCTGCTGGCCGCACCATTTCGACATGGATTCGCTGATCCAATTGGGCGGCAACCGTGCGGTCGGCTCGGGCTTTTGTCCCGGCGACGAATTCTGCGACGAGCCGTATTTCTATATCTCGATCTATCCGGAGCCCTACATTCCGTCGCTGCCGCTGCTGCCTCCGGTCGGGCACTGGCATTCGTACAAGTTCATCGCGGCGCTCGCGCCGGCGCACAAGATCGTGGCCTCGCTCGATCAGCGCCGCGACATCATGGGGTTCTTCGATATTTCCATCAACGCCGCGCTTGAGGCGCTGCGCTGAGCTGAGCGGGCCGGCACCGTTCCGCTAGGGCGGCGAGCCGAAGTATCGCGATCCGTAGAGAATGATCGCCCAGAGCACCACCAGCATCGCGATGGCGATGAACAGCACCTCGATCCCTGTCAGCATTTCCTGGCCCCATCGGTTTTTTATGTTTTTCGGCGCGCCATTATTTTGACGCTGCCAATCCGATCAGGATAGCGGTTTACGGCACACCGGGCCATACCCCGCGCCGGCTTCCGAGAGTGCGGTCAAGCGTTTGACGCGCTATCGCAGCTCGTAGCTGCCGTCGCCGCGAATGATTTCGAGATAGCGTTTGGCGGACCGCTCGACCACGGCCTTGCCGTCGCTCCAGATGGTTCGATAGTCGAAGGCGCCGTGCACGCGATCGTACGCGTAAGGCTTGAGCGCGTCGATCACGCCCTGCACGCGCGGCGCTGAGAGGGGAATGAAATTCGGGAAGCTCCACATGAAGCTGACCGACTTGTTGTCCTGCACCACCTGCACGATGTCGCCGGACAGCAGCGCGCCCTTGCCGCCCGCGCCGCCCGCCCAATGCAGGCAGGTGCCGCCGGGATAGTGTCCGCCGGCGTTGACCAGCGTGACGCCCGGCAGCAGTTCCTTCTTCGCGCCGCTCCACAATTTGATCGTGTCGCCGCCGCGCATGATCCACTGCTTGTCGCCCTCATGCAGATGGATCGGCACGCCGCCGAGTTCGCGGCTCCATTCCGTCATGGTGGTGTAGTAGTGCGGATGCGAAATCGCGATCGCCTTGACGCCGCCCATGCCCTTGATCAGCTCGGCCGTGGCGCGATCGATCAGCGCGATGCAGTCCCACAGGATGTTGCCGGCAGGCGTGCGCAGCAGTTGCGCGCGTTGCGCGATGCCGAAGGCCGGCGCGGTGGTGATCGAGATCAGCCCGGGCTCAAGCTCGCGCCAGGCGTTATAATAGCGCTTCTGCAATGAATCGAGCGTGGTCCAGGCCTGGCCGGTCGGCGGCACGTATTGCCGCTCGTCGTCGCAGATCGGGCAGGCGGCCGGCGGCTTGTCCGACGGCTCGTACTGGGTCCCGCAGGTGTTGCAGATGAAGGCTTGCATGGGGGAATTCTAGATCGTCATGGCCGGGCTTGTCCCGGCCATCCACGACTTACTTCCCCGGTGGTTTACCGCGGCAGTTTCTTCCCGATCTTGACCTGGACCTGGCCGGAGGGGACTTCGCCCGCCATGTAGATGGTGTTGCCGTCGGTCAGGCTGAGCTTGCGCGCGATGTTGATGAGCGCGCCGACCGCGGTGTTGACTCTGCCTGCGCGGCCGTCGGCCTCGTTGAGGGTGATCTCGACGCCGACCGGATCGCGGTCCCAGCGCCGGTAGTCCACCGCCGGGTGCTGCCAGCCGGCGGCCTCGAACACCTCGGCGAAATCAGCGGCGTAGCCCTTGCCGTCGTCGTCGCCGTCGATTGCCGCGATCACCACGCGCTGGCCGGCGAACGGGCGCAGTGCGTCGATCAGGGCGTCCTTCTCCTCGTGGGAGAGCCGCCGCTTCGACTGCAGCGAGGCAAGCTTGCGCTCCGCGCCGCCGAGCTGCTCCTGCAGGCGCGCGATGTCGCGCGCGGCCTTCGCTTCGGTCTGGCGGACCTCCCAGCGCAGGCTCTCGGTGACCGCGACCCGGCGTGACGCCGCAAGCTCCAGCGCCTTCCGCAGTTCGGCGGTCTCGGCGGTGTGACGCGCCGCCGTCTGGGTGCTGGCGCGATGCAGCGTTTCGATCTCGGCGGTGAGGCGGGCTTCGGTCTCGCCGCTGCTGGCGATGGCGCGGCGCGACTGCACCTGCTCAAGCTCGCGGCGCAACGCGGCGGTCTCGGCGAGGTGACGGACTTCGGTTTCGCGAAGCGTCTGGCGCAGCGCGAGTGCATTGGTCGTGCGCACGTCGCGCTCCGCCATGGCGCGGCGCAGCGCATCGGTTTCCGCCTGTGCGCGGGCCAGCGCATTGGCGTGGGCAAGTTCGGCCAGTTCGGTCTTGCGCTGGCCATAGGCCGAAGCCGCGTAGCCGGTCGCGAGCAGCGCGGCGATGCCGAGGATGGCGACGCCCGCAAGGCCGTTGTGCAACGTCATGGCCATGTCGGGACGCCAGCGCGGCAGGTAAACCGCGCGTGCACTTTCGGCGAGCGCGATCAGATCGCCCCAGCGATTCCAGAAATGGTACGCGGTCATTCCGGCGGCGGTCATCGCAGCCGCGACGAGCAGACCGCAGACTTTTAGCAGAACGTGGAGCGTGCCGACGTCGGTGAGCGAGTGCCATCCGGACATGATGCGGTTCGGCTTGCGCCGTCCTCAGATTGGTTCGGAGCGTCCCGCATCTGACGCTCAGCCGGGCAAGACTATCGCGCTGGCCGGATCGCGTTTGGTTAACGTGAGGGGATGATTAACGGCGGCGCGACACCGGCTAGTCATCGCCGGGCCTGACCCGGCGATCCATCCTCTTCGCTGAAAGGTGGACCCGCGGGTCAAGCCCGCGGGTGACGAGTGTGCGAGGCGAGGCTGCTTGCCGAGCCGTACTACGCCGGGATCGGTACCTCGCCGACGTCCTTCGGCACCTTGTAGCCCTTCTGCGTCGCGGGCTTCTTGGCGATCGCGAGGTACCAGCGCAGCACGTTCGGATACTGCTTCAGATCGACGGTCTGCCACTCGAAGCGCGACACCCACGGCCAGATCGCGATGTCGGCGATCGAGTAGTCGTCGGCGACGTATTCGCGGCCTTCGAGTTGCGTGTTGAGCACCTTGTAGAGCCGGTGGCCTTCCTTGAGATAGCGCTCCTCGGCATACGGCGCCTTGCCGGGATTGTACTTGGTGTAGTGATGCACTTGGCCGAGCATCGGGCCGATGCCGCCCATCTGCCAGTTCAGCCATTCCAGCGTGCGCCAGCGCTTCTCGCCGGACTTCGGCAACAGCTTGCCGGTCTTGTCGCCGAGATATTGCAGGATCGCGCCGGACTCCATCAGCGACATTCCGTTGTCGCGATCGACGATGGCCGGGATGCGGTTGTTCGGGCTGATCTTGAGGAATTCCGGTTTGAACTGCTCGTCCTTGGAAATATCGACCGCGTGCGAGGTGTAGGGCAGGCCCATTTCCTCAAGCGCGATGGAAATTTTGCGGCCGTTCGGCGTCGTCCAGGTGTAGAGATCGATCACGTTGTGCTTCCTTCCCTCGAAAAACTAACTTCCCCGGTAAGTCGTATAGCTCCAGGGCGTCATGAGCAACGGCACATGGTAGTGGCTCTCCGGCTCCGAAATGGCGAACCGGATCGGCACGACATCGAGAAACGGCGTGCCGGCTGTGCCGTAATAGCCGGCAACATGAAACGCCAGCTCATAGGTCCCGATCCGCAGCGGCTCGCCTGATATCAGCGGCGCGTCAGTGCGGCCGTCGCTATTGGTGACGGCTTCGGCGAGGAGGCCGCGCGCACTCGCGCCGATCTCGTGCAGTGTCACCGGGATGCCTGCGGCGGGACGGCCCGACACCACGTCGAGCACATGGGTGGACAGCCGGCCCTCGGTGCGCGGCTTACCGGGGCCGTCGACCAGCGCGTTGAGGCGCAGCCGTGTGATCAGCCCGATCTGTTCCAGTGCCTGCCAGCGCTCGGTTGCGGCATCGTTTTCGAGCCGGCCCTCGAACTGCGCCAGGATGGAATCCCGTGTGTGGCGGCGCACGCAGATGATGAAGGGAATGCGGAATTTTTCGCGATAGGCCGCGTTCAGCCGGGAGAAGGTTGCGAATTCCTCGGCGCTCAGGCGTTCGAGGCCAAGGCTGCCTTGCTCGGATTTGGAGGCGTCCGTCAGATCGGCACGGGCGACCCGGCTGCCGAGCTCGGGATGGCCACCGATGAAGGCGAGTTGCCGGCCGGGCGGGACGGCGCGCACCGCGGCCAGCATCCCCGCATGGAGATCGGCGACCGTGGCATAGGGCCGGCCGCCGGCGGCGGCTTCTGCGACCCAAGGGGCATGTTCGAAAATATCTCCGAGCGCCTGCACAAATGCCTGTAACGGCATGGCGTTGAGATTCGTCAGGGTCAGAGAGGCAGACATGATGCTCCGGCAGGACTGGCAGCTGGGGCCCGGCGGCATTAAAAGGTACCCGATCCCCACGCCCGCGGCGACTATTTTCGCCTTGCGGATCAATGGGTTTGGGTAGAAATTGCCATTGGTTTGAACCTAACCCCCATTCCCCGCGTCTAACCCTGTGAGAGCCGAAGTTGGTCGCTAATCCAGCCACATCGGATGAAGTCCTGATTGGACGGATCGCGAACGGCGATCGGCTCGCCATGCAGGTGCTGTTCGCACGGCACCATGTGCGGGTTTTCCGGTTTGCGCTTCGCCTGGTTCGCAATGAGGCCACGGCGGAGGACTTGATCAGCGACGTGTTTTTGGACGTGTGGCGTCAGGCAGGCAAGTTCGAGGGGCGCTCGGCCGTTTCGACCTGGTTGCTGGCGATTGCAAGGTTCAAGGCGCTGTCGTCGCTGCGGCGCAAGCCGGAGCTGGCGCTGGACGAAGAGGCTGCAGAGGCGATCGAGGATACGTCGGATACCCCCGAGGTCGCGCTGGAGAAAAAGGAGAAGGGTGAGGTTCTGCGCCAGTGCATGAGCGCGCTGTCCGCGGAACACCGGGAGATCGTCGATCTCGTGTACTACCACGAGAAGTCGGTCGAAGAAGTCGCCGAGATCGTCGGCATCCCGGAAGCGACAGTGAAGACCAGAATGTTCTATGCGCGAAAGAAGCTCGCGGAACTGTTGAAAGCCCAAGGAATCGGACGAGGTTGGCCATGAACACGAACAACAATAACAAAGAGATGCAAGAGGACATCGAACTCCTCCTGCCGTGGCACGCCGCAGGCACGCTGAGCCGGCGTGACGCCGAGCGCGTCGAGCGCGCTCTCGCCAACGACAATGAACTGGCCGCCCGCTACGAAGAGGTCCGCGAGGAACTCGGCGCCGCGATCAACCTCAATGAATCGCTCGGTGCGCCGTCGGCGCGCGCCATGAAGGATCTGTTCGCCAAGATCGATGCCGAGCCGGCGCGCGCGCCGAAGGCCTCGTTCAATCCGGCCGCCTGGTTCGCCGGTTTCGTTGCGAGCTTCCAGCCGCGCACGCTGGCCTATGCTGCGGGCGCCGCCGCGATCGCCATCATGCTGCAGGCCGGCCTGCTCACAAGCATGCTGGTGCAGAACGGGGACACCTACGTGGTTTCCTCGGCGGACGACGGCAAGCGCGCGACCCGGAATTGGACCGAGGGCGGCAACGGCAATGGCGCCTATGTTTTGATCCGCTTCAATCCGGCGGCGAACGCAGCCGACATCAGCAAGTTCCTGATCGAGCAGAACGCCACCATCGCCGATGGCCCGGCAGCCGGCAGCAATCTCTACCGTTTGCGGGTTGCGGAGCGACCGTTGTCGCCCGATCAACTCGGCGCGGTCGTCAAGCGCATGCAGGGCAATCCGGTGGTCGGTCTCACGGTGCCCTCGGCAAACTAAATCGCAGGCGCCGCATCCGGCGCCTGTTTGATCGAAACCGTTCATCGCGCTCCGTTCCGGAGGCAGGTGCCATGCGCTTGGTTCGACGCGCTCATTTCGTTCGCGGATTTTCGCTCGCAGCAATGGCTGCGGCGATTGCGGTCGTCAGCACGGCTGAGGCCGCGGCGCAGTTCGGCGGACGCGGTAAAGGCTACGCGCCGGGCAGGGCAGGGTTCGCCACCCAGCGCGCCGTGCCGGCGCCGAACGTGTCCCGGATGCCACGCGCGGCAACGATGCCGTCGGCCGGTTCGAAATATCCGGGCCGTGCCGGCCTGCCGCAGCGCTCCGCCGCGACCAAGCCAACCCATCCGGAAGCCGGTGGCACAAGGCGTCCGCCGCGAATGCCGACCGGCCCTGTGGTCGGCGAGAGGGTTCCTCCGCACGACGGCGGGGTGCGCCCGCCGCGCCCCGGTTGGCCCAACAGGCCGGGTTACGGTCCAATCGTTGGACCCGGCGTCGTCATCGGTAGCGGTGTCGCGATCGGCACGGGTGTCGCGATCGGATCGGCGGTTGCGGCGCCTCCTCCTCCTCCGCAGTTCGGCGGATCGGGCGGCTCCGGTGCGGGCGGCCCGCCGCTCGCCGGTCCCGCCATCAATGTTCCGCCGGCCAACGAGCAGCGTTTCATTCCGAATGAGGTGGTGCTGGAATTTGCCGGCAACGTCCCGGCTCAGGCGATCGCCGATCTGGCGCGGCGCCATCGGCTTGCGCGGCTCGATCAGCTCAGCCTCGCCAACACCAACTCGACTTATTTCCGCGTCCGCATCGCCGATGGCCGTCCGGTTCGCGCCGTGCTCGCGGGCTTGCGCGGCGAGACGGCGCTGCGCGCGGGCCAGCCCAACTATCTCTATCTTGTGGCGCAGCCTGCATCAGACGCTGCGGCCACCTTCACGCCGCCCGAGCCCGCGACGCCGCAGCCTGTGCCTGCCGCCGCGGCGGCCGGCGCGTTGCCGGCACAGCTTGGCGATCCGGCGCAGTACGCGCTCACCAAACTGCGTCTGCAGGAGGCCCACGGCCTGACCCGCGGCAACAACGTGCTGGTCGCTGTGATCGATTCCGGCATCGATGCCTCGCATCCGGAATTGCGCGGCGTGATCGCGGGCACCTTCGATGCGCTGCAAAAGACGGAGAAGCCGCACGTCCACGGCACCGCGATGGCCGGCACGATCGCCGCGCGTTCGCGGCTGAGCGGCGTGGCGCCCGCCGCCCGCATCCTGGCGATCCGCGCATTCGGCGCATCGGGCGGCAGCGTCGAGGCCAACACGTTCGCGGTCCTCAAGAGCATCGACCACGCGATGGGTCAGAACGCGCGTATCATCAACATGAGCTTCGCAGGCCCGGCCGATCCCGGATTTGCCCGCGCGCTGGCCGCCGCCCACGCGCGCGGCATCGTTCTGGTTGCCGCCGCCGGAAATTTCGGCGCGAAGGCGCCGCCGCAATATCCCGCCGCCGATCCGAACGTGATCGCGGTGTCGGCGACCGACGCCAACGACCGGCTGTTCGCGGCATCAAATCGTGGCAATCACATCGCGGTGGCGGCGCCCGGCGTCGATATTCTGGTGGCGGTTCCCGGCCCGAACTACGACCTGACCTCCGGCACCTCGGTGGCCGCAGCCCACGTCAGTGGCGTGGTGGCGCTGATCCTGGAGCGGCAGCCTTCGCTCAGCCCGGACGCGGTGCGGCGGATCCTGCTGGCGACCGCAAAGGACTTGGGGCCGGCCGGCCGCGACGACCAGTTCGGCGCGGGGCTCGCCGACGCCTACGGCGCGCTGCTGGCGATCGAGTCACGCGCCGTGGCGGCCCCCGCGAACGCGCCGGGGCCGTCGGCGCGCTGACAGGCAATCGTTTCTGTTGGGACGATCGGAGCCGCCAAAAATCGCTCGCGGCCGTTTGAACCTTTTCCTGTCCCGCACGACCAATGGGCATCAGGGCCATCCGGCCTTCGCCATTCGGGAGAACACCCCAGCCCCTGCGATCGGCGTTTCCGCCCCGCCTTCCCCAACGCCGATTTGCTTGACCCGCCCGGTCCCCTCCGGGCGGGTCTTCCTTTGTATGAGGCGGTTTTGAACCTTTTCCGCGGGGCCGCGACCAATCAGCAACCGGGCGATAGCCCGCAGCGCAATCGGGAGATCGAACCCCAGCCCCTGTGATCGGTGCGCACGCCCCGCCTTCCCCTCGCGCCGGTCTCAACGGCCCGCCCGGACGCCATCGTCCGGGCGGGTTTGTTTTTCCAAACCGGCTCAAAAGAAGGATGGACGCCCGCGCCGATGCCCTTCTAAATGCCGTGGAATAGGGTGCCCCGGGTATGAGTGAGTACATCCTCGAAACCGAGGATCTGACCAAAGAGTTCGCGGGCTTCGTTGCCGTGAACGGGGTCAGCTTGCGCGTCGAGCGCGGCACCATCCATGCGCTGATCGGGCCGAACGGCGCGGGCAAGACCACCTGCTTCAATCTGCTCACCAAGTTCCTGCAGCCGACCCGCGGCCGCATCCTCTACAAGGGGCAGGACATCACGCGTCTGGCGCCGGCCGACGTGGCGCGGCTCGGCGTGGTGCGTTCGTTCCAGATTTCGGCGGTGTTCCCGCATCTCAGCGTGATCGAGAACGTGCGCATCGCGCTGCAGCGAAAGCGCGGCGGCTCGTTCGACTTCTGGCGCAGCAAGACGGTGCTCGACGCCTTCAACGAACGCGCGCTGTCGCTGATCGCCGACGTCGGCCTCTCGGATGTCGCTCACATCACCGCGGTGGAACTGCCGTATGGGCGCAAGCGCGCGCTTGAGATTGCGACCACGCTCGCGCTCGACCCTGAAATGCTGCTGCTCGACGAGCCGACCGCCGGCATGGGCCACGAGGACATCGACCGCATCGCCAAGCTGATCAAGACGGTCGCGGCCGATCGAACCGTGCTGATGGTCGAGCACAATCTGTCGGTGGTCGAGAACCTGTGCCAGCGCATCACCGTGCTGACGCGCGGCCGCGTGCTGGCGGAGGGCGACTACAACACCGTGTCGAACAATCCCGAGGTGCGCGAAGCTTACATGGGGACGGGGCATGCTTGATACGCGCACCCCATTGCTCGATGTCTCCGGCCTGGAGGCTTGGTACGGCGAGTCCCACATCCTGCACGGCGTGAACTTCAACGTGCACGAGGGTGAAGTGGTCACGCTGCTCGGCCGCAACGGCGCCGGCAAGACCACGACGCTCAAATCGATCATGGGCATGGTCGGCCGCCGCAGCGGCGCGGTGCGGTTCGAGGGCCGCGACCTGATCGGCACGCCGTCGAACGAGATCGCGCGCGCGGGCATCGCGTTCTGTCCCGAGGAGCGCGGCATCTTCGCGAGCCTCACGGTCGAGGAGAATCTCATGCTGCCGCCGCAGGTGAGGAGCGGGGGCCTGAGCCTTGAGCGCATTTTCGAGCTGTTCCCCAATCTCAAGGAGCGGCTCGGTTCCAGCCAGGGCACCAAGCTGTCCGGCGGCGAGCAGCAGATGCTGGCCATTGCACGGATTCTGCGCACTGGAGCCAGGCTGTTGCTGCTCGACGAGCCGACCGAAGGATTGGCGCCGGTTATCATCCAGCAGATCGGCAAGACCATCCGCACATTAAAGCAGCAGGGCTTCACGATCCTTCTGGTGGAACAGAACTTCCGGTTCGCCTCGACGGTCGCGGACCGGTACTATGTGATGGAGCACGGCCGGGTGGTCGAAAGCTTCGTCACCGCCGAACTGGACGCAAAACTGGAAACGCTGCACGAGTATCTCGGAGTCTGATTTCAATGAGTGCCGAAGGGCGCAACCAAAGGAGCAGGGAATGAAACGTCTTATGAGTCTGGCCGCGTTTTCGGCCATGTTGATGTGCGGCACCGCGCAGGCACAGCAGGTCACGGTCAAGATCGGCGTGATGAGCGACATGTCGAGCCTCTACGCCGACATCGGCGGTCCGGGTTCGACCGCCGCCGCCAAGCTTGCGATCGCGGACTTCACCAAGGCCAATCCGAACGTGAAGGTCGATCTGCTCAGCGCGGATCACCAGAACAAGGCCGACGTCGGCTCGAGCGTCGTCAATCAGTGGTTCGACGTCGAGAAGGTCGACCTGGTGATCGACGTGCCGAACTCGGGCGTCGCGTTCGCGGTCAGCGAGATCGCGCGCAGCAAGAACAAGACGTTTATCGTCTCGGGCGCTGCTGCGTCGGACCTCACCGGCGGCAAGTGCAACGCCAACACCGTTCACTGGACCTATGACACCTGGATGCTGGCCAACGGCACCGGCAAGGCGCTGGTGAAGACCGGCGGCGACACTTGGTTCTTCCTCACCGCCGACTATGCGTTCGGTCATGCGCTGGATCGCGACACCAGCGCCGCCGTCGAGGCGAACGGCGGCAAGGTGGTCGGCCGGGTGCGCCATCCGCTCAACACCAACGACTTCTCGTCGTTCCTGCTGCAGGCGCAGGCGTCCAAGGCCAAGATCATCGGCCTCGCCAACGCCGGCGGCGACACCATCAACTCGATCAAGGCCGGCGCCGAGTTCGGCATCGTCAAGGGCGGCCAGAAGTTCGCGGGCCTGCTGGTGTTCGCATCCGACGTCAACGCGCTCGGGCTCAACACCGCCCAGGGCCTGACCCTGACCGAGAGCTGGTACTGGGATCTCAACGACACCAACCGCGCCTGGACCAAGCGCTGGCAGGCCGAACGCGCCGCGGCGGGCAAGTTCCCGACCATGGTGCAGGCCGGCGTCTATGCCGGCGTGACGCACTATCTCAAGGCGGTTGTCGCCGAGAAGAGCGCAGCCGACGGCAAGGCGGTGGTCGAGCGCATGAAGTCGATCCCGACCGACGATCCGCTGTTCGGCAAGGGCACGATCCGCGCCGACGGCCGCAAGGTCCACGACGTGTTTCTGCTCGAGGTGAAGAAGCCCGCGGAATCGAAGTATCCGGGCGACTTCTATCACCTGCGGGCGACCATCCCGGCGGCGGAAGCGTTCCGCCCGCTGAAGGACGGCAACTGCCCGCTCGCCAAGAGCTGACGATAAACGGCGCGCCTCTCCCCGCCTTGGCGGGGAGAGGCCGCTCGCCGCGTTGGGCGCGGCGAGGCGGGAGATCGGTGCGTAATGTTCGAGCTTTGCATTCCCGAATTCCTGGGCGGGCGCTGCATCCCTTCGATGGCGCTGTTCAGTCAGCTCCTGATCGGGCTGATCAACGGCTCGTTCTACGCGCTGCTCAGCCTGGGGCTTGCCGTGATCTTCGGCATGCTCAACATCATCAATTTTTCGCATGGCGCGCAGTACATGATGGGCGCGTTCGTCGCCTATCTCCTGCTGCAGCATCTCGGCTTGAACTACTGGATGGCGCTGATCTTCGCGCCGATCATCGTCGGCGCAATCGGCGTCGCGATGGAGCGGCTGTTCCTGCAATGGCTCTATAAGCTCGACCATCTCTACGGACTGCTGCTGACGTTCGGCGTCGCCCTCATCATCGAGGGCATGTTCCGCAATCAGTTCGGCTCGTCCGGCTTGCCGTACCAGATGCCCGAGGCACTGACCGGCGGGCAGAACCTCGGCTTCATGTTCCTGCCGAACTACCGCGCCTGGGTGATCGTCGCGTCGCTGACGGTCTGCCTCGGCACCTGGTTCATCATCGAACGCACCAAGCTCGGCTCGTATCTGCGCGCCGCCACCGAGAATCCCGCGCTGGTCAGCGCCTTCGGCGTCAACGTGCCGCGCATGATCACGCTGACCTACGGCTTCGGCGTCGCTCTCGCGGCGTTTGCCGGCGTGATGGCGGCGCCGATCTACAACGTCAGCCCGCAGATGGGCGCCGAGTTGATCATCGTGGTTTTCGCGGTGGTGGTGATCGGCGGTATGGGCTCGATCATGGGCGCCATCGTCACAGGGTTCGGTCTCGGCGTGATCGAGGGGCTGACCAAGGTGTTTCTGCCCGAATGGTCCAACACAGTCATCTTCATCATCATGGCGATCGTCCTGCTGGTTCGTCCGGCAGGCCTGTTCGGACGGCGGACGTGAGGCAGAACCATGACTGACCTCACAGCCGGCGCCCAAGCCAAGACCTCCCGCAGCGAAGCGATTGCGTTCATTTTGATGGTTGTCTGTCTCGCGATTGCGCCGGCCTTCATCTATCCGGTGTTCCTGATGAAGGCGCTGTGCTTTGCGCTGTTCGCCTGCGCGTTCAACCTGCTGATCGGCTTTGTCGGGCTGCTCTCGTTCGGCCATGCGCTGTATTTCGGCTGGGCCAGCTATCTCACCGCGTACTCCGCCAAGGCGTGGGGCCTGCCGCCGGAACTCGCGATCCTGACCGGGGTCGCCACCGCCGCCGTATTCGGGTTGATCGCGGGCGCGCTGGCGATCCGCCGCCAAGGCATCTACTTCGCGATGATCACGCTCGCCCTGGCGCAGATGATGTTTCTCGTCGCGGTGCGCGCGCCGTTCACCGGCGGCGAGGACGGCATCCAGGCGGTGCCGCGCGGCCGGCTGTTCGGCCTGATCGATCTGTCGAACCAGACCAACATGTACATCACCGTGGTGGTGATCTTCCTCGCGGGCTTCCTGCTGATCTATCGCGTCATCAACTCGCCGTTCGGTGAAGTGCTCAAGGCGATCCGTGAGAACGAGGCGCGCGCGATCTCGCTTGGCTACAAGACCGAGCGCTACAAGCTGGTGGCCTTCGTGCTGTCGGCGACGATCGCGGGCCTGGCGGGCGGCACCAAGGCGATCGTGCTGCAGATTGCCTCGCTGACCGACGTGAACTGGCCGATGTCGGGCGAGGTGGTGCTGATGGCGCTGGTCGGCGGGCTCGGCACGGTGTTCGGGCCGGTGGCCGGCGCGTTCGTCATCATCGCGATGCAGAACTACCTGGCCCAGGTCGGGCAGTGGGTCACGGTCATCCAGGGCGTCGTGTTCGTTGCCTGCGTGCTGCTGTTCCGCCGCGGCATCGTCGGCGAAATCGCGCACCTGCTGCGGATCAAGCTGTAGGTCCGCTAGGCATTGAAAACGGCATCAAATGATGCTATTTTTCGTGCCTGGAGAAAATCGACATGGGCGCCCCAAAAGTTCGCACCACCATCGCGCTCGACAGCGAATTGCTGGAGAAGGCTCAGAAATTTACGGGAGTGCAGGAGAAGTCCGCGCTTGTTCATGAAGCGTTGACGGCTCTTGTGCAACGGGAAGCCGCGCGTCGGCTCGCTCGGTTGGGGGGTAGCCAACCGGGATTTAAGGCTGCTCCACGGCGGCGGCCAAAGTCCCGGTGATCCTGGTCGATACCGCGGTTTGGGCTCAACATATCGACCGCGAGGTCGTGGATTTGACGGACCTGCTCCAGGCGGGGCAGGTTCTGAGCCACCCCTTTGTGGTTGGCGAATTGGCGATGGGAAATCTTCGCCGGCGCAGCGCGTTGGCCGATTTTGATCTTCTGCCGCGCGCGGTCTGCGCCACGGACGAGGAGACGATGCAGTTCGTCGAGCGCTTCCATTTGTACGGGACCGGTATTGGCTACATCGACGCCCACCTTCTAGCCTCGACCCGGACATCTGCCGCCGCTTCGCTGTGGACGTTCGATCGTCGCTTGCGTGCGGTTGCGGAGCGCCTTGGACTGGCGTTCAAACCCTAAGCCACGCTAGCCTGTAGCGAGAACAACGAGGATACCATGTCCGCTGAAGCCCGATTGAAGCAGCTCGGCATCGTGCTGCCCGAGCTGATGGTGCCGGTGGCGAACTACCTGCCGTACCGGATCGCCGGCAACATGCTCTACCTCGCAGGCCAAGGGCCGCGCGAGAACGGCCAGATCCTGCTCGGCAAGGTCGGAACCGAGGTTTCGATCGAGGAGGGCTACCGCCGCGCCAGGCTCACCGGGCTCGGCATGCTATCCGCGATGAAGGCGGCGCTGGGCTCGCTCGACCGGGTCGATTTCATCGTCAAGCTGCTGGGAATGGTCAACGCGCCGCCCGACTTCAAGGACCAGCCCAAGGTGATCAACGGCTGCTCGGACCTGTTCGTCGAGGTGTTCGGCGACGCCGGCAAGCATGCCCGCTCGGCGGTCGGCCTGGGATCGCTGCCGAACGGCATGTCGGTCGAAATCGAAGGCATCATCGCCATCAAGTCCTGATCCGCCGTTCGCGCGCCGCCCTTGCCACGCCGCCGCGAATCGATTCTTCAAGGGATCGCGGCGGGTGTTCGTCGCCCGGGCTTTTCGTTTTCTGTGAAAAGACTGTGAATAAGGCCCGTTACGCCTGTGGTTTGGCGGACGCGGCATTGTTCGACTCAGGCGTGCGCGTCAGCATCTTACGTCGCCTTTGTTGCGACCGGCGGTATGACGATGGCCACTCGGCAATACCCCTACGCGATGGACCGGGCTTCGCAGAAATGGCGGGCCCTCGCTGAGCGTCGCCAGGCCCATTTTGTCGAGCTCTACCGCAGCGGGCGCTGGAAGCACTACTACACGGACGAAGAGTTCGTCGCCCGGATGCGCGAGGCGATGGTCGCCGTGAACCGCTGGGCGCAGATTGCGCCGCGCCCCGAGGACTTCCGCCAGGCGGCGGAATAGTTCGGAAAATCATCCACCTGCGCCGTTCTCGCCCGGCAGTGCCGCCGAAAGCGGCGTTGCTTTGCTCGCCTTGTGTCACGGCCATCCACGCCTTTAGTGTCTTGCACCAAGTCGGGGACAGCCCGGCAAGGCTTGGACAAGGCGGAGCGAATGGCGGCGAAAGCGACCCCGAACGAGCAGCAGATCCTGGATTGGCTGGCCAGCCAGCGTGGCGCCATGCTGGAGCTTCTGGAAACGCTCGTGAACACTGACAGCGGCAGCTATGACAAGGCCGGGGTCGATGCGGTCGGCGCCCATATCCGCAAATTTCTGGAAGATCGCGGCATCGCGACGGGCCTCACGCCCGACGCCAAGTTCGGCGATGCGATCGACGCCACGGTGGGCGCCTCCGGCGGCAGCAACCGGCCGATCCTGCTGATGGGCCATCGCGACACGGTGTTCCCGAAGGGCGAGCCGACGCGGCGTCCGTTCAAGATCGAGAACGGCATGGCGCACGGCCCGGGCGTGTCCGACATGAAGGCCGGGCTGGTGATGAACTGCTTCATCCTGGCGGCGTTGCAGAAGTTCGGCGGCGCGGGCGCGCCGGTCACCGCTTTGTTTACCGGCGATGAGGAGATCGGCTCGCCGTTTTCGCGGGCGGTGATCGAGCGGTTCGCGCGCAGCGCGCGCGCGGTGTTCAACTCCGAGCCGGGCCGCGCGATCGGCATGGCGGTGACCGGCCGCAAGGGCGGCGTGTTCATGCGCTTTTCCATCACTGGAAAGGCGGCACATTCCGGCGCGAACTTCGAGGCCGGCATCAGCGCGATCAACGAGCTCGCGCACAAGACGCTGGCGCTGCACGCGCTCAGCAAGCCGAAGGAGGGCATCACGCTCAACGTCGGCGTGGTCTCGGGCGGACAGACCGTCAACACGGTGGCGCCGTGGGCGAAGGGCGAGGTCGATCTGCGCTTCATCACCCCGGCGCAACGCGCGGCCACCATGGCCGAGGTCGAAAAGATCATGGCGACGAGCTACGTGCCCGGCACCTCGGCGCAACTTGAGATCTCCGGCGAGTTCCTGCCGCTGGTCGAGGGCGAAGATGGCAAGGCGCTGTTCGACCATTACGCAGCGCAGTTGAAGGCGCTCGGCAACGAGCCGTCGTCGATCTTCACCGGCGGCTGCGCCGACAGCGGCTTCGCGGCGGCGACCGGCGCGCCGACCATCTGCGCGGTCGGACCGGTCGGCGGCAAAGGACACACGCCAGAAGAATTCATGGATGTCGAAACGCTGGTGCCGCGCGCGCAGGCGCTTGCGCTCGCGATCCTGCGGCTGCCCGCATAAGGAACTGGAAATGTCGAAGCTGTTCTCCCCGATCAAGCTTGCCGGTCTCGAACTGGCGAACCGGGTCATGATTGCGCCGATGTGCCAGTATTCGGCGGAAGACGGCTGCATGACCGACTGGCACATGACCCACCTCGGCATGCTGGCAAATTCCGGCGCCGCCATGCTGGTGGTCGAGGCGACCCACGTCGAGCGCCACGGCCGCATCACCCACGGCTGCGCCGGCCTGTATTCCGACGCCAACGAGGCGGCGATGGAACGGGTGATCCGGCACTGCCGGCGCATCGGCACGGCGAAAATGGGCATTCAGATCGCGCACGCCGGACGCAAGGCGTCCGCGCAACGTCCATGGGAGGGCGGCGGTCCTTTGAAAGCTGACGATCCGTGGCAGACCATCGCGCCTTCGGCGATCCCGTTCGGCGAGGGCTGGCATATTCCCCGGGCGATGACGCTCGACGATATTGTTCGCGTGCGCGATGCGTTCGTAGAGTCGGCGAAGCGCGCCATGCGGATTGGGTTCGACCTGATCGAACTGCACTACGCGCACGGCTATCTCGCGCATTCGTTCCTCTCGCCGGTCTCCAACAAACGCACCGACCAGTACGGCGGCTCGCTAGAGAACCGGATGCGGTTCGGTCTGGAGATTGCGCGCGCGGTTCGCCCGGTGGTGCCGAAGGGCATTCCGCTTGGCGCCCGCATCACCGGCAGCGACTGGCGTGACGATGGGCTCACGGCGGACGATGCGGTGACGTATTCCAAAGCTCTCAAGCAGGAAGGCCTCGACTTCGTCGATATTTCGTCGGGCGGCATCACCGCCGACACCCGCAATCCGGCCGGGCTTGGCTACAACGTGCCGATCGCCGAGCGGGTCAAGCGCGAGGCGGGCATTGTGACGCGCGTGGTCGGACTGATCGTCACGCCCGAGCAGGCCGAGGCTGTGATCGCGGAAGGCAAGGCCGACATGGTGGCGCTGGCACGCGCCATGTTGAACAACCCGCGCTGGGGCTGGCACGCGGCGGCGGAACTCGCCGCCGAGGTTCCCCGCGCCAACCAGTACCTGCGGGTCGGGCCGAAGATGTGGGCGCCGGCCGCGTCGCGCGCCCGGGCGTAGCGCACGCCGCATGAGCAACCTCGCCATCAACGCCGAGCGGCTGTGGGGCGAGCTGATGGAGACCGCGGCGATCGGCGGCACCGCCAAGGGCGGCATCTGCCGGCTGACGCTGACCGATCTCGACCGCCAGGTGCGCGACTGGTTCAAGGCGCGCGCCGAGGCGCTGGGGTGCCGCGTCACCGTTGACGACATGGGTGCGATGTTCGCCCGCCGCGAGGGCACGGTGGACGTGCCGCCGATCGCGATCGGCAGCCATCTCGACACCCAGCCGACCGGCGGCAAGTTCGACGGCGTGCTGGGCGTGCTGGCCGCGCTCGAAGCGCTGCGGACGCTGCATGAGGCGGGCTACCAGACCTACGCCCCGATCGAGGCGGTGAACTGGACCAACGAGGAGGGCTCGCGCTTTTCGCCCGCGATGGTGGCGTCGGGCGTGTTCGCCAAGGTGTTCGAACCCGCCTGGGCGGAGCAGCGCACCGATTGCGACGGTACGACGTTCCGCGCGGCGCTCGACGCCATCGGCTATCGCGGCGCGCAGCACTGCGGCGATCATCCGCTGTCGGCATTCTTCGAGCTTCACATCGAGCAGGGACCGATCCTGGAGGCCGAAGGCAAGGAAATCGGCGTCGTCACCGGCGTGCAGGCGATGCGCTGGTTTGAGGCGACACTGACCGGGCAGGACGCCCACACCGGTGCCACGCCCATGGGACTTCGCAAAAACGCGCTGCTCGGGGCGGCGCGCGTGATCGAGCGGGTCGATGGGATCGGCCGCGCCGCGCCGGGGTCGGTGGCCACCGTGGGCCGGATCGACAACCGCCCAAACTCGCCCAACGTGGTGCCTGGCGAAGTGTTCTTCATGGTCGATATGCGGCACCCCGACGATGCCGTGCTCGACCGGATGGAGGCGGCGCTGGAAACAGCGGTCCACGAGATTTGCGAACCGCTCGGTCTCGGCGTGGCATTCCAGAAAATCTGGCACCAGCCGGCGGTGCGCTTCAACCCGGATTGTATCGCCGCCGTCCGTCGCGGCGCCGAATCAGCGGGCTTTTCGACGCGCGATATGATCTCGGGCGCAGGCCACGACGCGGCCTACGTGTCGCGGGTGGCGCCCGCCGCCATGGTGTTCGTGCCGTGCCGCGGCGGCATCAGCCACAATGAGGCCGAGTTCAGCTCCAAGGAGCAATGCGCGGCCGGAGCCCAGGTGCTGCTGCAGGCCGTGCTGGACTACGACCGTCAGCTTGCGGAGCGGGGCAGGCCGCGCTGATGGACGGGTTCGTCTTTCTCTCCGTGCTGTTCGCCGCCGCCTGTCACGCGGGCTGGAACGCCAGCATCAAGCGCACGCTCGATCCGCTCGCCACCACGGTGCTGATCGGACTCGGCGCCGGCGCAGTGGCGCTGCTGTTCGTGCCGCTCGCCGGGATGCCGGCCGCCGCATCTTGGCCGTGGCTGATCGCCTCCATCGTCATCCATCTGTTCTATTTCGCGGGCCTGATCGAGAGCTACCGCGCCGGCGATCTCGGTCAGGTCTATCCGATCGCGCGCGGCAGCGCGCCGCTGATGACCGGGCTGACGACGACGCTGTTCGTCGGCGAGACGCTCGGCATCTACGGCTGGGGCGGTATCCTGCTGCTGGCATCCGGTGTGCTGCTGCTCTCATTGCGCGGCGGACGCGGCATCGCCGCGCTGGATCGCCGTGCGGTCGGCTTCGCGCTGTTCACCGCGGTGACGATCTGCGCCTATTCGGTGGTGGACGGCATCGGCGCCCGCGCGGCGGGGCCGGGCATGGCCAACGCGTATTCCTGCGTGCTGTTCGTCGGCATCGCGCCGGTTGTGCTCCTCTATGCGCTGGCGCGCCGTGGCACCGCGGTGATCTCCGCGATGACGCCGCACTGGAAGATCGGACTCGGCGGCGGCCTGATGGCGGTGATTTCCTATTCGATTGCGATCTGGGCCATGACGGTCGCACCGATCGCGATCGTCGCGGCGTTGCGCGAGACCAGCGTGCTGTTCGGCGCGGTCATCGCCGTCGTGCTGCTGAAGGAGCCATTGCGCGCGACCCGGATCGGGGCTGCGCTGCTGGTGGTCTGCGGCCTGGCGCTGATCCGGCTGGCTTAGGCTCAGTCGCCTGGCCGATAGCCATAACGCATTGCCAATGCGGCGGGATCGGCGCCGCGCCAGTAGGCAAACCGCAGTTGCCACATCAGCACGATGGTGCGGATCGTGCCGCGTCTGGTCCAGCGACGTCCCGAGGTGCGCGCCCGCGCTGCGAGGCAGAGCGGCCGGCCGATCCGCTTGAGCCGCTTGGAGAGCGCGATGTCCTCCATCAGCGGAATGTCGGGATAGCCGCCGGCCGCCGCGAAGGCTTCGCGGGTGACGAAGATCGCCTGGTCGCCGGTGGCGATGCCGGTGATCTGCGAGCGCCAATTCATCATGCCTGAGACGAGACGCAGCAGCGGATTGCCGCCATCGATCGCGATATCGAAGCGGCCCCAGGCGCGGCCGGTGCCGGACAGCCCGTAGAGCACCAGCCCGTCGGCGTCGGGCGGCAAGATGGTATCGGCGTGGAGGAACAGCAACGCGTCGCCCGAGGCTGCTGCGGCCCCCGCGTTCATCTGGACGGCACGGCCGCGCGGCGCGCCCAGCACGCGGTCGGCGAGCGGCCGCGCGCGCTCGATCGTGGCGTCACTGCTGCCGCCGTCCACCACGATCACCTCGACGCCGCGCGCGCGAAACGGCTGTAGCGCGGACAGCGTCTCGGCGATACCGGCCGCTTCGTTCAGCGCCGGAATGATGATGGAGAGGCGTGACATCGGTTCGATAGCTTAGCTCGCCGCGGCGGCCACGGTGTAGTTCGGCCCGTGTAAAATGCGGTGGAGGTAGGAGTCATGAGCCGGCGTACCCTCCGGCCAGCATTCGAGGAACCGGTTGAGGAAAGAGGGTTGATCGAAATTCAACGGCAGGGCGTCGATATGGACGCCGTCGTGGTTGAGGCCATAGAGCGGGCGGTGCGGGGAGGCGCTCATCGCGACGCGCGTCACCACACCAAACGTGGAGTCCGAAAAATTCGGCATTCCGGCCGCGCCGTTGTTGATGACAGTCAACCGGCCGGTCGGCAACGAATAGTCGCGCAGCGCCGCCAGACATGTGTGGGTCGAAGCGAACAGGCCGATGCGCGAAGCTTTGCGGATGTCGGCCAGCCAGGCGCGCCTGCCTGGTTCGTCCAACTCCTCCTGAGAAAATCGCCAGCCAGCGAGCGAAGCCGCGTCGCCGTGAACGATTCCGACCCGTAGCCCGCCGACTTGCGTCACCAGATGAGGCGGTAGCTTTGCAAGCCGCTCGCGGCTGCCCGGCGTTGTGACGCCGCGCAACCGTTCCAGGATTGCGTTCGAGCGGCGCACCAAGTCCTCTCCGACCGATGAGGGATAGGCGCAGCCGCAACCCGCACCGACGTCGCTCGCTCTTGCGATCTCGGTCTCGACATTGCCGCGCAGCGCGCGGTGGCGTGCCGCCCGCGTCTCGATCGCCGCAAACCAGTCCGGATCGGCGTCGAACCAATGAAAGTCCCCGTTCAATACAATCTCCACGGGCCCCGCATCGGTGGCAGCCAGCGATTCAAGAGCGTTGAGCGCGGCGAGATTTCCGTAGACTCCGCCCGCGACATAAAGCGTTTTCGCCTTGAAGTCCGGCGCGCGGTCGAATGCGCCCGGCGAATAGGTGTAGTCGGCGGGGCACATGCGCCCGGGGGCGCAGTTCGCCACGGCTACGTTCACTCCGCCGCCTCCTTGAGTGCGCCGCCGCAGCTCGAGCCCTGGCCTGCCGTGCAGCCGAAGCAATGTCCGGCGACTCGGATCGGGTGGTTCTCGATGTCGGCATCGAGCAAGTCGGACAGATGCGGACGCTCGCGAGCCCCAAGCGTCATCGGCAGATCGAGCATCTGGTTGAAGTCGCAGTCGTAAACAGTGCCGCGCCAGTCCACCGAAATAAGGTTGCGGCACATCACGCCTTGGAGGTTGGCATCCTGGTGCGCGTGCTGGAGCAAATCGAGGTACTGGCCGAACGTGTCGTGCGAGATCAGGGTCGAGCCGAACCGCTGGATCGGCATATTGGCCAGCGTGTAGAGCGCATTGAACGTCACGCCGTGCTGTCCGCCGAGGATGCGCTTGTAGTCGGCCTCCAGCGCCGCCTGCGGCGGCGGCAGCGACGGGCCCTGCGGATTGTACACGAGGTTGAGCGTGAGGCCGCTGCCGTCGCGGCCGTAGCCCAGCGCATTTAACTTGCGCAAGGCTCGGATCGAGGCTTCGAACACGCCCTTGCCGCGCTGCGCGTTGACATTGTCCTCCAGGTAGCACGGCAGCGAGGCCACGATCTCGACCTGCTGGCCTGCGAGAAACTCTGCCAGGTCTTCCTGCCCCTCGACTTCGAGGATGGTGAGGTTGCAGCGGTCCATCACCTTCACGCCCATGTCGCGCGCCGCCCGCACCAGCCTTCGAAAATGCCGGTTGAGTTCCGGGGCTCCGCCGGTGATGTCGAGCGTCTTGACGTGGCGCCGCCTGAGGAATTCCAGCGCCAGGTCGGCGATGTCCCCGGTCATTTCCTCGGTGCGATTGGGGCTCGCGCCGACATGGCAATGCAGGCAGGACTGGTTGCAGCGATAGCCGACGTTGAGTTGCAGCGTGTCCAGACGGCCGCGGCGAACCGCCGGGAACGCAATCGCTTCAAGAAGGGGCAGCGTTTCGTGCATGGCGCCAATCTGACAGAGCCTGGAGCAGCCGTCATCCTGGCGCCGGGAGGTTGCAGACAATTCGCCGTGAGTGGCGCTATTCGATCACTTCGTCGGCGCGGCCGATCAGCGACAGTGGAATCTCCAGGCCGAGTGCCTTGGCGGTCTTGAGGTTGACGACCAATTCGACTCTGGTGGATTGCTGCACCGGCAGGTTCTCAGGCTTCTCGCCTTTGAGGATGCGGGCGGCGTATCCGCCGGCCAGCCGGTAGGCGTCGGTGTCGTAGCCGCCGTAGCTCATCAGTCCGCCCGACGCCGCGAACTCCCGGTAGAAGTACATCGTCGGCAGCGCGTGCCGCGCCGCCAAGCAGTCCGAGAAATCTGCGCCGCTTCACAACCGACCTGCCGGACGATTCAAGGCCGCTTCGACTTTAGCGTATCGGGAGAATCCGGTCGTTAAATTTTGACGGACGAGGGGTTCGCTACGGGCGTTGTGCCGCAGTGGCGGTGTGATCGAAGCCGACGCGGCCGTACCCGGGGACTTTGAGGGCGGGATTGCGAACATCGACGCCGGCCACGAGACCGAGCACGTTCAGTTCGAATCCTTCCACCCAGCCGAGCTTGACGCTGATCACACCCCACAGATTGGCCTCGACTCCGGTGCCGCTGTCGGTGAGCCCCGCGTAGGGCCAGGGCCGGTAGTCGCGGCCGATCGCATTCGGCGGCAGCGTCGCTCCGATTTCCGGGATCGCGCGCAGCACCGCGGCGACGA
>JAKFYI010000015.1 GCA_021730985.1 Hyphomicrobiales bacterium | reverse complement strand
GGCTGATCCCCCTCCGCCACCATTCCCGATGCCCGCGCCGCCGCAGGTCAGGCCACCCACCGACGCATTCGGCGAAGAGGCGACGCTGACCGAAAGGACCATCATTTATCTGAAGGGCAGCGGCACCTGGGACAACGCCTACGAGACGCTGATCGACGCCTTCAAGTCGGTGTACGCCTTCCTCGATAAGCAGGGCATCAAGCGCGCCGGCCCGTCGATGACCATCTACACCTCCGCCGATGACACCGGCTTTCAGTTCCAGGCCGCGGTCCCGCTGGCGGAAGACCCGAAAGATCTGCCGCGCGGCGATATCGAGGTCGGCAAGACGCCTTCGGGCCGCGCGCTCAAGTTCGTCCATCGCGGTTCCTACGATTCGATGGACACCACCTACGAAGCGATCACCAACCATCTCGACGAGAAGCGCCTCGAGGCACAGGACTTGTTCATTGAGGAATACGAAACCGATCCGGTGACGACGCCGGAGGACAAGCTGGTGGTGACTGTTTTCGTGCCGATCAAATGACATCGCTGCTTGGGGCATCGTCGTGCCGAACTGGCTTTCCGGTATTCTGATCGCGCTGCTGCTCAGTGCGCCAGCACAGGCGCAGGAGGCGGCGACACGCGGCCAGTTGCCCGAGGTCCTCGTCGTCACCGCACTCAAGTCCGGCGATTGGGACGACCTCGGCGACCTGATCGGCGAGGCGCTCGGCGAGGCCACGGACTTCGCCAGCGACTACAACATGAAGCTCACCACGACCGAAGTCGTGATCTACGAAATGTCGGGGCTGAAAAATTTCCGCGCCCGGATCGGTTATGTGATCGATCCGTCGGTCAAGGCGAAGCCCGGCCGCTACGGCAAGACCATCGATCTGCGGCGGCTGAAGGGGCCGGCCTATGTGGCGTCCGGCGTGGGCGGCGCTGCCTCCGTGATCGCGATCCGCCGCAAGGCTCTCAACGAACTCGAAAAGCCCGGCGTCCGTCGCCTCAAGGGCATCGACACCATCGAGTTTTTCTACGGCGACATGGACGACAAGGAAACCAAGGTCGAGGTCTACGGCCCGCTGCGGTGATTTGACTCAAGGCAGCGCAGCATCGGCGGTGAGCTCCCTCTCCCCTGTGGGGAGAGGGTTGGGGTGAGGGGGTCTCGCTCCCTCGATAGACCGAAACCCCTCACCCGCCCGCCTGCGGCGGTCGACCTCTCCCTATGGGAGAGGTGAACGGAGTGCGCCGCTCCTGCGAAGCTAAACCGGCCTTCGCTTCGTGAACGCCAGATAGACCACATAGCAGGCGCCAGCGGCCGCGACATGCTTGAGCGCGTGACCGCTCATCATGTCGCCCGTCGCCGAATGGATACCGGCGTCGGCATATTCCAGCACCTTGGCGAGCACATAGAGACCCGCGGCCGCGAACCAGTACGCCGTGCCGCTGTACTTCGGCGCGAACAGCCAAAACATCAGCGGCAACGCCAAGCAGGGAAAGAACTGCACCCAGGCATAGAGGCGTAGGTCGTCGGTGCGAATCCACACCAGCAGGCTGACGATGCCGAGCAGGATCAGTGGCCACAGCAGCAACTGGCCGACGCGCTCGTTGATGCGCTCCTCGATCACATAGGCAAGCGCCGCCATGAACGCGACCGACATCGGCAGCCGGTCCCAGAACAGCCCGATATCGTCGGGCCGCCAGTGATAGTAGGCCGAGCCGAACCCGGTCAGCAGCACGCCGAGAAAGAACGTGCTGGCGGACAGGCTGCCGCGCACGCGCATCAGCCCCATCACTCCGACCAGCACGAACGGCAGGTTCGACACCACGTTCCAGAAGTTCGGCACGCCGAACAACGGCCGCTGGTCGGCGAACGAATGATAGGTCTGGCTCTGCGGGATCGGCGGCACCAGCAGCAACGCCAGCAGCGAGACGGCGGCGAGGCCGAACAGAAAGATCAGCGGACGGGCGCGGATGGTGCCGGTGAGATTCATGCCAGCGCGATGAGATCGCTAAGGCCGACGGGATTCAATGGTCTGCGCCGGCGGCGTTTTTTGTCCGGCTCCAAACGAGCAATTGGTTTGGTGATGACGACCGTCTCGCCTCGCTCGACGTCGTCGAGCAACTCATCAAACCTATCTCTGGCGACCGAGAACGGAACCTGTCTCATGGCATCCCAAACGGGTTAGGCCGAATCCGCATGCGTTAAGAACATTTGGTCGGAGAAAGCCGACTAAGAATCGGAAACCAAACTTCTCGAACCGCAAAACGGATCAAGAATGAAATCGGTCAAAACAAATAATACAAGGTGACGGTAAGTACCACAGCCGCCGTCGCCACTTGCAAGTACGGACGCACAACTTCTATTTTGCGCCTTCCTCTTAGGAGCGCGCGCCACACTTTCTTTGTCATATTTGGCCCTCCGATGGCAAAACAACTCATCAACCGGTTGAGTGATCCCCGTTGGCTAAAGGGGCTCTTCGTTAATAGGCTCGCAGAAAGTTCTTAATTTTTTGTTCAGTTGCTCGGCTTTAAGGGCGCATCCATTAACATCGGCCTACTGGGCGCAAAAAAATGCGGTTCCGAGTTAACGCTTGAGGCAGAACTGTCTGTTGCTTCAAACGAAAGTTAAGACACAAACGTTGCATACAACCTAGGGTTGCTAGATGGGCCAGCAGTGAGGAGATTCGGACAAACCCGTATTCCTTGACTCAAGCCCCCTCCCGGCCCAATTAGGCTCTGTTCTCGATAGAGACGTGAATTTGGAATGCGCCGACCGGTCCACTGAGGCCGGAGGCCCACGCCCGACAGCGCGATGCGCCCTCGGGCGCCGACGTGTTTGATCCGCCCTCATCCTGAGGAGCCGCCGAAGGCGGCGTCTCGAAGGATGGGGCAAAAGCCTGGGCGACCCCGCCCTTCGAGACGCGTGCTGCGCACGCTCCTCAGGACGAGGTCGAGAGAGAACGATGTTCGACAACCTGTCGGATCGCCTGGCCGGAGTGCTCGACCGCCTGACGCGGCGCGGCGCACTGTCGGAGGCTGACGTCGACGAGGCGATGCGCGAGGTTCGTCGCGCCTTGCTGGAAGCCGACGTGGCGCTCGAGGTGGCGCGCGCGTTCGTCGATCAGGTCAAGCTGCGCGCCGTCGGCGTGGATGTCATCAAGTCGGTGACGCCAGGCCAGATGGTCGTGAAGATCGTCCACGACGAGTTGGTCAACACGCTCGGCTCCGATTCCAAGCCGGTCGATCTGAACGCCGCGGCGCCGGTGCCGATCATGATGGTCGGACTGCAGGGCTCCGGCAAAACCACCACCACCGCCAAGCTCGCGAAGCGGCTCACCGAGCGCGACAAGCGCAAGGTGCTCATGGCCTCGCTCGACACGCGGCGTCCCGCCGCGATGGAGCAACTCGCCGTGCTCGGCACGCAGGTCAACGTCGAGACGCTGCCGATCGTGCAGGGCCAGAACCCCGCGCAGATCGCGACGCGCGCCATGCAAGCCGCCCGGCTCGGCGGCTACGACGTGGTGCTGCTCGACACCGCCGGCCGCATCACCCTCGACGAAGAGCTGATGAACGAGGCGGCGGACGTCAAACGCGCCGCCAACCCGCATGAAATCCTGCTGGTGGCCGACAGCCTGACCGGCCAGGACGCCGTCAACCTCGCCCGCGCGTTCGACGAGAAGCTCGGCCTCACCGGCATCGTACTGACCCGCGTCGATGGCGACGGCCGCGGCGGCGCCGCGCTGTCGATGCGCGCCGTCACCGGCAAGCCGATCAAGCTGATCGGCGTCGGCGAGCGCATGGACGCGCTCGAGGATTTCGATCCGTCGCGGATCGCCGGCCGCATCCTCGGCATGGGCGACATCGTCTCGCTGGTCGAGAAGGCCGCCGCCAATATCGATCGCGAGCAGGCGATGCGCGCCGCCGAGCGGATGCGCAAAGGCCAGTTCGACCTGGTGGATATGCGCGAACAGCTCACGCAGATGCAAAAGATGGGCGGCATGAGCGGGCTGATGGGCATGATGCCCGGCATCGCCAAGATCAAGAACCAGCTTGCCGAACGCAATCTCGACGACAGCGTGCTGAAGCGTCAGCTCGCGATCATCGACTCCATGACGCCGAAGGAGCGCAAGACTCCCGACCTGCTGAAGGCCAGCCGCAAGAAGCGCATCGCGGCGGGCGCCGGCACCAAGGTCGAGGAGGTCAACAAGCTGCTGAAGATGCACCGCGGCATGTCCGACATCATGAAGATGATGGGCGGCGGCAAGGCGCGCGGCCCGATGGCCGGTCTCGCCCGCATGATGGGCATGGGCGGCGGGATGCCGTCGCCGGAAGACATGGCGAAGCTTGCCGAACAGATGCCGGGCGGATTGCAGGGACTCCCGGGCGCGCCCGGTGCGCCCACGCTGCCGCCGACAATGCCGGGCCTCGGCCCGAAATTTCCGGGCCTGCCGGGGCTCGGACCGAAACTGCCGGGACTGGGCGGCTTGCCGCCGAATTTCCCCGGGCTTGGAAAAAAGAAGTGACGAAGCCTTCAACCCTCACCGTCATTCCGGGACGCAACACGTCCGGAATGACATCCGTTTTGTAAAAGAAAGGAACTGCAATGCCTGTCGTAATCCGTATGGCCCGTGCCGGAACCAAGAAGCGCCCGGTCTATCACATCGTTGCCGCTGACAGCCGCGCGCCGCGCGACGGCCGCTTCATCGAGCGGCTCGGCTTTTTCAATCCGCTGCTGCCGAAGGAGCAGACCGACCGGCTCAAGCTCGACCTGGACAAGGTGAAGTCCTGGATCGCCAAGGGCGCGCAGCCGTCGGATCGCGTGATGCGCTTCCTGGATGCCGCCGGCGTCGCCAAGCGCGAGAAGCGCAACAATCCGGAGAAGGCGATCCCGCGCAAGGAGCGCAAGGCCGCGAGGGAAGAGAAGAACAAGGTGGCGGAAGCCGCCAAGGCCGAAGCGAAGACCAAGGCCGACGCCCAGGCCCGCGAGCGGCTCATCGCAGCCGAAGCCGCGAAGAAGTAGGCATGTAGGGCGTCGTGACCGACCGCATCTGCGTTGCCCAGATCGGCGCCGCGCATGGCCTGCGCGGCGAGGTCCGGCTGCGGTCCTTCACGCAGGAGCCGGAGGCGGTGACGTCCTACGGCCCGCTGGAGAGCGAAGACGGCGCGCGGCGCTTCGAGATTGAAGCGCTGCGGCCGGCGAAGGATCACTTCGTCGCGCGGCTCGCCGGCATCGGCGACCGCGACGCCGCTGAAAAGCTGACCAATCTCAAGCTCTACGTTCCGCGCGAACGCCTGCCGGCGGTCGAGGACGATGAGACGTTCTATCAGTCCGACCTGATCGGACTTGCCGCGGTCGGCCCGGACGGCGCAGCGGTCGGCATCGTGCGGGCGGTTTACAACTACGGCGCAGGCGACATCCTCGAGATCGCGCCGGCCGGCGGCGGCGAGCCGCTGATGGTGCCGTTCACCGTCGAGGCGGTGCCGGCCGTGGACATCAAGGGCAAGCGCATCGTCGTGGTGCCGCCCGTACTCACCGAGTGATGCCGATGTGGCGCGCCACCGTGCTCACGCTGTTTCCCGAGATGTTCCCCGGCCCGCTCGGCGTCAGCCTCGCCGGCAAGGCGCTGGCCGCCGGCCTGTGGTCGCTCGATGCGGCCGATATCCGGGCGCACGCCACCGACAAGCACCGCACCGTCGATGACACCCCGGCCGGCGGCGGACCCGGCATGGTGATGATGGCCGACGTGCTGGCGCGCGCGATCGACGCCGTCGCCGACGACCGCCCCCGCCTGCTGATGAGCCCGCGCGGCACGCCGCTCACCCAGGCGCGGGTGGCGGCCCTGGCCAAGGGCGGCGGAGCTGTCCTGGTGTGCGGCCGGTTCGAGGGGGTCGATGAGCGGGTCATCGCGGCGCGGCAGCTCGAGGAGGTCTCGGTCGGCGACTACGTCCTGTCCGGCGGCGAGATCGCGGCGATGGCGGTGCTCGATGCCTGCGTCCGGCTTATCCCCGGGGTGATGGGCAAGGAGCAATCGGGGCTGGACGAGAGCTTCTCGGATGTTCTGCTGGAATACCCCCAATACACGAGGCCGCAGACCTTCGGAGGACAAGATATTCCGGCGGTTCTGACAGGTGGCGATCACGCCAAAGTCGCGGCCTGGCGCCGCGCCGAGGCCGAGCGGCTGACCCGGGAGCGCCGGCCAGACCTTTGGTCGGCCTATCAAAAACGCCCCATCAAGCCCAAATAGACCGCCCGGTTGTGAGGGGTGACAAGGCCCCCACTTTGGCATAGAAGATCGCCCGAACCCGGAAATCCAAGCTCATTTGCGCGGCCCGGCCAGCGCATTGCCGACGGAGATACGCCATGGACATCATCCAGCAACTCGAAAAGGAACAGCTTGAGAAGCTGACCGCCGGCAAGACGATTCCGGATTTCGAGCCGGGCGACACGGTGATCGTCAACGTGAAGGTCATCGAAGGCGAGCGCACCCGCATCCAGGCCTACGAGGGCGTTTGCATCGGCCGCTCCGGCCGCGGCATCCAGGAGAACTTCACGGTTCGCAAGATTTCCTACGGCGAAGGCGTCGAGCGCGTCTTCCCGCTCCATTCGCCGATGGTCGATTCGATCAAGCTGGTTCGCCGCGGCAAGGTCCGCCGCGCCAAGCTGTATTATCTGCGCGGACTGCGCGGCAAGTCGGCGCGCATCGCCGAAGGCACGCACCACGCCGGCCAGACCACGGACGTGGCCGACGCCAAGTCCTGACGGCAAAGCGTTTCGCCGGACGAAATCGAAAGGCCGGCTTGTCCGGCCTTTTGCTTGTGTGGACCATGCCCCGTCCGCATGGCACGAACGCCCTACTCGGACCTTTTCGTAACGCTTCAGAATGATTACAAAAAGGCCCGCACGCTTCAGCAGGACAGACAAATGGCCAAGCCGCGTACCTTCTACGACAAGATCTGGGCCGACCATGTGGTTGACGAGGCGCCGGACGGCACCTGCCTGCTCTACATCGACCGCCACATCGTCCATGAGGTGACGTCGCCGCAAGCGTTCGAAGGGCTGCGCCTCACCGGGCGCAAGGTGCGCGCGCCGGAGAAGACGCTGGTCGTGGTCGATCACAACGTGCCGACCTCCGACCGCAATCTGCCCAATCCCGATCCGGAAAGCACCGCGCAGATCGCCTATCTCGCCGAGAACGCCAAGCTGTTCGGCCTGGAGTACCTCGACGAGTTCGATATCCGGCAGGGCATCTGCCACGTCATCGGCCCCGAGCAGGGCTTCACGCTACCCGGCACCACGCTGGTGTGCGGCGACAGCCACACCGCGACGCACGGCGCGTTCGGCGCGCTGGCGTATGGCATCGGCACGTCCGAGGTCGAGCATGTGCTGGCGACGCAGACGCTGGTGCAGAAGAAGTCGAAGAACATGCGCGCGCTGGTCGAAGGCAAGCTGCCTCCGAACGTCACCGCGAAAGACATCATCCTCGCCATCATCGGCGAGATCGGCACCGCGGGCGGCACCGGCTATTCGCTGGAGTACGCGGGCGAAGCGATCCGCGACCTGTCGATGGAAGGCCGCATGACGGTCTGCAACATGTCGGTCGAGGCCGGCGCGAAAGCCGGCTTCATCGCGCCCGACGAAAAAGCTTACGAATATCTCAAGGGCCGCCCAAAGGCGCCGAAGGGCAAGCTGTGGGACGACGCCGTTCGCTACTGGGACTCGCTGCCGACCGAAGACGGCGCGCACTTCGACCGCGAGATCAAACTCGACGCCTCCAAGCTGCCGCCGATCGTCACCTGGGGCACCAGCCCCGAGCAGGTCGCATCGATCACCGGCCGCGTGCCGGTGCCGTCCGAGATTGCGGATGAGAACAAGCGCCGCGCCGCCGAGCGCTCGCTCGACTACATGGGATTGAAGGGCGGCGAGAAGATCACCGACATCCCGATCGAGCGCGTGTTCATCGGCTCGTGCACGAACTCGCGCATCGAGGATTTGCGCGAGGTCGCACGCGTCGCCGGAGGCAAGACGGTCAACGCGAACGTCTACGCGATGATCGTGCCGGGCTCCGGCCTGATAAAGCAGCAGGCCGAGGCCGAAGGCCTCGACAAGATTTTCAAGGCCGCGGGCTTCGACTGGCGCGAGCCGGGCTGCTCGATGTGCCTCGCGATGAACCCCGACAAGCTCAAGCCGGGCGAGCGCTGCGCCTCGACCTCGAACCGCAACTTCGAAGGCCGGCAAGGCTATCGCGGCCGCACGCACCTGGTGTCGCCCGCGATGGCTGCGGCAGCAGCGATCGCCGGCAAGTTCGTGGACGTGCGCGACTGGCACTGAACGCGCCGGCACATCTCAAAGCAAAAGGCCCGCCTCGAAGGCGGGCCTTTTTTTGTTCGCAACGTCCGCGCTAGTTCTGGCCGAAGCCATACGCCGCAGTGCCCATGCCATCCCTCCGCAGCCCCGCCACGCCGGGCGGCGGACCCGGCACGAAGAACGGCCGGCGATAGGCATAGAGATCGAACGGATGTGGGATGTACGTCGCGCGATAGCGCCGGCTGGTGCGAGTCGCCGGCTGCACGGTCACGCGGACATGGTGTCTGCGGTAGCGGCGCTTGGCGCTGACGTCGAGTTCACCCGCTTCGCTGACGCCCGCGACTTTTGACTCCGCTGCGTCTGCGCAACTGGGAATCGCGATCAACGCGGAGACTGCCACGATGAAAGAGATTGCGGGCCACTTCAACATTGCCGATTCTCCTGCCGGTTCTGCCGAGCATAAACAAAAAGACCCGCCGTGAGGCGGGTCTTTTTTGCCGGCTTCAACTGTTAACGGAAGCCGAAGCCAAACCCGAACGGGCCGACGCCGACACCCACGGCCGGGCCGTAGTACGGCCGGTAGTAGTACGGACGAGACGCGTAAGCGTAGTACGGCGCGTCGTAGTAATACGGACGAGCTCCGTACCTGTAGCCGTAACGCGGGCCGTAGTAGCGATGCACATGTCGGCGATACCTACGCTGCGCCGAGACGTCGGTCTGCTCGGCGACATTCCGCGCGCCATCGACGCGCTTTTCGGCCGCCTGGACGGGCAGGGCGAACATCGCCGTTACGGCAAGGATCGAACACGAAGCGAGAAGCTTGCTCATTGGTACACCTCCACGATTCACTCCCACGAACAACGCGCGGGACCGTAAAAAGTTGCATAAATCGTGTACGAAATTGCCGCGGCTTAGCGCCGGACCCACCAGCATCGCTGCCGCGGCACGATCACGGTTCCGCTTGGGCGGTGTTCCTGCGCCAGCCTGAAGTCGCAATGCCGGATCGCATTCGGGCCGGGATATTCGATGTCATACGGCAGCGGATAGAACGAATGATATGTCCGGTACGGATAGCGCGGTGTGACGCGAAGCCTGGTGCGCGGACGCGGGCGGACATTGGGATCGCGCTGCTGTGCGGAAATCTCGACGGCCAATTGGCCGGCCGGGCTGACGGACTCGGCGGCCCATCCGGGCGCTGCGGCAAGCAACGACACGGCGGTGATCGAAGCGCAAGAGACCAAAGCAAATCGCGGCATGGCCTTACGCTCCCTCATCGCCAGGATGGCGTCAACCGCACAATGGAACCGGGATCGCCGACCGCCTATGCTGCACCCATGACCGACCACACACTGGCCGACCCGATGGCATGGCGGCCGCTCAAAGCGCCTTCGCTGCTCGAATTCGAGGTGATCGCGACCGAGGCATTCCGCCGCCTGCCTAAATTGTTTCGCGCCAAGTGCGAGGGCGTGGTGGTTCACGTCGAGGACTACCCCACCGACGACGTTCTCAAGACGATGGGAATGGAAAGCGAGCTCGATCTGCTCGGCCTGTTTCAGGGCGTCGGCCTGCCGTTCCAGTCCGACAGCGCACCGCAGCAGATGCCCAACATGGTCTGGCTGTACCGGGTGCCGATCCTGCTGTACTGGGCCGAGCACGACGAGACGCTCGGGCACATCGTCACCCATGTGCTGGTGCACGAGATCGGGCACCATTTCGGATTGTCGGACGACGATATGATGGCGATTGAAGAGGCGGCCGGATAGCCGGCCCAAAGGGAGGATCACGTTCATGCGAGTCGATGGAAGTTGTCACTGCGGCTTTATCAAATTCGAGGCCGAGGCCGATCCCGCCAAGGCATCGATTTGCCATTGCACCGATTGCCAGGCCTCAACCGGGGCGACATTCCGCACCAACGTCCCGGTGCCGGGGAAGGATTTCAAACTGCTGTCCGGCGATCCGACGATCTACGTCAAGACCGCCGAAAGCGGCAACAAGCGCGCCCAGGCGTTCTGCCCGAAATGCGGCTCGCCGATCTATTCGACGCAGCCTGGCGACGGCCCGAAGGAATCCTACATGGTCCGCATCGGCATCCTGAACCAGCGCGACCAGTTCGTGCCGAAAGTGCAGAATTGGACCCGATCGGCGCAGACCTGGCTGGCCGGCATAGGGTCGGTGCCGAAAAACGAGAAGGGCGCGCCGCCGCCGCGCTGAACTCCGGGCCGCCCAGCCTTAGAGCGCTTCCAGACGGGCTTGACCGGCGGCTCGCCAGACGCCATGACCACCTCCCAGGAGAGAGTTCGAAAATGGAAAAATTCACCAGCCTGGAAGGCGTCGCCGCGCCCTTGAAGATCATCAATGTCGATACCGACATGATCATCCCCAAGCAGTACCTGAAGACCATCAAGCGCACCGGTCTCGGCGTCGGCCTGTTCTCCGAACTTCGCTACAAGGAGGACGGCAGCGAGAACCCGGACTTCGTGCTCAACAAGCCGGCCTACCGCAACGCCAAGATTCTCGTCGCCGAAGACAACTTCGGCTGCGGCTCGTCGCGCGAGCACGCCCCGTGGGCGCTGATGGATTTCGGCATCCGCTGCGTGATCTCGACCCAGTTCGGCGATATTTTCTACAACAACTGCTTCAAGAACGGCGTGCTGCCGATCAAGGTCAGCAAGGAAGACCTCGACAAGCTGTTCGATGACGCCGACCGCGGCGCCAACGCGACGCTGTCGGTCGATCTCGAGAAGCAGGAGATCCGCGGGCCGGACGGCGGCGTGGTGAAGTTCGAGATCGATCCGCATCGCAAGCATCTGATGCTGAACGGGCTCGACGACATCGGTCTGACGCAGCAGAAGAAAGACAAGATCGACAGCTTCGAGGACAAGTCGAAGTCCGCGAGGCCGTGGGCGTGATGCGTTCAGGCCGGATTATCTCTGGCCTGACATTGGCGCTCGCCGGCGTTGTGTGGCTTTCCGCCGTGGCGCCGGCCGAAGCGGCGCGGCGCGGCAAGACACGGTTCGACGGCATCCGGGATTGCGAGCGCACCGGAAACGTGCAGTTCCGCCGCCACGATGCGGCGATGCGGCGCTTCGCCATCGACCGCGCGAACGTCACCAGCGACAAATACGCCGACCGGATCGGGCCGACGTTTGTCTCGACCGTGTATCACGGCAAGGCAACCTACGAGGCCGCCGCCGGGCCGAAACCTGTGCGCTTCGTCTGCCTGCACGGCGGCATGCATCGCCGCGCGCTGTTCGTCTACACTCTGCCGGAGTGAACTGAGCTAGCCGGGGCAGCCATGCTGGCTGCCTGCGCTCTTCGGCGCCGCATCGACGCCGACCGCGCCGCCCTTGGCGATCGATTCGCGCAGCATTCCGGACACCCGCACCTCGTCGATCATCTTGTTCACCGCGGCCAGCGCGTCATGCTTGCCGAGCGGCACGATGATGTTCTGCGGCACGTTGAAAAGGCTGCCGTCCAGGATTCGCGAGCCGGGCACGCTTTTCATCAGGCCTGCGAGCCGCTGCCGGTTGGCGCCGAGCGCATCGATCTCGCGCACGACGAGCGCCTTGATGAGCAATTCCGAGTTATTGTCCAGTTCGACCGGCGCCGCCTGCTTCAGGATACGCTTCAGGCACAGCATCATCGAGTCGTTGCGCGTGCCGCCGATCTTCTGGCCGGCGCGATCGACATCGGCCACCGCGCGCATCGGTGAATCGCCGAGTACCAGGAAGCTCTGCTGCACCAGCATGTAGGTGTCCGAAAATTCGACGATGCCCAGCCGCGTCGCCTCATAGGCGACGAAGCCGATATCGGCCTGACCGCTGCGAACCGCCTCGATAACGGCGGGCGGATTGGCGGCGGGCTTCATGTCGAGAGGTTTGCCAATGCGCTTCGCCAGTTCGCGCGCCAGATCGGCCGAGGCGCCGCGCAATTCGCCGTCCGGGCCCTTGATGGTCTGCGCCGGATTGGTGCCGAGGTAGGACGCGCGTAACGTGCCACCCGGCGCGATTTCGGCCTGCGCGAATCCCGACGTTCCAGCCAGGAAAAGTCCCGCCGCGATGAATGCAATGGACCTCATGGCCGCCTCCGATGATCTTTCATTGGTAGCGATGCTAGCAGGCGGTCCGCAGTTGAGTCTCAGGGCCGCGCCTGCTCGATCGCCTCGGCAATCGCCACGGTGCGGCGCGCCATCTCAGCGTGCAGACGCTCCACCATCCGCCCGTCGATCTGCACCACGCCCTTGTCCTTGTTCTCGGGCAAACCGAACGCAGCAATCATCTTGCGCGCCTGCGCCACTTCGTCCGCCGTTGGCGTGAACGCAGCGTTGCACGGCCCGATCTGATTCGGATGGATCAGCGTCTTGCCATCGAACCCCATGTCGCGGGCCTGCTCGCACTCCTTTGCGAAGCCTTCGGCGTCGCCGATGTTGTTGTAGACGCCGTCGAGCACCTCGATGTCGTAGATGCGCGCCGCCGCGATGCAGTTCATCAGCCAGCCGATCATTGGCCAGCGTCCCGGAACAAGCCGTGCGCGCGTGTCTTTGGCGATGTCGTTGGTGCCCATCACAAAGCCGGCCAGCCGCGTTTCGGAATCCTTCGCGCAGGCTGCGATCGTCTGCACGTTGAACACCGCCAGCGGCGACTCGATCATCGCCCAGACGCGGGTCTTCTTGTCGGTGTGCATGTCGAGCAGCCGCTGCCCGATCTGCTCCAACTGGCTGGGCAACGATATTTTCGGAACCATGATGCCGTCGGGCGCCGCCTGCGCCGCCGCTGTCAGGTCGTCGGAGAACCACGGCGTGTCGAAGCCGTTGGTGCGGATGAACACCTCGCGATGGCCAAACCCGCCAGCCTTGACCGCGGCCGCAACCTGTCCGCGCGCCTCCGGCTTGGCATCGGGCGCCACCGAGTCTTCCAGGTCGAGGATCACGCCGTCGGCCGGCAGGGTGAGCGCCTTCTCGACGGCGCGGGCGTTGCTTCCCGGCATGTAAAGCAGGCTGCGGCGGGGGCGAATGGTCATGCGAGAATCTCCCAGGACGGCCAGCCTAGCGGCGTCGCAAAGGTCGTGCCAGCGTGCGCGGCAATGAGCGATGCTTCGCACGATTTGTGGCTTGTGGGCGTGGACGGTTGCCGGGCCGGCTGGGTCGCAGCCTACGTCCGGCCGCAGGGCAGCGCCGTGCAGCTTCGGATCGTTCCGGCATTTGCCGACGTACTCGCGGCGCCGGAGGTACCGGCAATCGTCGCGGTCGATATGCCGATCGGACTGCCGGAACGCACCGGCCTGGGCGGCCGCGCCGCCGAGAACGCGGTGCGACCCTTGCTTGGCGCCAGACAATCGTCGGTGTTCTCGGTGCCGTCACGCGATGCGATCTATGCGGAGGACTACGCCGACGCCTGCGCCCGCGCGTTCGTGACCTCCGACCCGCCGCGCAAGGTGTCGAAGCAGTTGTTCAATATCGCGCCGAAGATCCGCGAGATCGACGGCATGGTTCGCCACAATGCTGCCGCCGCTGCGCGCGTCTTCGAGGTGCACCCCGAAGTTCCCTTCTGGCGGCTGAACGGCGGCCAGCCGCTCACGGAGCCGAAGAAGGTCAAGAGCAGGCCCTACGAACCCGGACTAGCGCTGCGCCGGAAGTTGCTGATCGCCGCAGGACTGGACGCCGTCGATACGCCACCGCCCAAGGGCGCCGGGCCGGACGACGTGCTCGATGCGCTGGCCTGCGCCGCGGTCGCGCGCCGGCTGCATCGCGGCGAGGCCATGCCGTTCCCCGACCCGCCGCCCGTCGATGCCTATGGATTGCGAATGGCTATCTGGGCGTGATCGGCTAAAAGACACCCAACATCAACTCAAGCGGCTGCCATGTCCCTTCCCGACCACCTCATCGACGGCTACCTGACTTTCCGCGCCGGCCGCCTGCGCGCCGAGCAGGACCGCTATCGCGATCTCGCGGAAAGCGGACAATCGCCTGAGGTCATGGTGATCGGCTGTTGCGATTCCCGGGTCTCTCCGGAGGTGATCTTCAATGCTCGCCCCGGCGAGCTGTTCGTGGTCCGCAACGTGGCGAATCTGGTCCCGCCCTACGCGCCGGATGGCGGCGCGCATGGCGTCTCAGCCGCACTGGAATTCGGGATCGCCGCGCTGAAGATCCGGCACATCGTCGTGCTCGGCCACGCCCATTGCGGCGGCGTCAAAGCGTTCGCCGAGGATGCCGAGCCGCTGTCGCCCGGCGATTTCATCGGCAAATGGATGTCCCTGATGGCGCCCGCGATGGAGCAGGTCGGGCCGCGCGGCGCGCTGCCGCGTGACGAATACCTGACCAAGCTTGAGCAGGCCAATGTCACCAACAGCCTGAACAACCTGATGACGTTTCCCCGGCTGCGCAAATTGATCGAGCGCGGCCAAGTGACGATCCACGGCGCCTACTTTGGCGTGGCGACGGGTCAGCTCTCGGTGCGCGATCCGGACACGGGCACGTTCGGTCCCGTCGGCAAAACGTAAAACCTACGCCGCCTTTTTCTTGGCCTGGATCAGCTTGCGATTGAGCAGGCACTCGGCGATCTGCACCGCGTTGAGGGCCGCGCCCTTGCGCAGGTTGTCCGACACGCACCACAGCACCAACCCGTTATCGACAGTGGGATCGGTGCGGATGCGGCTGATGTAGGTCGCGTCCTCGCCGACGCACTCGTGCGGGGTGACGTAGCCGCCGGGTTCGTGCTTGTCGATCACGATGACACCCGGCGCGGCGCGCAGGATCTCGCGCGCCTCGTCCGCGCTGATCGGATTCTCGAACTCGATGTTGATCGCTTCGGAATGACCGATGAACACCGGCACGCGCACGCAGGTGGCGACCAGCTTGATCTTGGGATCGAGAATCTTCTTGGTCTCGACCACCATCTTCCATTCTTCCTTCGTGAACCCGTCCTCCATGAACACGTCGATGTGCGGGATCAGGTTGAAGGCGATGCGCTTGGGAAACTTCTTGGTCTCGACATCCTGCAGCGAATAGAGCGCCTTGGTCTGGCGGTCGAGCTCGTCCATGCCGTCCTTGCCGGCGCCGGACACCGATTGATAGGTCGCGACCACGACGCGCGTGATCTTGGCCTTGTCATGCAGCGGCTTGAGCGCGACGACGAGCTGCGCGGTCGAGCAGTTCGGGTTGGCGATAATGCCCTTCTTGGTGAAACCGGCGACCGCGTCGGCGTTCACCTCCGGCACCACCAGCGGCACGTCGGGGTCCATACGCCATGCCGATGAGTTGTCGATCACCACCGCGCCCTTCGCGGCGATCTTCGGCGACCACTCCTTCGACACCTCGCCTCCCGCCGACATCAGGCAGATATCGACATCGCTGAAATCGTAATGCTCGAGCGTTTTGCACTTCAGGATCTTGTCGCCGTAGGAAACCTCGGAGCCCATGCTCTTGCGCGACGCAAGTGCGACGACCTCATCGGCGGGAAACACCCGCTCGGCGAGGATGTTGAGCATCTCCCGGCCGACATTGCCGGTTGCGCCCACGACTGCGACCTTGAAACCCATCGTCATCTCCGAAGACTTCGGTCCGCCCAAACGGGCCATTCCGTGGCCCGCTTCTAGGGGAGAAACCCTTGAAATTCAACGCCGCGCGGTGGGCCTGATCGATGACTTTTTGCGCGCTGATCCATCGCGGCCGGCGATGGGCGGAACCGCCACTCAGCCAATCGTGTAACCCGGTGTTTACCGTCGGCTTCGATTTGCCCGGACGCTTCGCCGAAATGAAGGGAAGATCCAATCGCTTCCGTGCGAGAACGCGCAAAACAAGGGAAATTCGGAGAGCGTTCGTGCGTGGCCAATACGAAACGGTGACTGCCGGCAACTTCAACCCGCTGACCGTCGCAGGATCGATGATCCGCTACGGCTTCTACCTAGTCGGCATGCTGGTGCTGGGCCTGATCGGCCTCGGTATCATGGCGCTCTGGAAGATCCCGCCGAAAGCCATCAACGCGCCGCCGGCGTTCCGCATCACAGCGCCCAGCATCGAGCAACTGCCGATGACCGGCAGCGTCACCACGAGTTCGCTGTTGGGCCGCGCCGAGGTGCGGCAATACGGCCGGCTGTCGAGCCGGGGCATCGATCTCGCGGTCGCGATGATCATCCCGAACAAAGGGCTGGGCATGGGCAACGAACTCGTTTCGGACCTGCGCAGCATCAATCCGCTCAACCTGAAGCGCGCGTATGCGACGCAGGTGCACCACGACATCGAGACGCGGATCGGAGAATTCCGCGCCACTGAAATGCGCGTCGATACCGACGGGCGCTGGAAGCAGTGTCTCGGCTTCCGCAGCCGTCTCGACACCGCCTCGGTCTATTTCACCGGCTGGTATTGCGACGGCACGGGTGCGAAGCCCTCAGCGCACACGCTGGCCTGCCTGCTCGACAAGCTCGTGCTGGACAACCCGGTCGCGTCCAAGGACGGCGACGCCTTCCTCCGCGCCAAACTGGCCAAGCCGGCGTACTGCATGGCTGAGCAAGTGACGCAGACCACCGACACCGGCAGCCGCCGCGTCTCCTCACCGCAGCGCTGGTCGCAGCCTTCAGCGCAGCGCGCCCGCTACTGAGTCACCGCGGCGAAAACGGATTCTGCCAGCCGCCGCGGCCCGCCGGCGCGCGGGGCGGAAACGTGGCTTCCAGGTAGCCGAGTACGACCGTCTGCTCCTTTGGAGCCAGCGGCGGCATGTTGTGCCGCTTCACCATCAGTTCGATCGATTCCTCCCACTGCCGGCGGTTCATGCCTTGCTGGGCGATGAGCTTGAAGCCGTGACAAGCGGTGCAGGCATAGAACGTGTCGTCGCGGCCCGCCCCCGCTGGGAAATCTTCAGGGTTCTCGTCGCGCGGCACGAACTGCTGGGCATGTGAGATCGCGACGCCCGCAACAAGCATCAAAGAGATACGCACCAAATTTGCCGCACGACGGGCGTACCCCCTCCCCCGCTTGCGGGGAAGGGTTGGGGTGAGAGTCCGTTCTTGCATCAACCGACCAGCACCGCGATCCGGTGCATGGCGTTGCCGCCGTAGCCTTGCGGATTCCAGAACCCGGCCTGATGCGGCTGCATCGCACCCTTGGAGTCCGTCGCCCTCGCCCAGATTTCGAAATAGCCGTCCGAGGGCAGCTTCACGGTCGCAGTCCAGCGCTGCCAGTCGAACTTATTCTTCGGCTTGCCCAGCGTGGCTCGCTGCCAGGTCGCACCGAAATCGATCGACACGTCAACCTGACGCACCGTGTTGTCGCCGGCCCAGGCGGCGCCGCGCAGCTTGACCTCTTTGGTGCCAGCCGCAGCCTTGGTGCCGTTCGCTGGGCTGGTGATGACCGAGCGCACCGGCATCGACTCAAGGATCTTCATGTTCTTCGGGTCGCCCTTGTCGCCCGGCACCATCGGCTTGATGGGCACGCGATAGGAGAACTCCGTCATGCCGGAGCCGTCGTGCTCCTTGTCGCGCAACGTGACGCGATTCACCCATTTGTGCGACAGCGAGCCTGCCCAGCCGGGATACACCAACCGCACCGGCCCGCCGTGGATGTTCGGCAGTGGCTGGCCGTTCATCGCCCAGACGATCATGGTCTCGGGGTCCATCGCCTTGGCGAGACGCGCGCCACGCGACAGCGTCTCGCGCTTGGCGTCGCCGGACAGATGCACGTCGGACCCATAGTGCGCGGTGTACACCGCCGACGATTTCGGCTGCGCGGACTTGAGCACGTCGCCTAGCCGCACGCCGGTCCATTCGGCGCAGCCTGCGCCGCCGTTGGTCCACTGGTTGCCGCGCGCGGTCGGCGTGAACGCGCTGCGGCCGTTGCCGCCGCACTCAAGCACTGTGCGCCGGGTCTGCGCCTTGAACTTCGATTTCAACTCGCCAAGCGTGATCTCAAGCGGCTTGTTGACCTCGCCATCGATCTTGATCGTCCACTTCTCCGGATCCTTGGCGGCCTCCGGGATCAGCCCGTTGTTTCGGACATAGAACTTGTCGGTCGGCGTGGTGTCGTCGTCGAGCAGATGCTCCGGCGTCTCGGCGACCAGCGGCCGCTCGCCCAGCACCACGAGTTGCTCGCTCTTGCCGGGAAACTTCAGAAGCTGCGGCCCCTTGGGGGCGGCGGCGGGCGCCACGGCAGGCTGCGCGAGGGCTGCGGGAATCAAGCCACCCGGCATGTTGGCTGCGAACGGAATGGCGCCACCGACAACGGCTCCCATGGCTGCGGCGCCGCCCAGAAATCCGCGGCGGTCCACGCCGGTCTTGCGGCCGAACACGACGGAATCGGCCCGTTCGGCATCGTCGCGGTAAAGTTCTTCGAGCGAGCGCTCGGTTGTCCCGGCCATAGGCATATCCTCCCGGAGTTGCGTTTAGACGATTGCTGCTGTCTCCACAGCGCAATCTGCAAAAAAGCTACTGCCGGAGGGCACGTCCTGCAATGGACGTGCTCCGGCAGCGCTCGCTTAATTTGTCGCAGGATCAGGGAGCCGGCATGCGGAGCAGCGGCTGTGCCGGTGCTGCAGGCGCCGGCGCGGGTGACAACGCGGGTGCCGGAGTCATTGTCGCAACAGTGGTTTTCTTTGCCTCCGGTTCCGGTTTCGTCGCCTTCGGGGAAGCCGCAGCGTTCTTCGGCTGCGGGCCGATCTTGGACTTATGCGACGCGTTCTTGATGTCGTCGCGCTTCATGTCGGTGCGCATCTTGTTCTTATCCTCCAGCTCCTTCCGCCGCGCTGCCTCGGCCACTTCCTTGACCTTCAGCGCAGAGAGCTTCTGCTCGTGCGCGTCATGCCTGGCCTTGGCGACCTTGGAGAGCTGGGGATCGGGCCGCTCCTTGGCCGCGGCGAGCGCGGGCTCGCGCGACAGGAGTTCCTCGACCGCGGCCTTGGCGGCGAGCTGTTCCTCGGTGAGCGGAACAGGTGGAGGCGGCGGCGGCGCGGCTTTGATCGCCTCGGCCGCGGGCGGCTTGGCCGCAACGGTGGCGGGCCTGGCAACGGCGGCGTTCGGCCGGATCGATTGTATCGCCGTGGTTGTGACGGCGGCCGGACGCGGCTGAACGACAGAACGCGACTGCACCACCGGGCGCGCCTGCATGACAGGACGCGCCGCGCTGGGATGGATCCGTTGCCGTTCGAGCCGTTGACGGTCGGTGTACTGCGCCGAAGCGTCAGCCACGGAACCGAACAGCGCCATTGTGGCGCCGAATGCGATCAAGGCACGTTGCAAGGACATTTGAAATTCTCCCCCGAGGGATCTCAATGCCGCCTGCCGCATCTGTTAACGGGGAGACTCTTGCAACCGGCGTTAATAAAAGTAAACGCCGCCGGGAACTCTTGAATCCAACATGGTTAAAGCCCATCCCCATCTGCCGTACGGCCCCTGTTGCGGCGAACCAAAGCCCGATACACTGCGTTATCGGGACGAAGGACGAAGAAAAACCCCATGCGTATCATCGGTTTGACCGCCTGCCTTGCCGCCGCCGCCATTCTCGCGACGGCCGTGGCGATGCCTGCCGACGCGGCCCCCCGGAAGAAGCGGGTTGTCGATGCGCGCGGCGGCGGCCAGCCCACCGTGTTCATCAGCCGCGACGAGAACGGCCGCACCCGCACCCGGCTGATCGTGACGCCCCGGTCCTATCTCGACGGCGGCACCGAGGTGCTGCCCGGCCAGCGCAAGTACAGCTTCCAGGACGCCCAGCCATACTGGTCGCCGATCGACGTGCTCGGCCCAGGCCGCAACTACGACCGGCAGCCGCTCAACCCGATGTGGGAAAGCGGCTGGAACCGCGGCTGGTATTGACGGCCGTCATTGCAGGGCGCGAGTGAAGCTCGCGATCCCTAACGCCCATCAGCGGACATTACGTTTGTTTGTTGCAACGTCCGCTTCCGCTTGAAGCGGAGAATGCTGCGGCTTACCGCCGCCAGACCGGGTGCCCCTGATAATCGTTGCGGCGCTGACGCGTATCGCCGGGTTGGTCCCAGCCACGGAACCAAGAAGGGCCGTTCTCGCTCATAACCTGGACCTCGGTCGGCTTGCGCGTGACGAAGCCGCCTTGGGGCTGATTGCTGAGCACCGCGACAAACTCGGTGCGATAGTTGGTCTCCTTGCTGAGCGGCTCGTCAGAGATGACGATCGAGGACCGCGGCAATGCGGTCGGCGCGATGCGATCAAGTACGTCTTGCGGGATGGTGATGCGGTCGAGCGCGCCCTTGGCGTCGTCCCCGTCGTCGATCGTCACCGCGGCCCAGCGAAGGCCGGCGCCGTTGCGCGCCATCGCGGTGAACACATGCGTGCCGATCCGCTTCTCCGGATTGCGGATCGTGACCGGGACCTCAATGCTGAAATCGAACACTTCGCCCCCGTCCGGCCACGGCTTTTGGGTGTTGCGCCGCACGTAGAGCTTCTGCGTCGCGCGGCTGATGTAGATCGAGACCGGCACGAGCGCGAGCTTGGCGTCGAGCGCCGCCTTTGCGGTGGCGGCCTTCCTGGCTTCTGCTGTTTTGGCAGCATCCTTCGTCGAGGCAGCGGCGTCGAGCTTCGGCTTCGCGTCAGCCTTGGCGGCGTCGAGCTGCGTTCCTGCTTCCGCGGCCTTGGCGGCAGCCTTCTGCTTCCGTTCCTCGGCCTGCACCGTGGCCTGGTCCGTCTTCGCGGCGGCGAGCGCCTTGTCGGCGGACACGCGTTCAGCGTCGGCGCGAGCCTTGAGCTGTTCCAGCTTGCGCAGTGACGCCGTGAGCAATGCTGTCTCGCGCGGCGCCCGCGCGGCAGCCTTCTTTGCCGCGTCGGCAGCCTTGACGGCCTCCACAGACTCGCGGGCAAGCGCCTCGGCTCGCGCCGGAGCAGCCGCGACGGCATCGGCTCTCGGCATGAATAGCGCCGGGTGGGAAAGCTCGACCGGTCCCGCGTCGTTCGGCGAGACGATCACCCGCATGCCGATGCGCGTCTTTCTGAACAGCTTATCCGCAAAGCCGAAAGGCAGCCGGACGCAGCCATGTGAGGCCGCATATCCGGGCAGCGGCCCGCCATGCAGCGCGATGCCGTTCCAGGTGATGCGCTGCATGTGCGGCATATGGGCATCGTCATACATGTTCGAGCGGTGGTCCTCTTTCTTCTCGACCAGGGCGAAGACGCCGGCCGGCGTCTCCCGTCCCTTGGTGCCGGTGGACACCGGCGCGCGCAGGATCCAACCGTCGGCGTCGTAGAGCGTGACCTGCTGGGACTTGATCGATACGATCGCCATGATCGGCTCACCAGCATCGCGCGGCGCCGCCTCCTCTTTGGGTGGTGGCGCGGGGCGCGTCTGTCTCGGCGCGGCGTCGGCGTTCAGCGCCGTCAATGCGACCACCGCCGCGAGCGTCACAATGGCGGGAGATTTCCAGCGCCCCATCGCCGCGGCGGATTGCGCCATCGCAAATCGATTGTCCATGTCGTTCCCGGTTGGAAATGCCTGTCAGCGGTTGCGTCGATCAGTGTAGGCGACCGAGGAGACGTCGGCTATTGGGGCCAAGCGGGCGTCGGGAATGGCCGAGCGCGACGCCTGCCTGTCACGCAGGGCCCTCTCCGCGCGACGTCGCTCGTTTTCTCCACACCCGCAACTCAACCATGACTTTTATGGCCGCGGCGAGGACCAGCGCGCAAAGTGCTGCCTTCGAGATCGTCTCCATCGTTCCCTCGATCAGCATGCCGTGGATCACACTGCCTGCGACGATGACCACTGCGAGAGACATATGAGCGATGCGGAACGTGCGCAGTCCCAATCGCCGGCGCAGTGCAGCCAAGAGCGCCACAGCGAAGATGGCCCACATGGCGATCACCCCGAAGGGGGAAAACGGCGTCGGCGATACGAAGAGAAGGGCATCGATCATGTCGGGGGGGCTCGTGATCCAAAGGCCCCCGACGTGGATCACCACCGCCACGACCAGCGCGCCTCCGATCCAGTGATGTACGCGCCGTCCACGATGAGCCGGCAGTCCCGGCAAGTATCCGCCGATCAGCAATGGCTGAACCAGCATGAGACCCAGTGCGATAATTCCCGCGAACCCGGCCGCGATGTAGACCGGACCGCGCCATTCAAGGAAAGGGCTCGCCGCTGCAGCGGCGATCGGCACCAAAACGGCGGCTGCAAGGAGGGCCCAGATCAGGGTCGCCCGGGCCAGTCTCATTCCTGTGTTCCCAACCAGTGTGGCGGTTCAGAAGTCCGCATTATCCTTGCCGCGAGTTCGTCATGCGGACTTCTGAACCAAAGCCACACTGAATCAATAAGTTGCTAGTGTCCTTCGATTCCGAAGTTCGCAAACGAAGGTGCCGCACAATGGTGCGAACTTCGGAATCGGGCACTAGGTCAGGCCGGCTGAAGGACGAAGTGCGCCTCCAGGCCCTTGTCTTTTGCGCTGCGCATCACGGGACGGAGAAAGACGGTCTTGAACTCACCGCTGTCATACGCGAGGTGACCATGCGGTTGGCCAAAGATGGGAATAATCTGCGGCATCTCCAGACGGAACTTGCCGTCCTTGTCGGTGAGCGTGGCGCCGTGGCTCTGCGGTTCGTGCTCCTGCCCTTCGGTCGTGTGCGCCCAGATCTGGATGCGCTGCCCGGCAAGCGGCGTCCCGTCGCCTGCACGGCGCACGGTGCCGCTCATCCAGAAGCCACCCTTGCCGATCCGGGTCACGATCTTCGCGCCCTTTTGGTAGTTGTTGGACCCGCCCGACATCGAAGCGGTCGGTGCGACGCCTTGCGCGCGCGCAGGCAACACGAGCCCGGAAGCCCCAGTTGCCAGGACGGCGCCGCCAGCGGCGAGGAGGTTGCGGCGGCTGAGTACGACAATGGTCATGTCAATTCCTCCTGGCGGCCGTGCAGTGCTCCACCGAGAAGACGGCAACAGGCGCGAGACGTCCTGAATTTAGCGCGATTGCGGCCGATTTCCCAGTTGAGGAAGGCGAACAGCGCGATAGTCTGCATAACAGTTTAGTGAATGGGGTGTGCCGGCAGCCGACCCACGTTCGCCACTATTTCATCCGCCAACCCATCGAGCGACAACATGACCGACACACCTGAATACACGCCGCCGGACGTCTGGGTCTGGGAGAAGAACGACAGCCCCAACTGGCGCTACGGCGCTACTAATCGCCCGATCGCGGGCGCGACGCATGAGAAGGAGTTGCCGCGCGGAAAGCATCCGCTTCAGCTCTATTCACTGGCGACGCCCAACGGCGTCAAAGTCACGATCATGCTGGAGGAATTGCTGACCGCCGGTCACAGCGGCGCGGAATATGACGCCTGGCTGATCCGGATCGGTGAGGGTGACCAGTTCGGCAGCGGATTTGTCGGGGTGAACCCGAACTCCAAAATCCCGGCGCTCATGGACTATAGCGGGCAGACGCCGCAACGCGTGTTCGAATCCGGCGCCATCCTGCTTCACCTGGCGGAAAAATTCGGCGCCTTCCTGCCAAAGGATCGCGGCAAGCGCACCGAGGCGCTGAACTGGCTGTTCTGGCAGATGGGTTCAACGCCCTACGTGGGCGGCGGCTTCGGGCATTTCTATGCCTACGCTCCGGTGAAGATCAAATACGCCATCGACCGTTTTACGATGGAGTTGAAACGCCTGCTCGATGTGCTCGACCGGCATCTTGCGGACAACCGGTTCCTCGCCGGCGACGAATATACGATCGCCGACATGGCGAACTGGCCGTGGTACGGCAACGGCATGTTGAACGGCGCCTCCTACAACGACCCGCGCAAATTCCTGCAGACGCACGAATATAAAAACGTGACGCGCTGGACGAAAGAAATCGGCGAGCGCCCGGCCGTCAAGCGCGGGCGCATGGTCAACCGCGCCACCGGACCGCTCGAAGGACAATTGCACGAGCGCCATGACGCCGGCGATTTCGAGACCAAGACGCAGGACAAGATCGGCGCGCGCGGGTAACCCCAACGCAATCGCCTAGCCCGTCAACTTCGCCATCTCGGCAATGATCGCATCGCCCATCTGCGCGGTGCCGACCACCGTCATGCCGTCCGACTTGATGTCGGCGGTGCGGAGCCCCCGGTCCAGCGTGGCGGCGATCGCCTGCTCGATCAGGTCGGCTTCCTTGCCCATATTGAACGAGTAGCGTAGCGCCATTCCGAACGACGCGATCATCGCGATCGGATTGGCCATGCCTTGGCCCGCGATGTCGGGCGCCGAGCCGTGCACCGGCTCGTACATCGCCTTGCGCCGCTTGGTCTTGGGATCGGCCTCGCCCAACGACGCCGAAGCCAGCATGCCGAGCGAGCCGGTCAGCATCGCCGCGATGTCCGACAGCATGTCGCCGAACAGGTTGTCGGTGACGATGACGTCGAACTGCTTGGGGTTTTTCACGAGCTGCATGCCGCCGGAATCGGCGAGCTGGTGCTCGAGCTGCACGTCCTTGAACTCACGCTGGTGCAACGCCGTGATGACCTCGTTCCAAAGCACGCCGGTCTTCATCACGTTGCGCTTTTCCATCGACGTGACCTTGTTGCGGCGCTTGCGCGCCAGCTCGAAGGCGACGCGGCCGATCCGCTCGATCTCGTAGGTGTCGTACACCTGCGTATCGATGGCGCGCTTCTGCCCGTTGCCGAGATCGGTGATGGTCTTCGGCTCGCCGAAATAGACGCCGCCAGTCAGCTCGCGCAAAATCAGGATGTCGAGGCCGGCCACCAGCTCGCGCTTAAGCGCGGAGGCATCGGCCAGCGCCGGATAGGTCACCGCGGGGCGCAGGTTGGCGTACAGCGCGAGATCCTTGCGCAGCCGCAGCAGGCCCGCCTCCGGCCGCGCTTCATACGGCACGCTGTCCCACTTCGGCCCGCCGACCGCGCCGAAGATCACAGCGTCCGCGGCCTCGGCCTTGCGCATGGTCTCGTCGGTGATGGACACCTTGTGGGCGTCGTAGCAGCTGCCGCCGACCAGCCCCTCCTCGAACTCGAAGGTGCCCATGCCGTGGCCGTTCATCCACGCGATAAGCTTTTTCACTTCGGCCATCACCTCGGGCCCGATGCCATCGCCGGCCAGGAGGAGGAGCTTGTGGTTCGCCATGGAGATACGCCTCGTTACAATCTCGCCATCGTCATGGCCGGGCTTGTCCCGGGCATGACGGATGATGGAGCGGATTGCTAAAGAACGCGGCAGGGATTGGCAAGGCGACGCCCAACGGGGCAGATAGGCCGCCGGACCCGCTATCCGCCGAACAATCCCGGCCCGACCCGATGACCGCCATCCTGCTCGCCATTGCCGCAGCGACCTTTCTGGGCGGCGGGCTCGTGCTCACGCAGTTCGGGCTGCGGCACGTCCATCCGCTGTCGGGGGCCGCGATCAGCATCCCGGCTTTCACGCTGTGCTTCCTGCTGGCGTCGCCGTTTCTGCTCGCCGGCCAAACCATCGTCTGGAGCGCGGTGCCGATCTTCGCCGCCGTCGGCCTGGTGTTCCCGGCGCTGCTGACGCTGCTGACGTTCGCCGGCAACCGCGCGCTCGGGCCGGTGGTCACCGCCTCACTCGGCAACATCTCTCCGCTGTTCTCGGTGCTGCTCGCGGTGGTTCTGCTCGGCGAGCCGCTGCGGATGTGGCAGCTCGCGGGGCTGCTGATGATCACGGCGGGCGTGCTCGTCATCACCGTCACGCGCACGCAGGCGTTGCGAAACTGGCGGACCTGGGCGCTGCTGCTGCCGCTGGGTGCGGCTATGTTGCGCGGCGTCATCCCGCCGATCATCAAGATCGGGCTTGAGTCATGGCCGAACCCGATCGCCGCGGGCCTGACCGGCTACATCTTCTCGACCATCACGGTGCTGACGGTGGAGCGCGTTCGCAACGGCCGCTTCTTCGTGCGGGCGCCGGTGCCGGGCCTGCTGTGGTTTGCCGTCACGGGAATCTGCAACGGCATCGGCACGCTCTTGCTCTACGCCGCGGTCGGCGCCGGACGCGTCTCCGTGGTGGTGCCGATCATAGCCGCCCATCCGATTGTCACCGTCGGCTTGAACATGGTGGTGTTCGGCCGCAGCGAGGGCGCGCTGCGGCTCGCCGCGGGCGCTGCGCTGACGGTGACCGGCGTGGTGCTGATCCTGGTCGGGTAGCGCCGCGCTCGCGGCGGTGTTTTGCAAGAACGATCACGCCCCGCCCGGGCGCAGGATCGGCCATCCTTGGGCCGCCACAAGCGCAAACCCGGCGACCACCAAAAGCACCAACATCACCTTGCGGAAGGCGGCATCGTCGAGCTTGCCATACAGCTTGAACCCGACCCACAGCCCGGCCAGCATCGCAGGGAGACCAAGGAAATACAGTTTGACGATCTCGGCGGTGATGACGCTGGTGAAGCTCAGCGCAATGCCAGTCGCGACGCTGGCTGCGAGCATGACCGGCTGAAATACCGCGCGCTGCACGTCCTTGGTCCAGCCGCGCAACTGGCACCAGACCGTGATGATGAAGCCCGGAAGTCCAGTCAGCCCGCAAAGAATGCCATTCAGAAATCCGACGGTGCCATCGGCGGCGACTCCGACATGGAACGGCTTCAATGCCGGCTGTGCCAGCCCGTAGATGCCATAGACGATCAGCAGCAACCCCACGCCGCTGCGCATATGGGCCGGGTCGATGTACGTCAGTAGCAAAGTCCCGATTGGGACACCGGCTGTGCCGCCGATGATGAATGGCGCGACGTTCCGCCAGCTCAGCGAGTGGCGCAACTTCCAGACACCATAGCCCTGCGTCCAAAGACTGTAGCCGACGACCAGCGCAGTCGTTTGAGCCGGCGTGATCAGGTGCAGCCATACGGCGGAGACGACGAAACCCATCGCAAATCCGGCCAGACCGGACGCGAAGCCACCCATAAACGCCGCGAGAAGAAAAAATCCAAGAACAATGCCATCCATTGCTCGCTCCTTCGATTGAGGCGAGCAGCGCTTGGATGGCGATGTCCATCTTAAGGGGAGGCCGCGATTCCCCTGTTTCGCAATGCCGGTCAGCTATTCAAAAAAATTAGGGCCCAGAGCACATCGATGTCCCCTCCTTGCGAAGGAGACGGTGCTTGGGCCCGCGAGCCTGAAAGAACGGGGCGACCGTCGAAGGCCCCGCTGCATTTCTGTAGCGCATTGTGCGCCGGGGCGCAATCTGCGCGCGTGCAGGTGAGCGAATATGAGCCCGCGCCTACAGCCCGCTGAACCAGTTGTAGCCCTGGTCCTCCCAGTAGCCGCCGAGGTCCTTGTTGGTGACGTGCATGCCGATGACGTATTTCGGATTCTTGAACCCGAGCTTGGTCGGCATCCGGCACTTGATCGGGAAGCCGTACTTGCGCGGCAAAATCTCGTCGCCGAACTTGAAGCTGAGCTGGGTTTGCGGGTGCAGCGCGGTCGGCATGTCGATGGTGACGGAATAACCCTCGGCGCACTGGAACCAGACGTACTTGGCGGTCGTGTCGGCGCCGAGCCTTCGCAGGAATTCGCTGAGCCGCACGCCGGTCCACTTGCCGATCGCGCTCCAGCCCTCGACGCAGATCAGCTTGGTGACCTGCGTTTCCTGCGGCAGCGCGTAGAGCCGCTCCAGCGTCCACGGCTCCTTGTTGCCGATCAGGCCGCCGACCTCGAGCTGAAACGTCGCCGCATCGACCTCCGGCGCGTCGCTCTCGGGATAGTAGGCGTTGAACGGGAACTGCCTGGTGATGGCGCTCTCGGGGTAGGTTTGCGCCAGCTTGTTGGGATTGAACAGCCAGGCCTGCGCGCCATCGTTGAAGTGCGAAATCTTCCGCAGCACCTTTTCCGCCGAGACGCCATCGACGATGTCGCAGCCGGTGAGAAAGGTGAGCGCGCCGAGGCCGGCGCCGCCGCGCAGGAACGCGCGCCGCGCCGGATCGGGCAGCAGCTTCGCCGCATCCTTGATGAGCAGGCTCTTGTCCACACCGGGGATCGGTCTGCGGATGCGCGCCATGCCGGTTCCTCAGCGCCCCGTAATGATGGCGCGCAGGCTGCGCGGCACCGCGATCGCCAGCACGATGTGAATGGCGAGGAAACCAACGATCGCCGCCATGGCGAAGAAATGCACGTAGCGCGCCGCATCGTATCCGCCGAACAGCGCGGCGAGCTCCTGCAACTGCACCGGCTTCCACATCGCAAGCCCCGACAGCACAATCACCACGCCGGCTACGATCACTGCGGCGTAGAGCAGCCGCTGCACCGAGTTGTAGATCGAAAGATTGTCGTGGGCGAGGCTGAACGTGAGCGCGGCGCGCGTATCTGCCAGCACCTCCGACGGCCGGATCGGCCACAGCCTGCGGCGAAACCGGCCGGTGACGAAGCCAAGCACCACGTAAATCAATCCGTTGACCGCAAGCACCCACATCGCCGCGAAGTGCCACAGCAGCGCGCCGGCCAGCCAGCCGCCCAGCGTGATCGATTTGGGGAAGGTGAATCCGAACAGCGGCGACGCGTTGTAGATTTCCCAGCCCGAGCCGATCATCACGATCGTCGCGGCCGCGTTGATCCAGTGCGTGATTCTCACCCAACGCGGATGAACGATCGCAGCCGGTGCAGGCGCGGTGGCGGTATCGCTGCTTACCATGCGCGCCAGTTTGCCGAAATGCATCGGGCCCGCAAGGGCCGCGTCGGCCGGCCTGGGGCCCGATGCCGAGATCGTTATTTCTTCATCTTGTCGGACGACATATCGTCCTTCTTGTCCATCATCGTCTTGTCGTCCTTCTTCATGGAGTCGGAAGCCGGCTTGGCCATCGGCTTCTTGTCCATCATCTTGTCGTCCTTCATCATCCCCTTCTCCATGGGAGTGGCCTGCGCCATGGCCGCCGGCGCATAGGCGAGCCCCAAGGAGACCATCGCGGCGAGCAGAAACTGCGTCTTCATCGTCACCCTCCATTGCCAAAATAGGCAGCGAGTCTCTGCTACCAGACCGTCCGGACACGCGCGCATCAGCTTTCCGTTGCCGTTTTTCAGGTCAGCGTCACGGCTTCGTGACCGGCGGAAAGGACGCTATAAGGAAGCCGCCGGGTGCCGCATGAGGAACCCATGAACAAGACAGGCGCCGGGAATTTCTTCGAGGACTTCCGTCTCGGCCAGACCATCCGACACGCCACGCCGCGCACCCTGACCGAGGGCGACGTGGCGCTGTACATCGGGCTGTTCGGCAACCGCTTCGCGGTGCAGTCGTCGCGCGCGTTCGCGTCCGCGATCGGTTATCGCGATGCGCCGGTCGACGACATGCTGGTCTTCCATGTGGTGTTCGGCAAATCTGTGCCGGACATTTCGTGGAACGCTGTCGCCAACCTTGGCTACGCCGGCTGCCAGTTTCTCGCGCCGGTGTTTCCGGGCGACACCCTGACGGCAACATCGGACGTGATCGGGCTGAAGGAGAACTCCAGCCGTAAGACCGGCGTGGTCTATGTCCGCACCCGCGGTTTCAAGCAGGACGGCACCGCGGTGCTGGACTACGTGCGTTGGGTGATGGTGAACAAGCGCGACGCCGGCGCTTCGGCGCCGGGCGATCATGTGCCGCGCCTGCCGGTCGCGGTCGAACCGCGCGTGCTGGGCGGCGCCTGCCCGCCTCTCGCCACCAAGGCCTACGATTTCGAACTCGCCGGCAGCCCGCATCGCTTCGGCGACTACGAGCCCGGTGAGAAGATCGACCACGTTGCCGGCATCACCGTGGAGGAGGCCGAGCACCAGATCGCAACACGGCTCTACCAGAACACCGCCCGCATCCATTTCGACCAGTTCGCAGGCTCGAAGAGCCGGTTCGGACGGCGGCTGGTGTATGGCGGCCATGCCATCTCGCTGGCCCGCGCGCTGTCATTCAACGGGCTGGCCAATGCGTTTCACATCGCGGCGATCAACGGCGGCCGGCATGTCGCGCCGCTGTTCGCCGGAGAGACAGTGTTCGCCTGGAGCGAGGTGCTGGCAGTGAGCGAACTGCCCGGACGCAGCGACCTCGGCGCGCTTCGTCTGCGAACCGTCGCCACCAAGGACCGGCCGTGCCCGGATTTCCCGCTCAAGGACGGTACCGAGTACGATCCGTCGGTGATCCTGGAACTGGATTACTGGGCGCTGATCCCGCGCTGACGGGCTACTTCTTCGGCGGGCTTCCCGCGGTCGCCGCGCCGCTCTGCTCGATGACGCCGCAGGCGATGCGGTCGCCCGCGTTGCCGGACGGATCGCTCTTGTAGTCGTCGGCCTTGTCGTGAATCACGATCGAAGAGCCGTCGCCGTCGAACACCGAATTCGGCTTGCCCTTCTCCAGCGAGATCGCAGCATTCAGGATTTCCACGGTCAGCTCGCCGCTTTGCAGGATGTGCAGGTTCGGCATGTCACCCGCATGGCCCGGGCCGGACATGATGCCGTGCTTGTGGTTGCCGGGATTGAAATGCGGTCCAGCGGAATCGAACGGCGCATCGCACTTGCCGACCGCATGAATGTGGAACGCGCGCTCGCCGGGCGGCATCTCCTTCAGCGACAGCTTGAGCAACACGCCATTGGAGGTCTGCATCAGATCGACATCCCCCACCGGTTTGCCGCTCTTGTCCTTCAGCGTGGCCTTCGCCATTTCGGCGGACGCCGGCAATGCGACCGCGGCTGTCAGAACGAGGGCAATGCCGGCCATCAGGCCATGCTTGAAAATACTCATAGCCAAAATCTCCTTCGCGGCCCCTGCCACGCAAGACAACACGCGGCTGGCATCCAGGGTTCCGGTCATCCGGCGCAATAAGGGTTAGTTTCGGGGTGCGCGCATGTGCTCGACAAGCTGGCGCGCGAACGGCGGCAGCGCGCCGAAGTCGCGGACGCAGATGGTGAGCTCCCGCAGCGCCCAGGCGTCGGACAGCTCGACCGACTTGACCGCCATCGCCAGGACGGCGCGGCGCGCCGTGGTGGCCGGCACGATGCCGACACCGACGCCGTGCTCGACCAGCCGGCACACCATGTCGAACGAGCGCAACTGCACCCGCAACCGCAGCGTCCGGCCGATCCGGCTGGCCTTGTCGGCGAAGAAGCGCTGCGCCGCGCTGGAGCGCTCGAGGCCGACGAACTCGTGGTCCAGCACGTCGGCAAACGCCACGCTGGACTGATTGGCGAGCGGGTGGTCGCGCGCCACCACCAGCACGAAGCGATCGGTGCGGAACGGATAGGTGGTCAGCCGGCTGGTATCGACGGTGCCCGCCACGATGCCGATGTCGCCCACGCCCTCCGCGATCAGGCCGACGATCTCGTCCGACAGCCGCTCCTCCAGATCGACGCTGACGTTGGGATGCGCCGCCAGGAACGAACTCAGCGTCTCGGGCAGGAATTCGGTGAGCGCGTTGGTGTTGGAGAGCACCCGCACCTGCCCGCCGAACCCGCCGGCGTACCCTCCGAGGTCCTCCCGCAGCCGCTCGGCCTGCGCCAGCATGATGCGCGCGTGCTGCAGCAGGGTGCGCCCGGCCTGTGTTGTCGCGACGCCATGACGACCGCGCACCAGCAGCGGCGCGCCCAGCGCGCCCTCCATGTTGCGGATGCGGGTGGACGCCGCGGCCAGCGCCAGATGGGCCCGCTCGGCGCCATGCGTGATGCTGCCGGCCTCCACGACGTGACGGAACAGGCTCAGGTCGGCGAGATCGAACCGCATATCAGCCTTCTCCTAATGCGAAGGAAGACTACGCAAAATAGGGATTGAAAGCCATTTCTGGAACGATCATTCTTCGCTTTCAGCGAAGTTTGCAAGTATTCTTCTTCCAATCTGTCAGGTCTTGGCTGGCGGGCTGCAAACTCACCGAAACTCGCGGCGTTTGCAGCGCTGTGGGGCTTCGATCACACTCGAACGAGAGCACGGCTTAGCCGCCGGAGAACATCCATGGCCGAGGCAAAAACGTCCGCCAAAAACCGGCCGCTCTCGCCGCATCTTCAAATCTATCGCCCGACGATGACGATGATGATGTCGATCGTGCATCGCGTCACCGGCGCGGCGCTCTACGTCGGCACGCTGCTGCTGCTGTGGTGGTTGATCGCAGCCGCGGCCGGACCCAACGCCTACGCCGGCGTGCAGTGGTTCCTGGAGACTGTGATCGGACGGCTGATCCTGTTCGGCTACACCTGGGCGATGATCCAGCACATGCTGGGCGGCATCCGGCATCTGATCTGGGACACCGGCCGCGGCCTCGGACCGGTTGAGCGCGAATGGCTCACGATGGCGACGCTGGTCGGCTCGGTCGGCCTCACCGTGATCGTCTGGTTCATCGCCTACCTGATGGGAGGCTTCCGGTGAGCGATCACGAGCCTTCCTCCTCCATGCGCACCCCGATGGGCCGTGTCCGCCATCTTGGCGCCGCGCACGCCGGGACCAAGCATTTCTGGCACCAGCGCCTGACATCGGTCGCGCTGGTTCCGCTGACGATCGGCGCGGTCATTCTCGTGCTCAGCCTGATGGGGCGCAATCACGCGGCGGTGGTGCAGATCCTCGGCTCGACCGCGGTTGCGATCGGCCTGCTGCTGTTCGTGCTGGTCAGCGCGTATCACATGTGGCTCGGCATGCAGGTCATCATCGAAGACTACGTGCATGATGAACTCCCGAAGATCGCCATGCTGATGGGCAACACGTTCTTCTCCTGCGCGGTCGCACTCACCGCGGTGTTCGCGATCCTCAAACTTTCATTCGGACTCTAGCCATGGCGACCAACGGCGGCGACAGTGCACCCAAGATGAACGGCCGCGCCTATCCGATCGAGGATCACAGCTACGACGTGGTGGTGGTCGGCGCCGGCGGCGCGGGCTTGCGCGCGGTGGTAGGTTGCAGCGAAGCCGGACTTCGCACCGCCTGCATCACCAAGGTCTTCCCGACCCGCTCGCACACCGTGGCGGCGCAGGGTGGCATCGCCGCTTCGCTCGGCAACATGGGCGAGGACGATTGGCGCTGGCACATGTACGACACCGTCAAGGGCGCCGACTGGCTCGGCGACCAGGACGCCATCGAGTACATGGTCCGCGAAGCGCCCGCCGCGGTTTACGAACTCGAACACTGGGGCATGCCGTTCTCGCGCCGCGAGGAAGACGGCAAGATTTATCAGCGGCCGTTTGGCGGCATGACCACGCACTTCGGCAAGGGCACCGCGCAGCGCACTTGCGCGGCCGCCGACCGCACCGGCCACGCCATGCTGCACACCATGTACGGCCAGGCATTGCGGCACTCCGCGGAGTTCTTCGTCGAGTATTTCGCCATCGACCTGATCATGGACGACGAGGGCCGCTGCCGCGGCGTGGTCGCGCTGTGCCTCGACGACGGCACCATCCACCGCTTCCGCGCCCAGACCACGATCCTCGCCACCGGCGGCTATGGCCGCGCCTACTTCTCCTGCACCTCGGCGCACACCTGCACCGGCGACGGCAACGCGATGGTGCTGCGCGCCGGCCTGCCGCTGCAGGACATGGAGTTCGTCCAGTTCCACCCGACCGGCATCTACGGCGCCGGCTGCCTGATCACCGAGGGCGCGCGCGGCGAAGGCGCCTATCTGGTCAACTCCGAGGGCGAGCGCTTCATGGAGCGCTACGCGCCGTCCGCCAAGGACCTCGCCTCGCGCGATGTCGTCTCGCGCTCGATGACAGTCGAAATCCGCGAGGGCCGCGGCGTCGGTAAGAACAAGGACCACATCTTCCTGCATCTCGACCATCTCGATCCGGCGGTGCTGCAGGAGCGGCTGCCCGGCATCTCGGAGAGCGCGCGCATCTTCGCGGGCGTCGATCTGTCGCGCGAGCCGGTGCCGGTGCTGCCGACCGTGCATTACAACATGGGCGGCATCGCCACGAACTATCACGGCGAGGCGCTGACCAAGAAGGGCGGCGATCCCGACACCGTCGTGCCGGGCCTGATGGCGCTCGGCGAAGCCGGCTGCGTCTCGGTTCACGGCGCCAACCGCCTCGGCTCAAACTCCCTGATCGATCTCGTGGTGTTCGGCCGCGCTGCGGCTCTGCGCTGCGCCGAGAAGCTGACGCCCGGCGACAAGCAGCCCGAATTGCCGAAGGACTCCGCCGAGCTGGCGCTGTCCCGGCTCGACCGCCTGCGCAACGCCAACGGCGGCACGCCGACCGCGGAGCTGCGGCTGAACATGCAGCGCGTGATGCAGAACAACTGCGCGGTGTTCCGCACCGGCGAGGTGCTGGAGGAAGGCAAGAAGCTGATCCACGACACATACGCTGCGGCGTCGGACGTGCGCGTCACCGACCGTTCGCTGATCTGGAATTCCGATCTGATCGAGACGCTCGAGTTCGACAACCTGATCTCGCAGGCGGTGGTGACGATGGACGCCGCCGTCAACCGCACCGAGAGCCGCGGCGCTCATGCACGCGAAGATTTCCCCGACCGCGACGACAAGAACTGGATGAAGCACACGCTGACGTGGATCGACGACAAGGGCAACGTGAAGATCGACTACCGCCCAGTCCACACCTACACGCTCACCAACGACGTCGCCTACGTCGAGCCGAAGGCTCGCGTCTATTGAGCGCGCCCGAAAGAAAGCCCGATGTATCTCGGCCTTAATTCAAATTCGCTGAAGGGGCTACGCCGGGTCGCGGCGTATTGGAATGCCCAATCCGATCTTGAGAGGCTGGTCGCGACGCACACCGGTCATGTCGTGAACAAGTGGAAGCATTATTTCGAAATCTACGACCGTCACTTTGCACGATTTCGGGACCGGGAAATAACGTTGCTTGAAATCGGCGTCGCAGGGGGCGGATCGCTGGAGATCTGGCGCCGCTATTTCGGGCCTCGAGCGCGGATCGTGGGTCTCGATGTTAATCCGGACTGCAAGCGCTTCGAGTCACCCGGCACGAAAGTCTTCATCGGCAGCCAGAACGATGACTCATTCTTGCAAAATCTGGCCGCTGAGATTGGTCCCATCGACATCCTGATCGACGACGGGAGCCACCACTTCGAACACCAGCTCACGACGTTTCGCGCGCTCTTCAAGCACGTCCGGGAAGATGGCCTCTACGTCTGCGAGGATATGTGCACATCGTATTGGGCCGAGGAATTCGGCGGCGGCGTGCGTAAGCCGGGCACCTACATCGAGTTCGTCAAGGAATTGATCGACGAGATGAACGCTTGGTTCTGGCGTGAAGGCATCGATACCGAGCCCGGCGCGTTCGCGCGATCCGTGCACGGCATGCATTTCTACCCGACACTGGTGGTGATCGAGCGGCGCGCCATGGAACGCCCTGCGCACACGCCCGCCGGCCGTACCCGAGCAGCCGCTCGCTAACTGCGAGCCCAACGAGGTTTATGATGGTCGAACTCACCCTGCCGAAGAACTCCAAGATCGCCGAGGGCAAGACCTGGAAGCGCCCGGCGGGCGCACGCAACGTCACCGCGTTCCGCGTCTATCGCTGGAACCCCGACGACGGCCAGACCCCGCGCGTCGATACCTATTTTGTCGATCGCGACGATTGCGCGCCGATGGTTCTCGACGCGCTGATCTGGATCAAGAACAAGATCGATCCGACGCTGACCTTCCGCCGCTCCTGCCGCGAAGGCGTGTGCGGCTCCTGCGCGATGAACATCGACGGCACCAACACGCTGGCCTGCACCAAGGGCATGGACGAGATCAACGACACGGTTCGCATCTATCCGCTGCCGCACATGTCCGTGGTCAAGGACCTCGTGCCGGACATGACGAACTTCTACGCGCAGTACGCCTCGATCCAGCCGTGGCTGCAGACGGTGACGCCGACGCCGCAGAAGGAATGGAAGCAGAGCCACGAGGACCGCCAGAAGCTCGACGGTCACTACGAGTGCATCCTGTGCGCCTGCTGCTCGACCTCGTGCCCAAGCTATTGGTGGAACAGCGAGCGATATCTTGGTCCCGCCGCGTTGCTGCAAGCCAATCGCTGGATCAGCGACAGCCGCGATGAGGCGACCGGCGAACGGCTCGACAATCTCGAGGATCCGTTCCGGCTGTATCGCTGCCATACCATCATGAACTGCGCCAAAGCTTGCCCGAAGGGACTCAACCCGGCCAAGGCGATCGCCGAGATCAAGCTCAGGATGGTTGAGCGTCAGGTCTAGCGCTGTCCTACCGCGCACTTCGCATGAAGCGAGATCGGGCGCGATCAGCGCCCGCTTCTTCGCTCATCATTCTCGCGCGAACATGAACGGCTGGTCACTTCGGCCGACAGCATCGCTGCGACAACGCATCAATTGCGCCCGCTCACAAATTCGCCGCTCGCCCGCCACGCGATAGCCCAGGATCGTCGCTTATGTGACCTGGGGCTCGCCGCGGTTCGCGCGCACAAGGATTTGTCATGACGCTCAAGAGTCTGCTGCTCGCCGGGACAGTGATACCGGCGCTGATGGTCGGTTCGACTTTTTTGAACATCCCGCCGAGACTGTCCGCCTCCGCTCAAGCGCAGTCCGCGCCGCCTGCTTCCGCTGAGCCTGCGCCCGACGACAAGGGCACGAAGCCGCCGCCGAAGCCTGCTCCGCCCAAACCTGCGGCACCGCCGGCCACCCCTGCTCCTCCTGCAGCGCAGCCGCCGAAACCGGCCGCCCCGCCGCCACCTGCAGCCGCACCTCAGCAGCGCCCCGAGCCGCGTCAGGAACGGCAGGAAGAGCGCAGGGATGACCGCCGCGAGCAGCGCCCGGAACAGCGCCCACAACCATCTCCGCCTGCCGCTCAGCCGCCGCGGCCAGTCGCGCCGCCAGCGGCCCCTGCAGCTCCCGCTGCGCCGCCCGCCGCCCCTCCGGCAGCAGCACCGGCCGCTCCTTCTCCTCCCGCTGCCAGTCCGCAACAGCGCCCAGAACAACGTCAAGAACAGCGCCAGGATCGTCGCGACGAACGCCGGGATGACCGCCGCGACCAGCGGCAGGATCAGCGCCCAGGACAACGTGATGAGCGGCGCGGCCCGCCGGCTCAGCAGCCTCCGCAGGCGCAGCCGGCACCCGCCGCACCGGCGCAAACCCAACCGCAGCAGCCGGTGACGCCACCGGCCGCATCACCGCAGCGCCCGGCTGGCGCCCCGCTGTCTGGAACGCCTGCCCCGACGACTGCTCCGGCAGCATCCCCGCAGGCGGGCCCTGCTGCAACGCCGCCCAACGTCCAGCGGCTGGAGGACTTCCGAAGCCAGCGAAGTGAAACACGCGAAGGCAACCGGGTCATCATCCAGGAGCCAGGCCGCACCATCATTCGTGACGGCGACCGCACCATCATCCGCAGGAATGAAGGCGAGCGGTTCCGCTCCAACGCCCAGAATGTGCGCACCGAGCGCCGCGGCAGCGAAACCCGCACCATTGCGGTGAGGCCGAACGGCACTTCCATCGTCACCGTCACGGACGACGATGGCCGGCTGTTGCGGCGGCTGCGCCGCGATCAAGGCGGCCGTGAAGTCGTCATCATCGACAACATGCGCGGACCGAGGGGCGGGAGTTTCGCCAACGTATTCATCAACGTGCCACCGCCCGTCATCCGCATCCCGCGGGAACGCTACATCGTCGAGTCCCGCCGCGCCGACCGAACGCTGATCTATGAAACGCTGATCGCGCCGCCCGTCATGGTGATCGAGCGCCCCTACACCTTGGATGAGATACGCTACAGCCAGAACCTGCGGGAGCGGATGCGGCGCGTCGATATCGATACCATTACATTCGACACGGGATCGTGGGACGTGAGGCCCGACCAGGCTCCCAGCCTGGAAATTATCGCCAAAGCGATTGGACAGGTGATCCAGCGCAACCCAAATGAGGTGTTCCTGATCGAAGGCCACACCGACGCCGTGGGCGCCGACATCGACAACCTGTCGCTCTCGGATCGCCGCGCGGAGTCCATCGCCGTTACGCTGACCGAGCAGTTCGCAGTTCCGCCGGAAAACCTGACGACGCAAGGCTACGGCGAGCAGTATCTCAAAGTGCCTACCCCGGGGCCGGAGGAACAGAACCGGAGGGTGACGGTGCGCCGCATCACCCCGCTGCTCGCTGGAAAATAGCGGTACAGCGAGGTCATCATGATCGATCACGTCGGATTCGCCGTTTCCGATTACGAGCGCGCCAAGGCGTTCTACGGCCGAGCACTCGCGCCGCTGGGCTATGTGCTGATCATGGAGGTCGAGGCCCACCAAAATGCGAGCGGATTCCCGGCCGCGGGTTATGGCGTCGGCGGGAAACCAGACTTCTGGATCGGCGGCGAAGGCAAGCTGGAGAAGCCGCTGCACGTCGCGATCGTCGCCAAGAACCGCGCCAGCGTCGAAGCGTTCCACCGCGAAGCGCTTGCGGCCGGTGGGCGCGACAATGGCGCACCGGGGCTGCGCCCGCAGTACCATCCGAACTACTACGGCGCGTTCGTGCTCGATCCCGATGGGCACAACATCGAAGCGGTTTGCCACGCCCCGGCGTAGCGGCTAGCTGCGCCAACCCGGCGGCGGTCCGTGCTTCTCGATGCTTTCCACGATCTCGCGATGCTTGCGGGTTTCCCGCTTCATCGCGATCGCGATGATGGCGTGCGCCGACGGCACCAGAAACAGCACCGGGAACACCATGCCGAACAGAATGCACGGCACGATCAGGATCAGGTTGAGCACAGCCGAAAACGGCTGGCCATTGAGCAGCAGCCCGAGCGGCGGTACGAAGAAGGCGATCAAATAGATCATCGGCACCTCCCAGCGAAAGTCAGGGACTTATCTAGGCAGCCTCCGGACATTCTGTAAGACCGATCGCGGAACTCTGGCGCGCGCCGCCGGTTAGAGTCACATGCCCGACAGTTTGCAGCGCGTATGGACGATCATTGAAAAGGTCGGCGTCGGCATGCTGACGACGCGGTTTGACGGCGGCCTGCGCGCGCGCCCGCTGGAACCGCGCGTGGACCGCGACGAAGGGACCATCCGCTTCGTTACCGACGTGCGCAGCGCCAAGGACGATGAACTCGCGGCGGCGCCGGACGCCTGCCTGATCGTGATCGACGCCAAGGACAAGGCGTACCTGTCCATCACCGGACGCGCCGCCATTTTTGACGACGCCGATCTCGCCGCGCAAATCTGGAAAAAGACGGACGATGTCTGGTGGCCGGACGGCCCGAACGATCCGAACGTGCGCGTGCTGGAGTTCTATCCGGCGACCGCCGAACTGTGGGACGGCCCCGCCAGCAAGATCGTGGCGGCGTTCGAGTTCGCCAAGGCGCGGCTCACCGGCCAGAAGCCGAACCTCGGCGAGAACCGCAAGGTCACGGTGAAGATGTGACGGCGCCCGGACCCGGGTGCGGCGCTACTTGTCCCGCTTGAGCTTGCTGTTGCGGGCACCCAGCGTGCGCAGCCGCAGCGCGTTGAGCCGGATGAAGCCCGCCGCGTCTTTCTGGTCGTAGGCGCCACGGTCGTCCTCGAACGTGACCAGCGTCGAGGAGTACAGCGAGTTCGCGCTCTCGCGGCCCGTCACCATCACGTTGCCCTTGTAGAGCTTGAGCCGCACATCGCCATCGACGTGCTCCTGGCTCTTGTCGATGAGCGCCTGCAGCATGTCGCGCTCCGGCGCGAACCAGAAGCCGTTGTAGATCAGCTCGGCGTAGCGCGGCATGACCTCGTCCTTGAGATGGGCCGCGCCGCGGTCAAGCGTGATCGACTCGATGGCGCGATGCGCCACCAGCAGGATGGTGCCGCCGGGCGTCTCATAGACGCCGCGCGACTTCATTCCGACGAAGCGATTCTCCACCAGGTCGAGCCGGCCGATTCCGTTGGCCTTGCCGAGATCGTTGAGCTTCGCCAGCAGCGCAGCGGGCGAGAGTTTCTGGCCGTCGATGCTGACGGCGTCGCCGCGCTCGAACCCGATCGTGACATCCGTCGCCTTGTCGGGCGCGTCCAGCGGCGAGATGGTGCGTTGATAGACGATCGACGGCGCTTCCTTGGCCGGATCCTCCAGCACTTTGCCTTCCGACGAGGAGTGCAGCAGGTTGGCATCGACCGAGAACGGCGACTCGCCTTCCTTGTCCTTGGCGATGGTGATCTGGTGCTCGCGCGCGAAGGCGAGCAACTCCTCGCGGCCCTTGAAGGTCCATTCCCGCCACGGCGCGATGATCTTGATCGACGGCTCAAGCGCGTAATACGTCAGCTCGAAGCGCACCTGGTCGTTACCCTTGCCGGTGGCGCCATGACACACCGCGTCGGCTCCGACCTTGCGCGCGATCTCGATCTGCTTCTTGGCGATCAGCGGACGCGCGATCGAGGTGCCGAGCAGATATTGCCCCTCGTAGACCGTGTTGGCGCGGAACATCGGGAACACGTAGTCGCGAACGAACTCCTCGCGCAGGTCCTCAATGAAGATGTTGTACGGCTTGATGCCGGCGCGCAGCGCCTTCTCGCGAGCGGGCCCCAGCTCTTCGCCCTGGCCGAGATCGGCGGTGAAGGTCACCACCTCGCAGCCGTAGGTGGTCTGCAGCCACTTCAGAATGATCGAGGTGTCGAGGCCGCCGGAATAGGCGAGCACCACTTTCTTGATGTCACCCTTCGCCACCGTCCAACTCCTCGCTTCTGGCCATGTTCGGCCGGGAAATCGCGCGGACTATAGGGGGACCATCCGGTGGCGCAAGGCATACCCGCCCGCAGGACCGCACTTGCCATCCAACCCCGATCGTTGCGAGCCTTCCGCGGCCGAAATCGCACCAAGCCGCAGGGGGTCCGCGATGTTGCCCAACAACGACGTTTTCGAAGGCCAGCTTCTCGTCGGACTTCTGGTCTGCCTCGCCTGTATCGCGGTGCATTCCGTCATCATGGCCGTTGTGAGCTGGTCAGCCCATCACGCCCGGCAGGTGGCCGAGCCATTGCATCCGCGGCTGCGGTTGGTTCTGGTGATGGGGGTCGCCGTCTCGGTTCTAATGGCCGCGCATGTCATTGAGGTCGCGATCTGGGGCGTCGCCTACGCCGCGCTGCAAGCCGTGCCCAAAATCTCCGACGCGTTCTATTTCGCCTTCGTCAACTATACGACGCTGGGGTACGGCGACATCCTGCCGGAGCCACGCTGGCGCCTGCTGGGGCCCATCACCGCGATGAGCGGCGTATTGCTGTTCGGCTGGTCGACGGCGGTGATCTACGACGTGCTGCGGACAATCGCGCAGGTCATTCCGGCTGCTGCGCCCGAGCGCGCGGGGTAGATCACGCCGCCTTGGCGGAGGCCTTCCGCTGCGCGCGCTTGCGGGCCGGCCGGTGGCTGACCCGGCGCGGCGTGCTGCGAGGCTCGCGCGCATCGGGGATCATGCCGCTCATGGTCGCCGCCGCCATCGCGCCGCGAACCAGCGGCTTGACGCCGAACACGCGGCCAAACAGCGCGCCCGCGAAAAACACCAGACCAGGCAGGATCAAACCACGAAGATTCATTGGACCACTCCACACATGACGCCAATCCAACGCGCTCGGCACCCCCCGGTTCCGAAATTAACCGAACGCCTTAACCGCTTAGCTTAACCTCGCCGATGGATCGCGCTACGCGGCCACAGCGACCTTGCGCTAGATGATGCAACCGACATTCCAGTGCGAGGCACATCATGCGTCCGGTCCGAGCCCTCACCGCAGCCGCCATTGTTTCGTTCACGCTTGCCGCGCCGGCGTTCGCCGCGCAGTGCAATGCGCCGGGCGGGTTCGACGCCTTCCTCAACGAGTTCAAGCAGGAAGCCGCAGCGAAGGGTTTGACCCCGCGCACGTTGACGCTGCTCAATGGGGTCACGCTCGACCCGTCAGTGCTCGCCGCCGACAAGCGCCAGGGCGTGTTCAAGCTGAGCTTCGAGGAGTTCTCGACGCCGCGCATCAATCAGCGCTGGGCCCGCGCCTCCAAGCAAATGGCCGAGCAGGCGCCGACGCTGCGCCGCATCGAAAAGGAATTCGGCGTGCCGGGCGCCATGGCCATCGTGCTGTGGGGTCTCGAGACCGACTTCGGCACCCACACCGGCAAGCATGAGGTGCTGCGCGCCACCGCGACGCTGGGCTTCGACTGCCGCCGCAGCGCGTTCTTCCAGAACGAGCTCTACGAGGCGCTCTCGCTGGTGCAGAAGGGCGATCTGCAGCCGGCAGACCTGCGCGGCGACTGGGCCGGCGAACTCGGCCAGGCCCACTTCCTGCCCTCGTCCTACAACAAGTTCGCCATCGACTTCGACGGCAACGGCAAGCGCGACCTGATCCGCAGCGTGCCGGACACGCTCGCCTCCATCGCCAACTACTTCAAGGGCTACGGCTGGGAGCCGGGCCGGCCCTACGGCGAAGGCACCGCGAACTTCGAAGTGATCCGCAAGTGGAACAAGGCGCTGGTCTACGCCAAGACCGTTGCCGCGTTCTCCGAACGGCTCGAAGGCAGTTCGGCCCGTGCCGAGCAGCCGCGCCGCTGAGTTTCTCCACCACACGTCTGAGAGACTGAACAACTGATCGCCTCTCCTCGGAGAGGCGATTTTTCTTTTTGTGCAACGCCCATCCCCTTCCGCTCGTCCCCGACGAAAGCGGGGACCCAGGGGCTACGCAACAGGGCCTTTTGTATAAGCGCTGGATTCCCGCTTGCGCGGGAATGAGCGGAGAGAGCGTGGTCGAAGGCTATCGAACGGGCTGCGCTTCTTCCGGCTCGGCAAACACCGGCTTCCAGAACCCCGCATTCCATCCCGCGATCGCCCAATAGGCGAAGCCCGCGGCGATGCCGGCGCCGACCACAATCAGCGGCTGGTCGAAGATGTCGTAGGGCTTGCGCAGATCCTCCATCGCCATCCACCCCACCCACACCGACACACCGCCATTCAAGACGTGAAACATCCATGAGCGGATCGCGAACGCCTCCGCGATCAGCGCGGCGATGGCCGCAGGCGCCAACATGGCAACCACGGCGGCCGACATCACAAGCGCGGGAGCAAGCAGCAGCAGGATTCTTTCGGCATCGTCGGGCGGTGCCGGATTGCTGCCGGCCAGCGCCACGAACCGGTTCCAGTGCGCCGCGATGACGAACAGCATGGCAACGCAGATCGCCACCGTCGCGGCAAACGGCACAATCAGGAAGCGCATGAGAAAGCGGACGACGATCATCGATCCATCTCCGCCATGACGAAACTCAATCGCTAGTCCGTCATCGACATGGCGCGCAGCGCCAGCCGCTCGCGCGCCGACAATTTCTCGGTGGCGCTCTTGAGCTGGCCGCAGGCGGCGAGGATGTCGCGGCCGCGCGGCGTGCGCACCGGCGAGGCGTAGCCCGCGTTGAACACGACCTCGGAGAATTTCTCGATCTGGTCCCAGTCCGAGCACTCGTACAGGGTGCCGGGCCACGGGTTGAACGGAATGAGATTGATCTTGGCGGGAATGCCCTTCAGCAGCCGCACCAGCGCCTTGGCGTCGGCCAGCGAGTCGTTGACGTCCTTCAGCATCACGTATTCGAACGTGATCCGCTTGGCGTTCGACACGCCGGGATAGTTGCGGCAGGCGTCGAGCAGTTCCTTGATCGGGTATTTGCGGTTGAGCGGGACCAGCTCGTTGCGCAACTCGTCGCGCACCGCATGCAGCGAGATCGCCAGCATACTGCCGATCTCCGTGCCGGCGCGCTCGATCATCGGCACCACGCCGGAGGTCGAGAGTGTGATGCGGCGCTTGGACAGGCTCAGGCCATCGCCGTCGGAGATGACGTTGATGGCGTCGCGCACCGCCTCGAAATTGTAGAGCGGCTCGCCCATCCCCATCATCACGATGTTGGAGACCTTTCTTATCCCTCCCCCGGAGGGGGAGGGTGGCGACCCCGGCCTCGAGCCGGGGGAGCCGGGTGGGGTCGGCGTAGACGTCGAGTCGGACCCCACCCCGCCCGCCTTCGCTACGCTCGGCGGCCGACCCTCCCCCTTCGGGGGAGGGATGGCGCCGAGGAAATCGCCCAGCCGGTCGCGCGCCACCATGAGCTGTCCGACGATCTCGCCGGAGGTGAGGTTGCGGACCAGGCGCTGCGTCCCGGTGTGACAGAACGTGCAGTTCAGCGTGCAGCCGACCTGGCTCGACAGGCACAGCGTGCCGCGATCGCTCTCCGGGATGTAGACGCACTCGACTTCGTGCGGCCGCTCGCCGGCCGTTTCGCCGGGCAGCCTCAGCAGCCATTTGCGGGTGCCGTCGGCCGACACCTGCTCGGCCACGACCTCCGGACGCGCCAGCGTGAAATGCGCGTCGAGTTCCACGCGCATCTCCTTCGACACGCTGGTCATCTGGTCGAAGCTCTGCGCGCCGCGCACGTAGATCCAATGCCATATCTGCTGCACGCGCATTTTCTGCTGCGCCGGTTTCACGCCGATCGCGCCCAGCGCCTCGGCGAGCGCTGCGCGCGTCAAGCCGACCAGCGACGGTTTCGCCGGCGGCACATAGCGCTCGAGCGGCGTCTTCTCGAGCGCGATCTCGGTGTTGAGCATGGCGTTCATTGAACCGGCGCGGCGCGTGCCGCGCGTTGACTTACTCTACCTGCATTCCTGGCCGACGCGATCCAGCGCCTGGCCGATGCCCTTGAGCGAGAACGTGTCGGCGGTCTGAGTTCCGCGCGAGGTCGTCGCCTTGATCACCAGTTCGGGGCCCTTGCGCAGGGCGTCGAGCAGGCGCGTTTCGTCGGCGGCGTTCTTCACCCAGGCGCCGTCGTTCTGCGTGTACATGGCAAATGCCGCGCTGCCGATCGCCAAGCTGGCGTCGGTGTTCGGCTTGAGCTGGTAGCCGGTGACCAGCATCGACACCTCGTCCTTCACTTTTTCCGAAGGGCGCGTCGAAATGAACATATAGACCGGGTTGGCGGCGGTGCGCCGGTTCGGCGGGTTATCGACTGTCGAGGTCGGCTTGGACAGCGCGAAGCAGACCTTGCGGCCACCGGGGGTCGCGGTGTACGCGCCCCAGTCGCCGTACTGGCCAAGCAAAGTGGCCTGCGCCGTGGGGCTGGGCGGTGCGGCGGGTGCTGCCGCTGCCGGCTTTGGCGCGGCAGGCTTCGCCGGTGCGGGTTGCGCGGATGCCGCGGTGGCCAACATGAGCGCCGCAACAACAAGCAGCGGGGGGACGAGCTGGACGTGTCTTTTCAAGATCATCAACCCTCGGGCCGGCGAACGGTGGCGCTTCAAATCAAGTATAGCGAAATAATGGGCAAAATCAGGATTGTGAAGGCCGCATGGCGCCGCGCCTGGGGTTTGACCCGATGGGCCTCCCAGAATGCAGGCAGAATCTGGATAATCGCGACATGAAAGCCCTTCTGTGTACCCGCGCCGGGACGCCCGACGATCTCGAACTGGCCGATCTGCCGGACCCGGTGGCCGGGCCCGGCGAGGCGGTGGTCCGGGTCGCCGCCGCGGCGCTCAATTTTTTCGACACGCTGATCATCGCCGGAAAGTACCAGTACAAGCCCGCGTTTCCGTTCTCGCCCGGCGCGGAGTTCGCGGGCACGGTCGAGAGCCTCGGATCGGCCACCTCGGACCTGAAAGTGGGCGACCGGGTGACCGGCTACGCCCGCTATGGCGCCGCCCGCGAGCGGATCGCCATCGCCGCCGACCGGCTGACCAGGCTGCCCGACGCGCTCGACTTCGACCGCGCGTCCGGTCTGAGCGTGACCTACGGCACCTCGTACTACGCCCTGAAGAATCGCGCCGGCCTCGAACGCGGCGAAACGCTCGCCGTGCTCGGCGCGTCGGGCGGCGTTGGCCTCGCCGCGGTCGAGCTCGGCAAGCTGATGGGCGCACGCGTCATCGCCTGCGCCTCGTCGGACGACAAGCTTGCGTTCGCCCGCGAGCACGGCGCCGACGAGACGGTGAACTACGGCACGTCCGATCTGCGCGACGCGCTCAAGCGGCTCGGCGGCGAGCACGGCATCGATGTGATCTACGACCCGGTCGGCGGCGTCTATGCGGAGGCGGCGGTGCGCTCGATCGCCTGGGAGGGCCGCTTCCTGGTGGTCGGCTTCGCCGCGGGCGAAATCCCGAAGCTGCCGCTCAACCTGGTGCTGCTGAAGAGTTGCGACATCCGCGGCGTGTTCTGGGGCTCATGGACCGAACGCGAACCGGACGAACACCGCGCCAACATGGACGACCTGGTGCGCTGGTGCGCCGAAGGCAAGCTCAGCGCGCATGTCCACGCGACCTATCCGCTTGCCGACGCGAAGCGCGCGCTCGACGACATCGCCACGCGCAAGGTGATGGGCAAGGCCGTGCTGACGATGTAGCGGCGAAGTTACTTCTCGCTCAACCGCGTCAGCGCCTGGCGCGCGGCATCGCGATGATCGGGCGTGATGTGAACCCAGATCAGCCGGATCGCGCCTGCGATCAGCGCGGCATCATCGGTGAAGCCGACGATCGGCAGCACATCCGGCAGGAAATCGAGCGGCAGGATGAAGTAGGCCAGCGCGCCGAGCAGCACCGCGCGCACATGGTTCGGCGTGTTGCGGTCAAACGCACAGTAGTAGGCCGTCAGCAAATCCTCGGCGAACGGAAGCTTTGCGGCAAAGCGTTGCAGCTTGCTCCAGAAATCCTTGCGGACGATGGCCTCGTCGCGCGCCAGCTTCTCGCGCGAATGCTCGTCGCCGCTCCACTCTGCCGCACCGCCCGTGCTCATTCCGCCACTCCAGACCTGCGCCGCCATCCGACATAAAAATGGGAATGGATTTTGTCGGCGGCAAGGCAGCGGGCGAAAGCTTAGGGCCCGGCGATCGCGTTCATGGCGGTGGCGAGCTTGACGTCGAGCTCGGTGAGGCCACCGGCGTCATGGGTCGAAAGCGTCACCTCGACGGTCTTGTAGACGTTGAACCACTCGGGATGGTGATCCATCTTTTCGGCGACCAGCGCGGCCCGGCTCATGAAGCCAAACGCCTCGTTGAAGTCCTTGAACACGAATTTTCGGGTAATGGCGTCGCGGCCCTGAACCTCGCTCCACCCGGTCAGGGCCTTGAGGGCGTCGGCGCGGGCCTGGCCGACAAGTTTCTGGCGCATGGCGGCTTCCTTGTGCATTAACCCTGCGAGCATCATATCAGGGAACGCCCCGCGGACCCGGCCGGTAAACCGCCCCGGCCTCGCGCGGTGGTTGCTTCCGCCTGCCCGATCCTTTATTGCACCGCAGCAGCAGCGGGCCCGGTGGGCCCGCGCTTGGTTTCCGGAACCGTCATGAACCTTCGCAACGTCGCCATCATCGCCCACGTCGACCACGGCAAGACCACCCTGGTGGACCGGCTGCTGCAGCAGTCCGGCACCTACCGGGACAATCAGCGCCAGGTCGAGCGCGCGATGGACTCCAACGATCTGGAGCGCGAGCGCGGCATCACCATCCTGGCCAAGGCGACCTCGATCCTCTGGCAGGACACCCGCATCAACATCGTCGATACGCCGGGCCATGCCGACTTCGGCGGCGAGGTCGAGCGCATTCTCAACATGGTGGACGGCGCGCTGGTGCTGGTGGACGCGGCCGAAGGCCCGTTGCCGCAGACCAAGTTCGTGGTGTCCAAGGCGCTGAAGATGGGCCTGAAGCCCATCGTGGTGATCAACAAGGTCGATCGCCAGGACGCCCGCCCGGTCGAGGTGGTGAACGAGGTGTTCGACCTGTTCGCGGCGCTCGACGCCTCCGACGAGCAGCTCGATTTCCCGATTCTGTACGGCTCGGCCAAGCTTGGCTGGATGGCTGAAAAGCTGGACGGCCCGACCGACCAGGGCATGAAGCCGCTGTTCGATCTGGTGCTGCGCCACGTTAAGCCGCCGGTGGTCGAGGAAGGCCCGTTCCGCCTGCTCGGCACCATTCTCGAAGCCAACCCCTATCTCGGCCGCATCGTCACCGGCCGCATCACATCCGGCCAGGCAAAGCCGAACATGCCGGTGAAGGTGCTCGACCATGACGGCAAGCTGATCGAGACCGGACGCATTACCAAGGTGCTGGCATTCCGCGGTCTCGACCGCGTTCCGGTCGAAGAGGCCGAGGCTGGCGACATCGTCGCCATCGCGGGCCTGCCAAATGCCACCGTCGCGCACACCATCTGCTCTCCCGAGGTCGAGGCGCCGATCGTGGCGCAGCCGATCGATCCGCCCACCCTCGCCATGACGTTCCGCGTCAACGACTCCCCGCTGGCCGGCACTGAAGGCGACAAGGTGACCAGCCGCATGATCCGCGACCGCCTGATGCGCGAGGCCGAGGGCAACGTCGCGCTTCGTGTCACCGAGACCGAGGGCAGCGACGCGATGGAGGTCGCCGGCCGTGGCGAGCTTCAGCTCGGCATCCTGATCGAGACCATGCGCCGCGAAGGCTTCGAGCTGTCGGTGTCGCGCCCCAAGGTTCTGCTGCGCCGCACCGCCAAGGACGAACTCGAAGAGCCGATCGAAGAGGTCGTGATCGACGTCGACGAGGGTCACTCCGGCGTCGTCGTGCAGAAGATGTCCGAGCGCAAGTCCGAGCTGATCGAGATGAAGCCGTCCGGCGGCGGGCGGGTCCGGCTGGTGTTCCATGCCCCGACCCGCGGCCTGATTGGTTACCAGAGCGAACTGCTGACCGACACGCGCGGCACCGCCATCATGAACCGGCTGTTCCATGCCTATGGCCCGCACAAGGGCGAGATCACCGGCCGCCGCAACGGCGTGCTGATCTCCAACGACCAGGGCGACTCCGTCGCCTATGCGATGTGGAAGCTGGAAGACCGCGGCCCGATGATGATCGAGCCGGGCTGGAAGGTGTACCGGGGCATGATTGTGGGCGAGCACACCCGCGACAACGACCTGGAAATCAACGTTCTCAAGGGCAAGCAACTCACCAACATCCGCACCACCTCGAAGGACGAGGCGGTGCGCCTCACCCCGCCAATCCGGATGACGCTGGAAAAGGCGCTGGCCTATATCGAGGACGACGAGCTGGTCGAGATCACCCCGAAGTCGATCCGGCTTCGCAAGCGGCTGCTCGATCCGAACGACCGCAAGCGCAACGAGCGCAGCCGGGAAACCGCCGAGGCCTGATCCCTCGCCTCGCTTGTAAATTCCGCGTCAAGCCCCCACCCATCCTCGTTGTTCACACGCCGTGTGAACAACGCCGGCATCTCGCATGGGACCGGCGCAGCGGCGCCCAGACCGAGAATCAGATCGCAAAGTGATTCGCCTTTGCAGCCCGAAATTTTCGCTTACGCACTGATTCGTCACAAGGATCGGGGCGCGCGGCCGATCCGAATCCGATTTTGATTTGCGCGCGTGTCGCCGACGCCACACGCCGCGAAAGTGCAGAACTGTTGCCGCTTCTCGCGGAGTCGATCGTCGAACCCACCGCGCAAAAAGTGGAGGTAATCCACATCGATTTTCGAATGTTCAACGTAACACTTGAAGCGCCGCGACTCGCTTGCTCATACTCCGCGCATGAGCACAGTCCTCATCGAGATTCGCCGCGCTAAGCCGTCCGACGCGACGGCTATCGCGGAAACTCACGATGAAGCCTGGCGTGCCGCCTATCAGGGCATCATCCCCGGCATCGAACTCGACAAGCTGATCACGCGCCGCGGCCCCGAGTGGTGGGACAGCGCGATTCGCAAGGGCAGCCGCATCTCGCTGCTGGCGTTCGGCGACAAGGTTGCGGGCTACGCCAACTACGGCCGCAACCGGGCGCGAAGCCTGTTCTACGACGGCGAGATCTACGAGCTTTATCTGCGCCCCGAATATCAGGGCCTCGGCTTCGGCCGCCGCCTGTTCACCTCGGCGCGCCGCGACCTGTGCCAGACCGGGCTCAAAAGCCTTGTGGTCTGGGCGCTATCCGACAACGATCCGGCCGTCGAGTTCTATCGAACACTCGGCGGAAAGGCTGTCGCCCGCTCTTCGGAGCGCTTCGGCGAACGCAGTCTCGACAAGGTTGCCTACGCCTGGAACGGCTGACACGAATTCGGCCGATCAGGCTTGATACCTGAATGCCCGCTCCTCGGAGCGGGCATTTTTTTATCTGCTATTCCGCCTTGGGCATGGTGAGCCCCGGCATGACCTTGCCGGCCACCACGGGCTTGTCGGAACCGCACTTGAAGCCGCGCGCCTTGTCGTCGGCGATCTGCTGCGCCAGTTCGTTGGCATTCGGATTGGCGCGGGCATCGACATAGCCGACATGGCAGATGCCGCCCGGCCCCAGCCTCGTCACCACCAGCACCCGGCCGGTGGTGTCGCGCTCATCGTCCTCAAGCTTCACGTTCCAGCGCAGGACGGTGGCGAAGGCGCGCGGCTTGCCGCTCGGCGGAGTCTCGATCCGCCATTCGATGGTGCCTTTGTAGGCACTGTTGAAGCGCGGGAAGGTTTGGCGGGCCGCCGGCTCGCGCGAAGCATTGCGGCCGAAGCTGACCTGCATGCGCTGATCACCGGCGCTGAGATAGACCTCGATGCCGCCATGACCGGCGCAGCGCCAGGAGCCGTAGTCCTCTTCGGCCCGGCCCTTGGTGTGACGGCATTTGTCGGAATCGAGCGGCGTGAAAACGCGGGTGACGGTCTGGCTCGCCGCGGGTGCGCTGCCGAGACAGGCGAGAACGGCCAGCGCGAGGCCGGTCATCGCGAGCGCTCGGGCTGCGTGCTTCATCGGACCTCTATCGCGCGATGCCCCGCGCCGGTTCAAACCGAAGGCTTCGGAAGTCCCGCGATGGCGCAAGCGGCGCGCACCGTGTTCACCATCAGGCAGGCAATGGTCATCGGCCCGACGCCACCCGGCACCGGCGTGATCGCGCCCGCCACCGCGACGGCCTCCGCGAATGCCACGTCACCGACCAGACGGCTCTTGCCGCCCGCTGTCTGCACGCGATTGATACCGACATCGATCACCGTCGCGCCCGGCTTGATCCAGTCGCCGCGAACCATCTCGGGCCGCCCGATCGCAGCGATCAGCAGATCGGCGCGCCGGCACATATCCGGCAGGTCGCGCGTCCTGGAATGCGTCACCGTGACGGTGGCGTTCTCTGCGAGCAGAAGTTGCGCCACCGGCTTGCCGACGATGTTGGAGCGGCCGACCACCACCGCCTCAAGGCCGGCCAGCGAATCATGCACGGTCTTCGCCAGCATGATGCAGCCGAGCGGCGTGCAGGGCGTCAGCGCGTTCAGTCCCGTTGCCAGCCGGCCCGCATTGACCGGGTGAAACCCATCGACATCCTTCGCCGGATCGATGGCGTTGAGCACGGCCTGGGCGTCGACCTGCGGCGGCAGCGGAAGCTGCACCAGAATGCCATGCACCTCCGGATCGGCATTCAACCGCCCCACCAGCGCGAGCAACTCGTCCTGGCTCACTGTGTCCGGCAGCCGGTGATCGAACGAACGCATGCCGGTCTCAAGCGTGGCCTTGGCTTTGCTGCCGACGTAGGACTCGCTCGCGGGATTGTTGCCGGCCAGCACGACCGCAAGCCCCGGCGTGACGCCGTGCTGCTTGGCGAGCCGCCGCACCTCGCCCGCCACCTTGACGCGCAGGTCTGCCGCGATGGCCTTGCCGTCGATGATGCGTGCGGTCATGCGGAATTGTTAGCGCACGTCAGCGATCTTCTCCAGCGCTGCGGTCACGGACCAAGGGCGCGACGCGGCGCCCGGCCCGCTCATCGGGCTCAGATCACCGCCGGATAGATGTAACGGACGATGATGTCCTTGATCAGGATGATCAGCAGGATGACGATCACCGGCGAAAGGTCGATGCCGCCGAGGTTGGGCATGACATTGCGGATCGGCCGCAGCACCGGCTCGGTGATCCGGAACAGGAAATCCCCTACCATCGCGACGAACTGGTTCCGCGCGTTGACCACGTTGAACGCGACCAGCCACGACAGGATGGCGGACGCGATCAGCAGCCAGATGTAGAGGTCGAGCACCAGCAGGATGACGTAGAGGATGGAGCGCATAATGATGTCGGTTCCGAACGTTGCGGGACGTTAACGGGTCGCCCGCCGGCAAACAAGCCGACCGGGCGGGCACGCCGGCGGGCATTCTTGACTCCGCGCACCCCGGGGCCTAAATGGCGCCCACTCGCTGCTGGGCGCACCAAATCCGCGCCCTCGGTAGGGGCCATAGCTCAGCTGGGAGAGCGCCTCGTTCGCAATGAGGAGGTCGGCGGTTCGATCCCGCCTGGCTCCACCAACCTTCGCGGCCTCCGGCCGCTTCGGTTGGCAAGCCAACTGATCCGCGAAGGCTGCCCGCCGAGGCCCAAAGGACGAAGGCGGGCTTTTTTGCCGGAAAGCGCAGCCCTCAATCGAATCCGGGCACCGCGATCGCGCTTTCGAGCGGCACGTCGATCGTGCAGCGCAGGCCCTCGGCGTCGAAATGCAGCCGGGCAATGCCCCGGAGTTCGGCCGCCACGCTGCCCTCGATGAAGCGGGAGCCGAAGCCCTGCCGCGTCGGCACGGCCACGGCCGGGCCGCCGCGCTCGTGCCATTCGATCGACAACTGCGGCTGCTGACCCGCGCCCGGAACAGTCCGCCAGATCACCTCGACCTGCCCGGCCGGCGCGGACAGCGCGCCGTACTTCACCGCATTGGTGGTCAGCTCATGGAACACCATGGCAAGCGAGAGCGCGACGCGCGGCATCACCGTCACGTCCTCGCCGGCAATGACGACGCGGTCTTTGCCGCGGGCGAACGGCGCAGTCGCCGCGGTAACGATCCCGCGCAGATCGGCGCTGGTCCAATGCCGCTGCGTGAGCTGGTCGTGCGCCTGGCTGAGGGCGATCAACCGGCCCTCGAACGCCTGCCGGAACGCCTCCGGCGAGTCGGTGCCGCGCGCGGTCTGGGTGGCGAGCGATTGCACCGTGGCGAGCGTGTTCTTCACCCGGTGGTTCAACTCGTCCATCAGCAGCTTCTGGCGCTCGTCGGCCTCCTTGCGCGCGGTGACGTCCTGCACCACGCGCACGCCGTAGAGAAATCGGCCCGACGCATCGCACACGGTGGAGGAGCGGATCGAACACCAGATCGTGCGTCCGTCCCTGCGGATGAATCGCTTTTCGACCGAATAGAACCCGATCTCGCCCTTCACCTGCCGGCGATAGAGTTCCTCATCGACGTCGCGATCGTCCGGATGGGTGCGCGCGAACAGACGCCAGCCGAGCAATTCCTCGCGCGTCAGACCGGTGATGTCGCAGATCGATTCGTTGACGCGCAGGAAGCGGCCTTCGGCGTCGATCTCGACGATACCGATCGCGGCATGCTCGTAGGTCGCGTTCCACCGCTCCTGCTGCTGACGCAGATCCTGCTGGCTCTGCTCCAGCGCCTCAAGCGTCCGCTTGCGTTCGGTGATGTCCTGGAAGCAGTTCACCACGCCGACCATCTCGCCTCGCGCGTTGAGCAGCGGATCGATGTTGACCAGCACGGCGATGCGCGAGCCGTCCGGCTGATCGACGATGACCTCTTCGTTGCGGCGGGGCTGCTTTGTCTTGAGGACGTAGTTCAGCCTCGACTCCGGCAGCAGCGTGCCGTCGGCGGTGTAGAACCTGGCCTGGCTGGTGAAACTCTCGTGGGTGTCGCCGGGCTTCGGGGTGCGTCCCCAGATTTCGACCGCACGGCTGTTGTACTGGACGATCCGGCCTTCCAGATCGCAGATGCAAACCGCCATCGGCAACAGTTCGAGAATGTCGTCGGAGGCGTGCAGCACCTGCTCCAACGACAGGGTGTAGGGCGACACCCTCCTGCGCTCGGTCTTGACGTCCCGCATCGCGCACTCCAGCGGCGAGAATCGCCGCCATGCCTCTGGCATGGTAACATTATGAGTTGAAGCATGAGCGGTGGATTGGGCTAATTTTAGTTCAAAGGTTCCGTCCGCGCGCAGCCTAAGGCCCTGATCTGTCGTACAATAAGTTCCAGGCTGCGCAGCCTCCGCAGGCGCCGCCGGCAGGACAGAAGCCCTTCCCATGACTGTTGACGACGCCAGCGCGGTGCATCTTCGCCGGCACCGGCCGTTCGCGCTCTATTGGGTCACGCGCGTCAACAGCACCGTCGCCCTGCAGATGCAGGCGGTGGCGGTGAGCTGGCAGATGTACGACCTGACGCGGAACCCGCTCGACCTCGGCCTGGTCGGGCTGGTGCAGTTCGTTCCCGCCGCGCTGTTCGTGCTGGTGGCGGGGCACGTCGCCGACCGTTACGACCGGCGCACCATCGTGCGGATCTGCCAACTGACCTGCGGGCTCGCCACCGCGACGCTGGCCGCCGGAACCGCGTGGGGCGTGCTGAGCCGCGAGGCGCTGCTCGCAATCGTTTTCGTGATCGGAACCTGCCGCGCCTTCGAGCAGACCACGCTGACAACGCTGCTGCCCGGCATCGTGCCGCCGTCGATGCTGCCGCGCGCCACCGCGGCGGGCGCATCGGCGACGCAGGTGGCGGTGATCGCAGGCCCCGCGCTGGGTGGGCTGATTTACGCCATCAACCCGATCCTGGTCTATTCGCTGTGCTGCATCCTCTACACCACCTCCGCTCTGCTGATCGGAATGGTGAAGGCCCAGCGCGCCACGATCTCGCGGGAGCCGGTCAGTGCCACTGTGCTGTTCGCGGGCTTCGCCTACATCCGGCGCAATCCGATCATCCTCGGCGCGATCTCGCTCGACCTGTTCGCGGTGATTCTCGGCGGCGTGTTCGCACTGCTGCCGGTGTTCGCGCGCGACGTGTTCGAAACCGGGCCGTGGGGACTGGGCTTGCTGCGCGCGTCGCCCGGCGTCGGCGCGCTGATCGCCGCCATCGTGTTGACCAACTGGCAGCCCGGCCGGCGTGTCGGGCACCTCGTCTTCGGCGCGGTGGCCGTGTACGGTCTCGCCGTCCTGGTATTCGCGCTGTCGCGCTCGATTTTGCTGTCGATGGCGGCGCTCGCCACGCTCGGCATGGCCGACATGGTGAGCGTGGTGATCCGCATGACGCTGATCCAGCTTCACACGCCGGACGACGCGCGCGGCCGGGTCAGCGCGGTGAACTCGCTGTTCGTGATTGCTTCCAACCAGCTTGGCGATTTTCGCGCCGGCCTGATGGCGGCGTGGCTCGGCGCCGTTCCGGCGGTGCTGATCGGGGGCTTCGGCGCATTGCTGGTCGTGCTGGCCGGACGAAAGGTCTTTTCCGAACTCTACCGCATCGACACGATGGAGCCGCCGCGGCGCTGAACGCGGCGCTTGACGTCCGGTGCCGGCTGCCCTTTGAGCCAGCGATCCAGGAACGTATCGAGCCAGGTCCGGCACGCGGAATCGTGCATCAGGCGGCCCTCGAAATGCGCGGCGCGCTGCTGCGCGCCCGGCATCTCCATGCGGTCGTGGCCGCGGGTGGTCCAGCGGCACATCATCGCGTGGGTAACATCCATGTGGAATTGCAGTGCGTAGGCCGCCCCGCCAAAGCTGAATGCCTGCACCGGGAAGGCGTCGCCCTCCGCCAGCAGCGCCGAGCCGCGCGGCAGTTCGAAGCCCTCGCGGTGCCATTGATAGACCTGGGTCGGCCAATCCTTGCAGAGCGCGCGGCCGGCCGGCGTCGGGCGGATCGGGTAGTAGCCGACCTCGGCGTGACCTTGTGGATGCGGATAGACCCGGGCGCCGAGATGATGCGCCAGCATCTGCGCGCCGAGGCAGATGCCCAGATACGGCTTCTTCTCCTTGAGCGGCACCGCAAGCCAGCCGATCTCGTGGCGGATGAATTCATCGGCGTCGTTGGCGCTTTGCGGGCCGCCGAAAATGACCGCACCGGCATGATTCTCCAGCGTCTCGGGAAGCAGTTCACCAAAGCGCGGGCGGCGGATGTCGAGCGGGATGCCGCGGCTTCTCAGCAGGTTGCCGACCCGGCCCGGCGTCGAGTGCTCTTGATGCAGCACGATCAGGACCGGCAGGCTCATGATGCGGAAAAGCTCATGGTGTGAAAAAAGCTCCTTGAGAACCGGCGCTGGCGGCTTGCCCGACTCCTAGCCCCTCGACACATGAAAGCAAGTCACATGCCTGAAACGCCGCTATGTTCGTTTGGCGGGACTGGCCATGCGCGCGCGCTGCCGCCGGTCGATCAGGGACAGCATCAGGTCGCGGGGCATCACGCGGGGCAATAGCGTGATGAGCTTGTTGACAAAGCCCGGGATCACCAGCCGCTTGCCGCGCATCAGACCACGGTAGCCCTGCTCCGCCACTCGCAAGGCCGAAACGTCGAGCAACGGCATTTTGCGGCTTTCGACACCGGCGCGCTGCTGGAATTCGGTCAGCACCGGGCCGGGACACAGCGTCGTCACCCGCACGCCGCGCGGCCGCAGTTCCTGGTGAAGGGCCTCGCTGAACGACAGCACGTAGGCCTTGCTGGCGTAATAGACGGCAGAGCCAGGCCCCGGCAGGAAGCTCGCGACCGAGGCAACATTGAGAATGCCGCCGCGATGCCGCGCCAGACTATCGACGAACGCGAGCGACAGGTCAGTCAGCGCCCGCATGTTGAGATCGATCATTTCAAGAAGTTCGTCGCGCTTGCGGTCCACCGCGTCGCCGACCAGCCCGAAGCCGGCGTTGTTGACGACGTACTGCGGCTCCAGCCCGTTCGCCGCAAGTGCTTCCTGGATGCGCGCGACAGCGTCGGACTGGCCAAGATCGATCGGCAGCACCAGTGGCGGCGGGCCGCCTCCCGCCACGATCTCTGCGGCGAGCGCCCGAAGCTGCGGCTCGCGCCGCGCCACCAGCACCAGCGCGTGACCATGCTTGGCGAAAACGCGGGCGAGTTCGGCTCCGATACCCGCGGAGGCTCCGGTGATGATGGCAACGGGAGTCATGCGAGCGGAGTAGCACGGCGGCCACACCGCGTCATGGCGGTCACATCGGGGCGCGCTCAAACTCCCTTTCGCCGACCTTGGTCATTGGGGCTCGAGAGGGGGTGCCCCACGTCGGGTTTGTTCGCTACCATAAACGGGTTGCGTGATTTCCCCCGGGGGCGGGCCGATGTTGCGTGGGCTTTTGGCATTGATTGTGTTCGGAGGTGCTGGGTTGCTTCTTCTCGTTCAGATTCCTGAACGGACCGGCACTAAGGATAGCATCGTAAGCGCTCCTGAACCTCCTAAGGGATTTTGTGAACGCCCAAAGCCTCATTACACGGTCGTACCGGGGCAAGCAGCGATTAAGCCTTGGCCAGTTGAAAAGGTGTTGGCAGAGGCTGTGGCGATCGAAAAGCAGTGGACCGAATTCGGAGCAGGCCCGCGCATTCATCCAAAGGCGGTACGTGGTGAACGTGCGAGCGAGATCGTCAGGCAGTTGCAAGAGCTTCACGGTCACCCGCGTTGTGAGGACGCTGAAAAACTATTGCCTATTATGCGAACAATCGATCGTGTCGCATGGGCGGAAGAAAATGCAGTCCGAGAGGCAAAGCGCGTCGCGGACGATGCACCGGGCCGTAAAGCCTACGCCGACAACATCGAACGGAAATGGTTGAAGGATGGGCGAGACGCCACTGTGACCGCTAGCGGTGATCGCAATACGACCCTCACGTTCAAATATATCCTGGTAAATCGACCGTTTGTTTACAAGCTCCAGACCGAAACCGATTTCGCGCAGACGGCAAAGGAGCGAGGTTTCAAAAAGATCGTACTAACAGACGGATTCCGCGACACATGGACAATTGATTTGACGAAGTAAGCAATTGAGCGCAACGCGCCGATAGCGCACTCATCGCTCCCAATGGGGGAATGTACGCGATTACAAACCCAATTCTCTAATCACTGTATCGTTGCCATGCCGGGATGACGGCAACCAAAGAAAGGATGTTGTCGTGAGCAAAAGGCATCCGCAGAACGGCCCTAGTTTGAGTAAGTCTTCCGCGAAAACCCGTCAGCCTCCTGTCATTGCGTCACCGGCGCGAAAAAAGGCTGAGCAAGAAGATGCGGAGAGCCAGGCCGCCCGCTCGCGATCCTTTGACAAACTCAAAAATAAAGTTGGTCTCTTCGCGGCCTTGTTTCCAGAAAAAGCTGCGAAACCTACTAAACGTCGCGTTTAAGCACATGCCTACATTTCCCCAGTGGGAGAGTTGGCAGATGCGTCCGCTCCGGGGAATTCAATTCACCATCTTCTTCTTGCGCGTGGCCTCATCCAGCATCTGCAGATTGTTCTGGATGTAGGGATTGGCCGGATCCTTGGCCTGAGCGGCCAGCAGCGTGGTGCGGGCGCGGCCATGCTCGCCGCGCAGCATGTAGGAGAAGCCCTGGTTGTTCATGATCTCCGGCGTCGCACCGACCAGCCGGATCGCCTGCGCGTAGGCGCGGTCGGCCAGATCGAAACGGCGCAGCCGGTCGTAGGACGCCGCGAGCCCGAGCCAGGCTTCGGCGTGTTTCGGATGCAGTTCGACCGCCTTGCGGAATTGCCGTTCGGCGAGCCCGTAGCTGCCCTGCCGGAAATACTTCTTGGCAACGCTGACGTCGTCGTTGGGATCGGCGCCAAGCAACTCGGGCGTTGCGGCCTGCGGCTCCAGCGGTTCCGCCACAGAACCGGTGGTTTCCGGCGATTCGGACGAGGCCGCATCGGTCTGCTTGAAGGGATTGAGGGTCGAGTTGGTCTGACAGCCCGCCAGCCAAATCAGACCGGCGGCCGTGATGACGATCACCCGACCCAAACTCGCACGCATCGCACGCTCCACAAGCGGGCAAGGCTAGGCGACGATGATTAAGATTCCATTCACCCACTTGGGCACGCGCGTAAGCCGCTGGCGGCGCGCTGGTTTCGCCGGAGCCTCAGTAGTTGCCGAGCGAAAGCCGCACAATCACCGGCAGCAGGATGACGACGAACAGCACCGGGAAGATGCAGATCATCATCGGCACCGCGAGCTTCGCCGGCAGGCTGTAGGCCTTCTCCTCGGCACGCGAGAGCCGCTTGTGCCGCATGTCGTCCGAATAGACCCGCAGCGCCTCGGTGATGCTGGAACCGAGTTCGGCGGACTGCTGGATCAAGGTTGCGAACGCGCGCGCCTCCTCGACGCCGAGCCGGTCGCCGAAATGCTCCAGCGCCTCGCTCATGGTGCGTCCAGCGCGGATTTCGAGATTGGCCATGTGGATGTTGGCGGTGAGCGACGGGTAAGAATCGCCGAGTTCGCGGCCGACCCGGTCGAGCGAGGCCTCCATGCTGAGCCCTGCGTCGGCACACACGACAAGTAGGTCCATGAGATCCGGGAAGCCGGCCTGGTGCTCGGCCTGGCGCGCCTTGATGCGCCGGTCGATGTACATGCTGGGCGCGATGTAGCCGGCAATGCCGGCCACGCCCATGAACATCCAGCCCACCGGACTGCCCGGCGAAGTCGGGGCAAAGACGAACACCGCCGCGGCGAGACCGACGGCAAGCGCGGTGCGGCACAGGAAGAAATACGCCACCGCGCGCGGCTCGTAGATGCCGGCCTGGATCATCCGGCGGCGCAGCACCTTCATCTCGGCGCTGTCCTGGCCGGAATAGTGCTTGGCAGTGTACTCGATGACCCGCTGCGCGGCCTTCAGGCTTGAATGCCGCAGCGAGCGCGACCCGTCGCCGCGGCTGCCGTCGGCGAGCTTGCCGATCGCTGCGGCTCTCCGCTTCACCGAGCCCTGCACGCGCACCACCGCCATCACGCCGAACGCGAACGTGGTCGCCGCCAGGAAGACGAGCACGGTCACCATGAACTGGTTGCTGGCAAACAGGTTCATCGTCAGATCTTGAAGTTGACCATGCGGTACATGATGAGATTGCCGACACCCATCCATCCGGCGGCGCAGGCCAGAACGATCTTGGTGAGGTCTTCGTGCCAGACGCTGGCATAGAACTCCGGCGACACCACCTGCACGATCAGGAACATAAGGATCGGCAGCGATGACAGGATCATCGCCGAGGCGCGGCCTTCCGACGCCAGCGCGCGGATCTTGCGCCGCATCTTGAAGCGCTGGCGGATCACCGCGGACAGGTTCTGCAGGATTTCGCTGAGGTTGCCGCCGGTCGAACTCTGGATCGCCACCGCGGTCACAAACAGCGGCAAATCCTCCTGGCCGATCCGGAAGTAGAGGTTACGCATGGCGGTCTCGAGATCGGCGCCGTAGGTGATCTCGTCGGCGACGATGCCGAACTCGGTGCCGATCGGATCGGGCATTTCGCGCGCCACCATCGAAATCGCGACCGGCACCGGATGGCCGGAGCGCAGGCTGCGCACGATGATGTCGAGCGCATCGGGGAACTGCGCGCCGAACTTCTTCTGCCTACGGCCGCGCATGAACTTCAGGATCAGCAGCGGCAGCAGCGTGCAGCAGAACAGGGCGGCGCCGAGCGATTCCAGCCAGTCGCCACGGATCACGAACAGCAGCGCATACGAGAACAGCGCCAGGATACCGGCGGAGAACGCGAGCTTGCCGATCCCCATGACAAGACCGGATTGCAGGATCAGACGGTTCAGCGTGACGAGCGGCAGCCGGTAGTCGCCGGACATGGTCAGGCCGCGCTCGCGGCGAAGCTGGGCGAGCATCGCCTGCCGATCGTCGGCAGCCGCCATGAGCTGCAGACGGCGGTTGACGTTCCTGCGGTAGGAACGCGACGTGAAAAACAGCAGATAGACCGCCTCGAACAGCAGCCCGGCGGCCAGCGCGACGAACAGATAGACGAAATAGACCGTGTCGATCTCGGGCATCACAGCGGCTTGCTCGGATCGAAGTACGCCGCCGGAATCTTGATGCCCTTGGCCTGCAGATCGGCGAGGAAGCGCGGCCGCACGCCGGTGGCCTGGAAATGCCCCTCGACGGTGCCGTCCTCCGCCGTGCCGGTGCGGACATACTTGTAGATGTCCTGCATCTGCACGATGTCGCCTTCCATGCCGGTGATCTCCGTCACCGCGGTGACGCGGCGCTTGCCGTCCGACATGCGCTGAAGCTGTACGATCAGGCGCACGGCGGCGGCGATCTGGCCGCGGATCGAGGCGATGGTCATCGGCAGGCCGGCCATGCCGACCAGCTGCTCCATGCGGGAGATGGCCTCGCGCGGATTGTTGGCGTGGATGGTCGCCATCGAGCCTTCGTGGCCGGTGTTCATCGCCTGCAGCATGTCGAAGGCTTCCTCGCCGCGGCACTCGCCGAGGATGATGCGTTCGGGCCGCATGCGCAGCGCGTTCTTGACCAGCTCACGCTGGCGAATTTCGCCCTTGCCTTCGATGTTGGGCGGCCGCGTCTCCATGCGCGCGACGTGCGGCTGCTGAAGCTGCAGTTCGGCGGCGTCCTCGATGGTGATGAGGCGCTCTTTCTCCGAGATGAACGCCGACAACGCGTTGAGCATCGTGGTCTTGCCGGAGCCGGTGCCGCCCGAAATGATGGTGGTGACGCGCGCCTTCACGGCGGCGGCGAGCAGTTCCGCCATCTGCGGCTTGATCGCGCCGATATCGACCAGCTTGGTCAGGTTGAACGGCTTCTTGGAGAATTTTCGGATCGAGACCAGCGGACCGTCCACGCCGATCGGGCGCACGGCCACGTTGACGCGGGAACCATCGAGCAGGCGCGCGTCGCACAGCGGATGCGATTCATCCACTCGGCGGCCGACCGCCGACACGATCTTGTTGATGATGCGAAGCAGATGCGCCTCGTCCTTGAAGCGGCACGCCACCGGCTCAAGCAGACCGCCGCGTTCGACGAAGGTGGCTTCATGTCCGTTGATCAAGATGTCGCTGATCGACGGGTCCTTGAGCAGCGGCTCCAGCGGGCCAAGTCCGGTCATCTCGTCCAGGATTTCGGCAACGAAGGCGTTGAGCTCGTTGGTGTTGAGCGCCAGCCGCTCGACCACGATGTACTGGGTGACGAGCTGCTGGATGTGCGCGCGCATCTCGTCTTCGGGCAGCTTCTCCAGCGCGGAGAGATTGACCTCCTCGATCAGCCGGCGATGCAGCCGCACCTTGGCATCGAGGAATTTGTCGCTGAGCAACGGATTGCCGGATTCCGCCGGCGCCTTGGGCTTCGGCTCGACCATCACCGTAGGCACCAGCAGCGGGCTTTCGGCCACGGCCGGCGCAGGTGCAAGCGGAGGCGGCGCCACCGGCTCGGGGGCGGGCGCGCGTCGCAGGCTGAAGCGGCTCGACATCGCGTTCATGGGTCAGGTCACTTCGCCCAGGATGGGCTGAGCTTCTGGAGAAATGACGTTGCGGCCGGCGCTTCGGCCTTCGGAGCGCTTTGCGGCAGCACCAGCTTGCGAAGCTGCGCGGTGATCTTGTTGCCCGGCTTGACCTCGTCGAGCGGCACGCCGCGGTCGATCGCCTCGCGCACGAGCTGGTAGGAGTTCGGAATGGTACCGGCGAAATCCATCCCAAGCGCCTGCTCGATGTCGGATTTTTTCAGGCCCGGCGCGAACATCTTCTGCTCGAAGCGGTTGACGATGACCTGCGGATGCGGCCCGTCGCCGAGACGCTCGCGGATCGCAGCCACCAGGCCCCGCGCATGGCGCAGGCTCGGCACCGTCATCTCGCTCACGATGTAGAGATGGTTGGAGCCGAGCAGCACGTTGTCAGTCCAGGAAAACCAAGTGCGCGGCATGTCGATCACGACATAGTCGAAGTTCGACGACACGAGGTCGAGCAGCCGCGTCACCATCACCGGATCGAAGGTTCGCATCTCGGCAGGCCGGTTGGGCGCCGCGATCAGCGACAGCCCGGTGCGATGCTGAGACAGCATGATTTCCAGGAGTTGGCGGTCAAGCCGCTCGGGGCGCGGTTCGATCTCTTTGAGGTCGAGCCGCGGCTCCAGATCGAGATAGTCGGCACACGCGCCGTTCTGAAAATTAAGATCGACCAGGCACACGCTCGGCCGCGCCCGCGCGCCGCTGTTGAGCAGCAGCATCGCCGTCTGGATCGCGATGGTGGTCACGCCTGCGCCGCCGACCGCGGACAGAAACGTGCTGATCTGCGCCTCTTTGTTGTCAACGGCCACCGGCCGCGCGACGCGCGCGCAGGTACGAACCAGCTCCACCGGCTGCACCGGCTTGACCTGGAAATCGGCCACCCGCATCTGCATCAGGCGCCGCGCCACATCGGCATCGAAGGCCTGGGTAATCACCACAACCGGCGGCCAGGAGCCGAGACGGTTCATCAAACGCTCCAGCGCCGTCATTTCGTCGGCGCGGGCGGTGTCGAGATCGACGATCACGACGGTGGCGCCCTCCGTATCGAGTGTGTCACCGGCTTCGGCGACGCTCGCACCGATCACCTCAAGGTCGATCTGCGCGCTGGCCTTGAACGTCGCACGCAGCATCTGCTCAAGCGACGGATCCGTGGTGACGGCCACCACGCCGGTCCGGTTGATCGCATTCGCTGGCCGTGTCGCGCGCATGGAATCGCCGCCGTTCCCGATCAGGGCTTGTTGCCGTTGTTGCCGGGAGCCGACGCCGCCTGGCCGTTGGAGGCGGATTGCGCCGCCTGCTGGGCCTGCGTGTAGGCGACCGACGAGGTCGTCGCGTTGACCGGCGGGATGATCCGGCCGGTGCGATAGCGCTCGTGCGCGGTCTGCATTTTCTCGCCGTTGTAGGCGATGTTGCGGTTGGCGCTGGCCGGCGACCACGGATCGATCGTGTGGGTGACGCGGTTCGCCGCCATCGCATCGCCGGCGTGCAGCGCCACGGTTTCGCGGCGGTCGTAGTAGATGTCCGAGCAGCCGGTGAGCATCAGGCCGGATGTGGCGATGCCGACCAGCGCCAGGACGGCGGCAGGCTTAATTCCGGACCGAAATGACATTCATGCCTCCCTTCGGCAGATCGAGCATGTGACCGGTGAACTCGCGCGACCGTATGCCCGCAAGCTGGCGCGCCGTGGCGGGATTGACTTCGGTCTTGCCCATCAGGAACAGATCGGCGTCGTTGACCGGCAGCGAGCCGTCGAGCGGCGTCCGGATGACGTCACCGGGCCGTGCCGGGCGGATCAGCCGCGGCGTGACGATGATAGCGAGATCGGTCTCGTTCTTCTGATACTGCGCGCTGCGGAACAGCGCGCCGAGCACCGGCACGTCGCCGATCCACGGCAGTTGCGAGATCGAGTTCTTGCCCTCGCTTTGCAGCAACCCGCCGATCACGAAACTCTGGCCGTCGCGCAGCTCAACCGTGGTGGATGCGCGCCGCACGATCAGCGGCGGGATCGAGATGCCAGCCACCTGCACCGGGTTGCTGTGGTCGAGCTGGCTGACCTCCGGCTCGATCTTCATGTTGATCAGGCCGCTGCCCAGCACGGTCGGCGTGAAGGCCAGGCCGACGCCGTAGCGCTTGTAATCGATGGTGACCTGACCGAGCGCACCCGGCACCGGAACCGGGAATTCGCCGCCGGCAAGGAAGCTCGCGGTGTCGCCCGACAGCGCGACGAGGTTGGGTTCGGCGAGGCTGCGCGCCAGGCCCTTCTGCTCCAGCGCGTTGATGATGACGTCGGTCTCGATGCCGCCCATCAGCATCTTGGAGACCATCACGCCGAACGGCGCGGTGCCGGACAGCACGCCCGCCACCGCCACCGGCGAGATGGTCACGGCCTGCGAGGTGATGTTGGGGCCGCCCACGGTCGTGCCGGGCTGCGAGAACAATCCGCCGCCGGTGTTGGTGACCGGAAGCTGCCCGGCCGGCGTGCGGTTGCCGATATTGGCGAGGTTGCGCTGGCCGAAGTAGTTCCACTGCACGCCGAGTTCGCGGCCGGCCTGCCGGGTCGCCTCGATGAAGCGGACCTCCAGCATCACCTGCTGGGGCGCAAGCACCTCAACGGTGTTGATGACATCCGGGCCGAACTGCTTGGCGATGGTCACCGCGCGGTCGAGCGTCGGCGCATCGGGCGAGGTGCCCGAGATCATGATGCGCCCGTTCACGGCGCTGACCCGCAGGTTGGCGTTCGGGAAGCGCTTGCGAATCTCCGATTGGATCAGCGTGGTGTCGAAGATCACCTCGACGTCGAACACGCCGATCAGCTTCTTGCCCTCGGCGTAAACCGAAACCCGGGTGGTGCCGTTGCGCTTGCCCAGGATCGACAGGGTGCGGTCGGTCAGCGGATTGACGTCGGCCACCAGCGGATCGCCGACCACGATATCGACGAAGCTGGTGTCGGTCCGCACGTCTTCGGACTTGCCGATGAAGACCTGCATTGTCGCGGTGCGCTTCTGCGCGCCGATCTGGATGACCCGCTGCGCCTGCGCCTCGCCGAAGCTCAGCAAGAAACCCGCCGCCGCGATCAATGCGGCCGCGATCAGCGGCAGCGCCGGCAGACGGCTCCTGTCCAACCCGTATTTTTTTGACATCTTCCCCGAAATCATTTGATCCCCCAAACCTTCCCCGTTTTGCTCAATGCGGCTCACCGCCCCACGGCGGCCGCTTGAACGTTGCTGTTGGCCTCGATTGGCACGTTGTATTCCTGCTGGACCGCGGCGCGCGTCACCGTCACGGTGACGGTGTCGACGCGCTTAATTTCCTTCGCCACCGGCGAGGTCGCGCTTTCCAGATCGCGCAGCGAAACGCGGCGCGTGTATTCGGAGTTGGCTTCGCCGGCCTTGCGCAGCATCAGCGACAGTGTGCCGATGGTGGCCGACAGCGACAGCTTCTGCGCGCCGATCACATCGACTTCGAGCGTGACCGCCTTGGCGACGGAGGGCTTGTCGGTGCGCTCATCGGCGATCTGATCGATCGCCAGCACGCGGGCGTTCTGCAAGATCACGTCGGTCGTGGCGAAGGTCTTATCGACCTGACGGGTGAGCGCGACATCGACGCGGTCGCCCGGCAGCACGAAGCCTGCGACGCCATCGACGTCGTTGACGCGCACGGTGAAGGCCTTGAGGCCGTCGCGCAGCATCGATGAGAGCGTGGCGCGCTGACCGGTGCCAGTCACCTTGCTGGCGAGAACCGGCTCGTTGATCTCGATCGGTGTCAGCGCGACGCGCTTGCCGCCGGCCAGCAGTTCGGAAATCTTGGCGAACGAGCCGTTCGGCAGCGCCTGATCCGGCCACGCCAGTTCACGCAGATGGCTTTCGGTGAGTTCGTTGCCGAAGCGCAGCGGCTTCGCGGCGACCACGATGCTGCGCGTGGACTGCGGCTTCTGTTGCGCGTTCATGCTCTTGATGCGCTGTTCGGTCTGGCTGTCGAGCCAGCTCTGCGCGACGAACACCGCGAGCAGGCCGAACACGACGGCGAATGCGATCATCACGACGGTGCTGGTGCGCACAGAGTTCTTCCGGGTTTGACGCGACAGTTCTCGTACGCATCGTTATCGCGGCCCGGTGGTGTTGAATTGATGAAGCGGAACCCGCACTTTCCGCCATACTGAAGATTGCTTGAAGCGCTATCGTTACCGAGTCGTGCGATGGATCGCGCGACTTGCACAAAGCGCGGAATTGCTGTGTCGGAAACAGTAAACCTTACCCGGCTCGTAACCGTGTTGTGTGCGAGCCGGGAGCGATGTGCGAGCGCAGTGGGCAGCGAGATGTGCGCCTCGTTCAAAAGGTAACGATTGCCCAACGTTGATCGAGTGTTACCGTTGAGGCAGTATGGCTAACGGCCGTTAAGCCTGCCCTGCCGGGCAACAAAAGGGACATCGCATGAGCAAGCCCTACATCAGCTATATCGACCCGAAGACCATGAAAGACGCGGCCATGCTCGCCGAGCTGGACCGCTGCAAGAGCTACGGCACGCCCCGGCCCGAGAGCCAGGCGATCCGCGCCCATGTCCCCGCCGTGTTCTGGTCGTTCGCCAATTCGTGGCGCGACGTATTCCACACCGGCATCGCCGATCACGGCATCAAGGAGCTGTGTCGGCTGTATGTGTCGCGCTCGGTGCTGTGCGAGTTCTGCGGCAACCAGCGCTCGATCAAGGCCGCCAAGGCCGGCGCGGTGGTCGAGGACCACACCAAGGACCTGATCAATTTCGAAGCATCGACGCAGTACAGCGAGAAGCAGAAGGCTGCGCTGTCCTATGCGGAGGCGATCACCTGGGACTTGTCCGTTGACGACAAGTTCTGGGCGCGGCTGCACACGCACTTCAGCGAGCCGGAGTTGGTCGAGATCGGCTACTTCATCGCGCTGACGATGGGCCAGCAGCGCTGGCTGCGCACGCTCAACATCGAGCACCACCAGATTCTGCCGGGCGAGGACGGCTCGATGGCGCCGGGCTTCGAGGACATGGACGCGCTGAAAAAGTCGAAGGCGCAGGCGGATTATTGGGCGAAGAAGCCGGCCAAGCCGCAGACGCAGGCGGCGGAGTAGTTCGCTCCATCAGGGACGTGTCCCGAACGCGGTGCAGCACGAAGTGGTGCACCGCTGATCCGGGGCCCAGCTTTCTTCAGCTTAAGACCGGGATCCCGGGTCTCGCTTCGCTCGCCCGGGACACGAGGGCGCGCGTGACCGCTACTTCCCCGCCGACTTCGGCAGCGCCACGATCATATCCAGCTCAATCCGCGCGCCGGGCGACGAGAGCTGATTGATGCAAATCGTGGTGCTCGCCGGCAGCCAGTCGCCGAAATAGGCGTGCATGGTCTTGTGCATGGCGTCGGCCTCACGGAAATCGGTGAGGTACTTCGTCACCTTGATGACGTCCTTCCAGCTCGCGCCGACGCTTTCCAGGATCGACTGGATCGCGTTCATCGCATTTTTGGTCTGGTCCTCGATCGAATGCGGATGAATGTGCTCGTGATCCTGATGCGGATGGTTGTGGTAGAGCGGCGACGAGGTCGCGCCCGACAGGAACATCAGGTCGCAGGCGCCGACGATCTTGATGGCCGGCGCGTACGGCATCTTGTGCGCCTGCGACGGATCGGGATGGACGGCTTCGAGCTTGAAGGTCGATGACGGCTTGGCGGCGACGTTCATGGTGTCCTCCGTGCGGTGCGAGGAAGGTTAGCGCGGCAGACTGACTGTCACAATCACGGTTGGCTTACGCCACCACCGGTTGGGCCGGCTTCGCCGCGGCCATCTCGCGCACCAGCTTGGTCACCGCCATGTTGTCGATCTTGCCGGCGCCGAGCAGCGGCAGCTTCTCGACCACGACGATTTCCGCCGGCGTCAACAGCTCGGACGCACCCTTGGAGCGCGCGAACTGCTGGAATTCGGAGCGCGCCGCGCCGGTCTTCTCGGTCAGCATGATGAGCCGCTCGCCCTTGCGCTGGTCCGGCACCGACGCGACCGCCGACGGCGAATTCGGCCACAGCTCGCCGGCCAGCGCCTCGACCGCGGCGAACGAGATCATCTCGCCGCCGATCTTGGCGAACCGCTTGGCGCGGCCCTTGATGGCGATGAAGCCCTGCGCATCGATGGTCACGATGTCGCCGGTGTCGTGCCAGCCCTCAGCCGGCGGCTCCAGCACGCCGGGATTTTCAACGCGGAGATAGCCGAGCATCACGTTCGGCCCCTTCACGTAGAGCCGGCCGCCCTCCTCGACGCCCTCGACCTTGTCGAGCCGCGCCTCCATGCCAGGCAACAGCCGCCCGACCGTGCCGAACTTGTTGAACATCGGCGTGTTGAGCGCGAGCGCCGGCGCCGTCTCGGTGACGCCGTAGCCTTCCAGAATGCGCAGTCCGAATTTCTCCAGATAGATGCGCCGCGTCGTCTCCTTCACCGGCTCGGCGCCGGCCAGGATGTAGCGCAGCGAGCGAAAGTCGTAGGCGTGGGCCGCACGCGCGTAGCCATTAAGGAAGGTGTCGGTGCCGAACAGGATGGTGGCGTTCACGCCGTACACCAGCTCCGGCACGTTCCGGTAATGCAGCGGCGACGGATACAGGTAGATCCGCACGCCCGACACCAGCGGCAGGATCAATCCCACCGTCAGCCCGAACGAATGGAACACCGGCAGCACGTTGAACACCTTGTCCTCGCGGCCGAAATCGATGCGCGCCACCGCCTGCGCGGCGTTCGCCAGCATGTTGCGGTGGGAGAGCACCACGCCCTTCGGCGTGCCCTCGGAGCCTGAGGTGAACAGGATCGCGGCCCAGTCGTCGGGCTTCCGCGCCACCAGCGGCTTTTTGTATTCCATCAGGCCGCGCAGCTTATCGCGCCATGTGATGGTCGGCCGGATGTCGTCGAGATAGACGATGTTGATGTCGCGCGACAGCGCCGCGACCAGGGCGTCGAGCTTGCCCTTCTCGATGAAGGCCCGCGCGGTGAGGATGGTGTCCACCTTCGCGGCCTTGCAAGCGGCGAGAACGCTGGTCGCGCCCGCCGTGAAGTTGATCATCGCCGGCACGCGGCCGGACGACATCAGCGCCATCAAAGTCACCGCGGCGCCGTTGGAGTTCGGCAGCATCAGGCCGACCGCCGCGCCTTCGTGGGCGTAAGGCATCACCTTGCGGCCGAGCACGGCGGCGCCGATCAGCAGCTTCTTGTAGGTCAGCGCGCCCGCCACCGGGTCCTCGACCGCGACGCGGCCCATGCCGTGCAGTTCGGCAGCCTCGAGCAGCGCCTCGAACACCGTTCTCTCAAGCGAGGTGGTGCGGAACACCAGGTTCGACATGATCTCGTAGAGCGCCGCGCCCGCCGCCTGGCGGCGGGCCTTGCCCTTGAGCGCCGGATCGACCGCGAGCTTGACCGGCTCCAGCACCGTCACCTTGACCTTGGGGAACCACTTGCGGCGCACCTGCGAGTTCGACAGCCGGGTGAAGGGCGTCCGCTCCAGGCCTTCCAGCCGGACCGGCACCACCATCGCGTCCGACTTGTCGGCGATCAGGCCGACGCCGTCGTAGACCTTCATCAGGCTGCCGGTCATGGTCAGCCGCCCCTCGGGGAAAATCACCAGCGCGTCGCCGTCTTTGACGAGATTGATCAGCGTGCGGATCGCCATCGGCTTGCTCGGATCGAGCGGCATCGCCCGCGTGAAGCGCAGGAACGGCTTCACCCACCACAGCTTGGAGATCGCAACGTCGATCGCGAACACCGGGTCCTTGCCGAGCAGCGACATCGCCACCGGCGGATCGAGGAAGCTGACGTGATTGAGCGCGATGATCGGGTTCGGCCCCGCCTTCTGCAGGTTATCGAGGCCCTTCACCTCGACGCGATAGAACGCGCGGAACAGGATCGAAAGAAAATCGGTCAGCCAGTGCGCCGGCATGGTGCGACCGATCGCGATCGCGACACAAAGCGTGGCGACACCGACGATGATGAACAGCATCGGCGTGGTGGCGCCCAGCGCCTGCAGCACCGCGACGATCACGGTGCCGCCGACCATGAAGGCGGCGTTGCTGACGTTGACGGCGGCGATGACGCGTGCGCGCCGGTCGGCGCCGGCCCACGCCTGCACAGCGGCGAAGGTCGGAACGATGTAAAGGCCGCCGGCAATCGCCAGCCCCGCCAGATCGATCATCACATGCAGACCGCGCGCGGATGAAAACACCTCGCGCACGCCCGCCTGCGTCAGCGCCAGCGGCGCGCCGTAGGTGGTCCAGCCAAGATCGATGGCGAACACGGCAAGCAGGAAGGCGCCGAGCAGAGTCGGCAGGATCACGATGCGGCCCGCCGCCATCCATGCTGCCAGGCCGGAGCCGATCGCAACCGCGACCGAAAACACGGCGAGATAGACTGTGATGACCTCTTCGTTGCCGCCCAGCACCGACTTCACCAGCGGTGGCAGCAGCGATAGCACCACCGCGCCGACCATCCAGAACCAGCTCGTGACCAGCGCGCCCCAGAGCAGCCGGTCGTCGGCGCGCAATTGCTGGAGCAGCCGTCCGGTGGAGGCCGCAATGTTTCGCGACACCACGAGATCTGGCGCGCCTTCGCCGGTGCGGGGAATGAACAGGCTCGATCCCCAGCACAGCAGCGCGAACACGATCATCATGCCGGCGAACGAAGCCGGATCGCCGCCATCCTTGGCGGCCAGTCCGCCGACGATGGTGCCGAGCAGAATGGCGAGGAACGTCGCGCCTTCGACCAGCGCGTTGCCGGCCGGCAGTTCCGAGCGGGCCAGGTGGTCGGGCAGGATGCCGTACTTGATCGGCCCGAACAGCGAGCCGATCACGCCGAAGCAGAACAACGCCACGAACAGCACCGGCACCGAGTGGGTGACGAAACCCGCCACCGCAATCAGCGCGACGCCGATCTCCGCGAGCTTGAGCCGCTGCGCCACCACCGACTTGTCGTAGCGGTCGGCCAGTTCGCCGCCGAGGCCGGACAGGAAGAAGTACGGCGCGATGAACACCGCCGCGGCGAGCGTGATCAGCGTCTCCGCGGCGCTGCCCCCGATCTTGAACAGGATCAGGAAGACCAGAGCGTTCTTGAGGAAGTTGTCGCTGAATGCCGAGAAGAACTGGCACCAGAACAGGGGCGCAAAGCGCCGGGACAGGAGGAGCGGTTTGGTTTCGGTTTGGGCCATGGGCTGATTTATGCCAACGGATTATGGCGGGCGCCAGTCTCGCACCGGCGGTGGCGAGGATATACCATTGTGGCCGGGTTAATGGCGGGCCAGCCGGTCAACAGGCTGCCCAATGGGAGAGCAGACCATGCAAATCAAGGCGTTCCTCGGCGTGGTCGTGCTCGCCGCCCTGGTACCCGGGTTGGCCGCCGCCGCCGAAATCAAGGTGCTCAGCTCGAACGCCACCAAGACCCTGCTGGAGGACATCGGGCCGATGTTCGAGCGCGCCAGCGGTCACAAGGTGACGCTCGGGTTCGGCACCTCGCAGCAGATCGTCAAGCGAATGCTGGGCGGGGAACCAGCCGACCTTGCGGTGGTGTCGCCGGAGGCGATCGGCGAACTGACCAAGCAGGGCAAGCTGGTGCCCGGCTTTCAGGTCGAAGTGGCCCGCTCGCTGATCGGTATTGCCGTGCGCCGCGGCGCGCCGCGCCCGGAGATCGGCACGCCCGACGCGCTGCGCAAGACATTGCTGGCAGCCAAGTCGGTGACGTTCTCCGATCCCTCGACCGGCGCGACCAGCGGCGTTCACACCGCCAGGATGTTCGAGCGGCTCGGCATCGCCGCCGAGATGAAACCGAAGTACGTGCTGGGCGACGGCAACTCCACCGGGCCGATCGTGGCGCGCGGCGACGCCGAGATGGCGATCCAGCAGATCAGCGCGCTCAAGCCCTATGACGGCGTGGATGTGGTCGGCCCGCTGCCGGACGAACTGCAGTACCTCACCATCCTGTCGGCGGGCATCGGTGCGGGCGGCAAGTCGCCCGACGTGGTGAAGGCGCTGGTCACTTTCTTCTCGACGCCCGAGGCGATCGCTGTGATCAAGGCGAAGGGACTGGAGCCGGGCAAGCGCTAGCCTGTGGCATCGCTTCGCTATTTCGCATCGTGGAAGATGATTCCGACTGTGTGCCGCATGCCGCTGCGGACACGGCTAACGCCGTGCCGCAAATTGACGCGATAGTTGCCCTTGGCGCCTTTCACAGGCCGATTGTGAACCGCGAAGACCACGGCATCGCCCTGCCGCAACGGCACCACCTCGGCCCGGCTCTGCATGCGCGGACGCTGCTCCGTGAGGACAAATTCGCCGCCGGTGAAATCGCGTCCGGGTTCGGAGAGCAGGATCGCTACCTGGAGCGGGAATGCGAGATCACCGTAGAGGTCCTGGTGCAGACAGTTAAAATCACCCGAAACGTATTGCAGCAGCAAGGGTGTGGGCCGCAACTGACCTTCGGCGTGGCACTCCTTGAGGAAGTCGGCGTGCTGTTCCGGGTATCGCTGATCGATGCCCATGCGCTCGTTCCACTGATTGGCGATACCTGCCAAATGCGGATAAAGCGCGGTGCGGAGTGACCCGATCAGAGCGGGCAGCGGATATTTGAAGTAGCGGTATTCACCTTTGCCGAAGCCATGCCGCGCCATATGGATGTGGCTGCGGAAATGGCTTTCGTCCGCATAGAGCGCAGCGACCTGCCGGCATTCGTCCGGTGGCAGCAGTCGATCCATCACCGCGCAGCCGTAGCCGCTCAGTTCCGCCGACAACGCTTCCCAATCATATTGAGAGACGCGCGCTTCGGGCGAGCGAGTCCTGAACGGGATACGGGCGATCGTGGAATGCGCGCTCATGTGGCGGCTCGGCTGGTTTCGCTGCGGATGCCGGCAGGATGGCGGCCGCATTCGTCAGCCGCCACCCGATTCCTGCAACGGCCCACCCCGCGATGCAGTCCTCAGCGGATTGAAACGACGACCGGCGCTGGCGGCGCCAGCGATTCGGGTGCGGGCGACGGCCGCTACTCCGGCTTCATGCCCGCGGCTTTCGCCACGTCCGGCCAGCGCTTGAGCTCCAGCTTGATGAGCGCGTCGAACTGCGCCGCCGAGCCGCCGACGGCCTCGGCCGCCTGCGCCACGTTGATGGCGTTGCGAACCGAATCCGACTGCAGCACCTGATTGAAAACGCCGTTGATGCGCGCCGTCAGCGCCGGATCCATGCCGGCCGGCGCAACGATGCCGTGCCAGAGCAGCACGTCGAAGCCGGGCAACGCCTTGCTGGCCGGCTCGGTGTCCGGCAGTTGCGCCATCGGCTTCGAACCGAAGCCGGCGAGCGAGCGCACCCGGCCTTCCTTGATGTGGCTGAGCGCGGTCGAGACCGTGATCGGCGCGACGTCGGCATCGCCGCGGATCACCGAGGTGAGCATCTCGGCGCCGGAGCGATACACCACATTGACCATCTCGATGCCGGCCTGGTTGCTCAGATATGCCATGAACAGATGCGTCCAATTGCCGATGCCGGCGGACGCGTAGTTGAATTTTCCCGGCTGCTTCCTCGCATCGGCGGCGAACTCCGCCAGATTTTTGTAGGGCAGCGTCGGCTTCATCACCACGACCGACGGCAGGTTGGCCGCGTGCACGATCGGCGTGAAGGCGGTGTGCGGGTCGTAGGGCAGCTTCGCCTGCAGCACATGCGCCACCGCGTTGGCGCCGACCTCGGCGAGGAACAGCGTGTAGCCGTCCGGCTTCTCGCGCGCCACCGCGGCGGCTGCGAGCGTACCGCCGCCGCCCGGCCGGTTCTCGACGATCAGCGGCTGGCCGTTTGCGAATTGCTGGAAGCCATTCGATAGGTTACGCGCCAGCGTGTCGGCGGCGCCGCCCGCGCCGACCGGCACAACGAGCCGTACTGGGCGATCGGGCCACGTCGATTGCGCGAAGGCGGGAGCCGCGGCAAGCGTGGTGGCCGCGATGACAGCGGCACGGACGAAATGACGGCGCGCAAGGCGGGCGAGTGACATGGCGTTTCCCCGTGAACTGTTCTGCTCATTGGTAGCGGCCGCCAGCCGCCACCGCAATCTCCGCTAGTAGTTCGCGGCGTAGCGGATTTCGACCAATTCTTCTGGCTGCGGCGCGCGCGGCGACTTGCCAACCGCGCCGTCTCCAACATCCGGGCCTTGCCAACTGCTCCAGCGGCCGCCCCGGTCCGCAGGCCGCGCCGCCAGGTTCATGGTGAACAGCGACGCCGGGCCGTCGCCAATGCGGAATGCGACGACGCGTTTGGGCGCAGCCTTGTAAACCCAGAAATGTCCCTGGATCACCGTTCGGTCGTCGATTTTCATCAGATTGGCGCTGGTGGCCTCCATGACCTCGCCGGGGGTACGAAGCTCGACAGAGACGCTGCGAGCACTCGCAGGCGCGGGTGCGCCAGGAGGCAGCCGTATCTCGTATATCAGGCTCAGTCCTATGCCGTCTGAGCGAACCATGTCGGGATTTCGCATGCTCTCGCTCAGCTGCCCAAACGCGACGATGCCGATAACCAGCGCGAGGCTCGCGATCCAAGGCCCGGCCGCGATGAAACCCAGCTTGCGGGCATCCCCCGCGAACATCCGCCCGAGCGCGCGGCCCGCAAATCCTCCGGCGGCCGCGCCGAGCGCCGCGCCCGTGACGAGGCCGACAAAGATCGCACCGATATCGCCACGGTGGTTGGCGCCGAGGTCGGCCAACGAGCCTCCGAGCATCCCGCCGGCGATTAGCCCGACCAGAGCCCATGTCATGATGATGAACACGACCGCCCTCCCCAAAAAGCGACGGAGCTATTTCTCCTGAAATACTTCCTCGCGCTTGCCGCGAATGGCGGGCAGCGCGACGACCAGAAGCAGTAGCGCGGCGGCGATCAACAGGCCGAGACTGATCGGACGGTTCAGGAAGATCATCGGATCGCCGCCGGAAATGCGCATGGCGCGGCGCAGGTTTTCCTCCATCAGCGGGCCAAGGATGAAGCCGAGCAGCAGCGGCGCCGGCTCGCATTCCAGCCGGATGAAGATGTAACCGACGATGCCGAACAGCGCGGTGAGGATCACCTCAAACGTGTTGTTGTTCACGGTGTACACGCCGATCGCCGAGAACAGCAGGATCGCGAGATAAAGCTGGCGATACGGCACCTTCAGCAACTGCACCCAGAGGCCTATCATCGGCAGGTTGATGACGAGCAGCATCACGTTGCCGATCCACATCGAGGCGATCATGCCCCAGAACAGCGCCGGCCGCTCGGTCATCACCTGTGGGCCGGGCTGGATGCCGTGGATGGTGAGCGCGCCAATCATCAGCGCCATCACCGCGTTGCCGGGGATACCCAGGGTGAGCATCGGGATGAACGAGGTCTGCGCGCCGGCATTGTTGGCGGATTCCGGCCCGGCGACGCCTTCGATCGCACCCTTGCCGAACCGCGATGGATCGCGCGCCACCTTCTTCTCCAGCACGTAGCCTGCGAACGCCGACAGCGTCGCGCCGCCGCCCGGCAGCACGCCGAGAACCGAGCCGATCAGCGTGCCGCGCACCGACGCGGGCCACGCCTGCCTGAATTCTTCCTTGGTCAGCCAGAGATTGGAAATCCGGCTGCTCACCAGCTCGCGGCGCTGCTGCGGCGCCACCAGGTTGGCGATCACCTCGCCGAGACCGAAAATTCCGATCGCCAGCGGCACGAAGCCGATGCCGTCGGACAGGATGGTGACGCCGAACGTGAAGCGCTGCCCGCCGGTCTGGCCATCGGTGCCGACCAGGCCGAGCAGCAGGCCGAGCAGCACCATCGCAACGGCTTTCACGATCGAGCCGTGCGCCAGCACCACGGCGGCGATCAGGCCGACCGCCATCAGCGAGAAATACTCCGGCGCGCCGAACGACTGCCCGACCAGCGCCAGCGGCGGCGAGAACAACGCGATCATCAGGGTCGCGACAGTGCCCGCGAAGAACGATCCCAGCGCGGCAACCGTAAGCGCCGCGCCGGCGCGGCCGTTGCGCGCCATCTGGTGGCCGTCGATGCAGGTGACCACCGACGATGTCTCGCCCGGCATGTTCACCAGAATCGCAGTGGTGGAACCGCCGTATTGCGCGCCGTAGAAGATGCCGGCCAGCATGATGAGCCCCGACACCGGCTCGAGATGGAACGTCAGCGGCAACAGCATCGCCACCGTGGCGACCGGGCCGATGCCGGGCAGCACGCCGACCAGCGTGCCGACCAGGCAACCGATCAGGGCAAAGCCCAGGTTCGCCGGCGTCAGCGCGACGCCAAAACCAAGTCCGAGGTTGGCGAGAAAATCCATCTCAGAACTCCGGCCAGACCGGGATCGGCAGGCCGACGCCCCAGACGAAGATTGCAACGGTGAGCAACGCCAAAAGAATTGCGGCGGCGATCACCTCCAACTGGCGGCTCTCGCGGCTCGCCAGCGCGCCGACCGCGACCAGCGCGATAGTCGCCATCACGACGCCGAACGGCGCGATCAATTCCGCGAACACCAGCAGTGAAAGCGGCGCGAAGATCATGGCGCGCCAGAGCGGACGGCCGCGCTCCAGCGAACCGCCGCCGCGCAGCCCCTGCGCGAACACCACCGCGCCGAGCCCGAGCAGGATCCAGCACAACATCCGCGGCACGTAGCCGGTGCCCATCCGCGTGGTGGTGCCGATCGGATAGTCGTGCGACGCCCACAGACCGATCGCAGCAACCGCGATGAACAGCAGGCCGGCCAGCACGTCTTTGCGATAGAGGAAGTGCCTCGACAGCGCGGGTGATGTTTGGTTCACGCTCATCCCGCCACACCCCTGGTGTCATGCCCCGCGAAAGCGGGGCATCCAGTAGCCACCACTCCATCCATCTCGCATTCGCTGCGGAATACTGGATCATCCGCTTTCGCGGATGATGACAGCGGAGTGTGCGGGAAGAGCGCGCCCATCACTTCTTCGGAATCACCGGCAGCAGCAGGTACGCCTCGTGCTCGCCGCCCGCGTACACCGTGTTGGTGCCGGTGTTGTAGTCGGCGTGATAGTGCAGATAGCCCTGACTGCCGGCGCCGTCGCGCGGTTGCACGTCGAGCCGGATGCGATGGCCCTTCTTGAACACCATCGAGGTCGGCCAGATCTCGACATCGACCTTGACGATCTCGCCCGGCTTCAGCCATAGCCGCCGCACATGCTTGTGATACGGCCGATACGGCAGCGTCAACTCCGGATCGAGCTCGCGATGCGAAGCGCGCAGCCAGCCTTTCGCCACCGGCACCGGGGATCCCTGCTGGCCGGTCTCAAGGATTTCGTTTCCGTCGTTGTCGAAGTTTCGCAACGTCAGGAAAAGGTCGGCATCCTCGCTCGACGACGATACCCAGAAGCTCGCCATCAGCGGCCCCGTCGCTTCGACGTCTTCGTCGAGCGGCGGGGTTTCCAGCGCGATGCCCATGCCCGGCTTTACGCCGCCGCCCATCACCTGCGACGACGCGGCCGAGGTCGAACCCATCGTGCCGAGATTGAATGAGGGATAGGTGCAGGCGCTGCTTTTGGCCGGCTTTTCCTTCACGAGCGCACCGACGCGCGGCTCCTTGCCGTCGGCAGCCGCCGAGATATCGAAATAGTACTTGGTCCACTGCGTGCGCTTGAGCGGCCACTCGTGCTCGTCGCGCCACTCGATCTTGTCGGCGCCATGACGGACCGCAATCTTGACCGGCGGCTCGGCCATGATGCCGTTGTCGATATCCTTCAGCCAATAATCGAACCAGCGCAGCTGATCGCGCTTGCCCTCCTCTGTATAGAACGGATGCACATGTGAGCCGTTGTGCATCCGCAGCTTCTTGTGCTTCGAGGCCGCGCGCACGAACGCTTCGGTGTTGCCGCGCATGTGCAGTCCGAAGCCGGTCCAGTTGCCGACGCTGTAGAGCGGCACCGTGATCTTGTCCCACTGCGCCTGCGAGCCGGCCAGCACGCCACTATCAAGGTTGTGGTGCATCCAGTGCCACATCGTGTTGGTCTTCCAGCCGTCCGGCACATGCTGTGCCGCGCGCCCCATCACATGGTGCATGGTGTGCGCGGTGATCCAGTTGGTCATGAAGACGCTGAGGATTCCGCCGTGAAACAACGCGTCGCGATAGATGTCGGCGAAGCCCTCCCATGGCATGATCGCCTTCAGCGACGGCGGCTGCAGGTTGGCGACGAACCACTGATTGATCGCGAAATAGGAAATGCCGGACAGCCCGACCTTGCCGTTGCACCACGGCTGCGCCGCAGCCCACTCGATCGCGTCATAAAAATCGACCGCCTCCGCGAGCGACCACGGCTCGCACTGGCCCGGCGACTTGCCGCTGCCGCGCCCATCGACGCGAACGGCGGCATAGCCGCGCGGCACCCACCATTCCGGCGTGACGGTTTCCCAGTTCATGCTGGGCGTCGCCTTCTCCTCCAGAGCGGCGGGCGGCACCCACAGCTTGTCCTTCTGGTACGGACCGAGATTCAGGATCGCCGGAAACTTGCCGCCGTCGTCCGGGCGAAACACGTCGGCCTTGAGCCGCGCGCCGTCGCGCATCGGCACATCGACGTCCCGTTCGATCAGCAGCTTGTAGGCGGTGGCGGTGGGGGGAGATTGGATGTTCATACGAAGGAGCTTTCACAAGCAAGGCTGCCCCCATCCTTCGAGACGCCGCTCTCGCGGCTCCTCAGGATGAGGGCGGAGAGAGGCTTCAACTCAGTCCGTCAGATCGATCTTCACTTCGCTCGTGGTCTTGCGCCAAGTGTTCAGCTCGTTCTTGTGCCAGGACGCAGCGTCGGCGAGCGAGTCGCTCGGCCGCACGCTCACCAGTTGCTTGGCGAACGCCTCCTGCAGCGCCGGGACCTTGGCTGCGTCCTGCACCGCCTTGAAGATCGTCTCCAGCACCGGCTTCGGCGTCTGGGCCGGAGCGAACATGCTCTGCCAGTGCAGCGTGCCGACGTTGGGGAAGCCCGCCTCGGCGAGCGTCGGAACGTCCGGATACTCCTTCAACCGCTGCTCGGCGATCACGGCGATCGGCCGCAGCTTGCCGGCCTTGATCATCGCCGCCGAACTCGCGGAATTGAGCACGGCGACCTGCGCGTCGCCGACCACGAGGTCGTTGATCATGCCGGCGGCGCCGGTCTTGTTCGGGATGTGGACCATGTCCGTTCCCATGCGCCGCGAGAACACCTCCATGTCGAAATGCGGGAAGCTGCCGACGCCCGCGCTGGTGTAGCGCACCTTGCCCGGATTCTTCTTGGCCTGCTCCTGCAGTTCCTTGACGTTCTTCACGTCGAAACCCGTCGTGGTGGTGATGATGAACGACGGATAGATCGCCATCCGCGTCACCGAGACCACATCGCGTTCGAAGTTGATGTTGAACTTCTTCTGAAACAGGATCGGCGTGATGGCATTGGTCGAGACGTTACCGATGAACAGCGTGTAGCCGTCCGGCTTGGCGCGCGCCATTTCCTCGATGCCGAGAATGCCGAACGCACCCGGCTTGTTCTCGACCACGAACGGCTGGCCGAGACTGTTCTTCATGTGCTCGCCGAAGATGCGCGCGGTGATGTCGGTCGCACCGCCCGGCGCATAGGGCACCACGATCTTCACCGGCTTCGACGGATACTTGTCCTGCGCGGCGGCAACACCGCCGAACACCAGAGGCAGGGCCGACAGCCATACCAACATTAGTCGCTTCATGTTCTTTCTCCCATTTCGTTTTTGATCGTTCCGTTTCGTTTCAATTCGGCTTGAGGCCCACCGCTTTGGCGAGTGCGCCTTGCGCCACAACCTCGTCGCGGATGAATGTGTCGAATTCCGCAGGTGTCATCGCCATCGGCTCCACGTCGAGCGACAGGAGTTTCTCGCGCAGCGCCGGACTCTGCAGCGCCTTGACGCTTTCCTGGTGCAGACGATCGACGATCGCGCGCGGCGTTTTCACCGGCACGAACATGCCGAGCCAGAGCGCGTAGTCGGAATTGGGGAAGCCCGCCTCCAGTGTGGTCGGCACGTCCGGCAGCGTCGAGACGCGCGTCTGGCTGCTGACCGCGAGCGCGACCAGGCGGCCGTCGCGAATATCCGGCACCGCGACGGCAATCGGCGAGAACGCGAAATCGACGCGTCCTGACGCCACCTCGGGCCGGAAGCCGCCGCCGCGAAACGGAACGTGGACCGCTTCGAAGCCCGCGCTTAGACGAAACCGCTCGGCGGTGAGATGCGTGGTCGATCCGACGCCGGACGACGCATACGTGAAATTTCCGGCCTTGGCCGCGCTGACGAATTGCTGAATCGTCTTGATGCCTTTCGACGGCGCCATCACCAGCGCGGTCGGCGTGCGTCCGAGCGATGCGACCGCCGCGAAGTCGCGCGTCACGTCATAGTTCATGTTGGGGTAGATCGCGGGAGCGATGGTGTGCCCGGCCGAATTGGCAAGGATCGTGTAGCCGTCGGGGTCGGCCTTGGCGACCGCCGAAGCGCCGATCGTGCCGCCGGCGCCGCCCCGGTTCTCCACCACGATCTGCTGGCCAAGCTGGATCGAGAGTTGGTTGAACACTAGGCGAAACACCACGTCGGCCCCGGTGCCGGGTGCGACGGGAACGATCGCGCGGATCGGCCGGTTCGGCCAGTTCTGGACCGGCTCAGCCCACGCGCTGCCGCTCGCAACAGCCGCAACAAGCAGCAAAGCCAGCGCCGCACCGCGCATCCCACGCGCGCCCGCGCTTCGTTCGACGCCGGCCGGCCCTCTCCCTGCAGCGGAGAGTTTCGGGTCACGCCGATCGAGCGACATCCATGTCATCGCATCACGCGCTACGCCGATTTTGGCCGGACATGACGACCTCCTAGACTTGCGGCCAGCCTACTGCTTCTCGATGCCCGCAGCCTTCGCCAGCTTGTCGGTGTCCGTCACGTCGGCCTTGAAGTATTTCTCGAACTCCGGCTGCGACATCGGCAGCGGCTCGATGCCGAGCTTTGCCAGCTTTTCCCGCACGCCCGGGTCGGCAATTGCCTTGAGTGTTTCTTGATGCAGCCGATCGACGATGTCGCGCGGCGTCTTGGCCGGGACGAACACGCCGTTCCAGAACGCATAGGCCGCGGCCGGCAGACCGATCTCGGCGGTGGTCGGAATATCCGGAAGCTGCGGCGCGCGCTTGTTCGAGCTCACCGCCAGAGGCACCACGGTGCCGCCCTTGATGTTGGCCATCGCCGCGGCAATCGGCAGGAAGTAGTAATCGATGCGGCCGGCCATCACCTCGGTCAGCGCCTCGACCGGGCCCTTGAACGGGATATGCTGCGCCTTGATGCCGGCGGCGATGTTGAATTTCTCCGCCGCGAGGTGCGAGGCGGCGCCGATGCCCGCAGACGCGAAATTCAGCGCGCCCGGCTTGGCCTTTGCGGCCGCGATCACGTCGGCGGCCGACTTGTAGCCCTTGGCGGGGGCCGCGACGAGCACGCTCGGCGAGATGCCGACCGCGCTCACCGGCGTGAAATCGTTGAGGGTGTCGTAGGGCAACGTCTTGTGCGTCACGTAGGACGCGCTGAACGTCGCCGAATGGAACAGGATGGTGTAGCCGTCCGGCGTGGCGCGGGCCGCCTGGCCGACGCCGATCGTGCTGCCCGCACCGGGCCGGCTTTCGATCACGATGGGCTGGCCGAGCTGCTTCGAAAGCTGTTCGAATACGATGCGCGCGGTGATGTCGTTGGCATTGCCGGCGGCAAACGGGATGATCGCGGTGATAGTGCGCGACGGGTAGGTCTGGCCGGCGACCGGCCCGGCCAAAGTTCCCGCCAGAACCAATGCACAGGAAACGCGAGCCAATATCATCGATCCTCCCTCACCGTTCTTGTTTTTTGCCGTCCCACCGGAGAGTTTGGCACGATGGGCAAGGGCATGTCACGCGGCGCCCGCGCCCGCCGAGGCGGCCAAAAGCCGCCTCAATGCTGATATTATAAGCGGCACACCGGCGACGATTCGTTGCGGCCTGCGGGCCATCAAGGGAGCCGGTTCCAGACGCCCGCTGGCCCAAACTCAACGGGCCAAAGGTGGGCGGCGAGAAGGAATTGGACGTGGAAGGGATTCGCATGCGTGGCCGTAAGGGATGGATCGCGCTCGGGTTGCTGGTTGCCGCGCCTGTCATGGCGCAGGCCCAGCAAGGCGGAAACTCGGGCAACCGCCTGATGTTCGATCCGAACGGGGTGCAGACCACCGGACAAGGCGGCGCGCGTGAAGCGGCGCCAGCCAAACCCTCCACCCCGGCGGCGCCCGCCGCCAAGAAGCCGGCCAAGCCTGAAACCAAACCTGCCGCGGCTGCGCGCCGCCCTTCGTCAGCCACCGACGACCGGACTGCGGCCGGGTCGGCGCGTTTGAACGAGCGCCCGATCCCGCGCGAGCAGCCGACCGCGCTGGGGCGGCTTTCGATCCCGGGTGGCACGCTGGGCTACGAAAGCGAAACCTCGATGAAGGCGTATGACCTCTCGGACGGCCGCCGCGTTCCGGGCTACGAAAATATTCAGCGCCAGGATTCGTCGTATTTCGGCCTGTCGGTGCGCATGCCGACCTCCCCGTCCCCGTTCCGCAGCCACGGCGCCGAATGACCCCCGCCGTCCGGCGGGCACCTGCATTTTGCAGCGCCTGGATTTTACGGTTGAAAAGAGCGATAGCGGTGCTGTCGGCGCGGGACAGCGCCGCCGGGTGAGGAGAGCCGCATGGCCAAGCAAGCCATCGTGTCCGACGAGTTCGCAAAGAAATTCGCGGCCGAGAAAGAGACGCCCTACACGCGCTGGGTGAAGAGCGAAGGCCTCGACATCATCTCATCGACCTACGTGCAGAACCTGCACACCGTCGAGCTTAAGCCGTGGGCGCGGCGCGGCGGCGCGGGCGTGTTCATGAACCACGAGGCGTCGCGCACCTCGAACGACTGCTACGTCTGCGAGATCCCGCCGGGCAAGACGCTCAACCCGCAGCGGCAGTTGTTCGAAGAGACCGTGATGATCCTGTCGGGCCGCGGCTCCACCACGGTGTGGAACGACGCCGGCCAGCGCATGACGTTCGAGTGGAAGGCCGGCGCGCTGTTCGCCATCCCGCTCAACTGCTGGCACCAGCACTTCAACGGCTCGGGCCGCGATCCGGCGCGCTTCGTGTCAGTGACCAATGCTCCCATTGTCATCAATCTCTACGAGGATTTGGATTTCATCTTCGGCACCAGCTACGACTTCAAAGGCCGTTTCAACGGCGAGCCGGATTACTTCAGCGCCAAGGACGAGACCAAGGGCTTCCTGCTCGCGACCAACTTCGTGCCCGATGCGGTGAACCTGCCGCTGATCGCGGCGAAGGAGCGCGGCGCCGGCGGCGGCCACATCCGCTTCAACTTCGCCAAGTCGTCGCTCAACAGCCACATCTCCCAGTTCCCGATCGGCACCTATAAGAAGGCGCACGCGCATGGGCCCGGCGCCCACGTCATCATTCTCTCCGGCGAAGGCTATTCGCTGATGTGGCCGGAGGGCGACGAGCCGCGCTACTACAAGTGGGAGGTCGGCACCATGATCGTGCCGCCGAACATGTGGCTGCATCAGCACTTCAACACCGGCACCACGCCGGCGCGCTATCTCGCCTTCAAGCACGAGGGCGTCGCGATCCGCAACGCGCAGGGCGTGCCGAAGGCGTGGATCAGCAAGCGGCAGGGCGGCGACCAGATCGACTACCGCGACGAGAACCCGCAGACCCGTGAGCAGTTCGTGCAGGAGCTCGCCAAGCAAGGCCTGACATCGCAGATGGACAGGGCCTACGCTGCGGAGGTGGCCGACGCATCGGCCAACACCGCCGCCGAGGAGAAAGAGCATGCATGACGTCCCCGGCGAGACGCATTGGCACGAGCCGACCGGCGGCAAGCGCGCGGGCTTCGGCAAGTTCGGACGTCCGAAGACGCCCTACGACAGCTTCATGGAATCGGAAGGCATCCCGGTGTTCCGCGACATCGGCGTCAGCAAGGTGCAGAATCTTCCCCTTGCGCCCTGGAAAAGAACGGGCGGGCGCGGCAGCTACATCCAGTTGCACGGCACCGAAGGCAAATGGGGCTGCTATGTCATCGAGGTGCCGGGCGCGGGCGCGCTCAACCCGGAAAAGCATCTCTACGAGGAAATCTATTTCGTGGTTGAAGGCCGCGGCACCACCGAGGTATGGCTCGACAACGATTCCAAGCGTCATGTGTTCGAATGGCAGAAAGGCTCGCTGTTCTCGATTCCCGTGAACGCGATGCACCGCATCGTCAACGCCAGTTCGGCGCCCGCGCTGCTGCTCGCCGGCACCACCGCGCCAAATCTGATGAACCTGATGAACAACGTCGGCGCGATCTTCGATTGCCCGTACCAGTTCCGCGACCGCTTCTCCGGCGCCGACGATTTCTACAAGTACAAGGACGACATCGAACCCGATCCGGTGCGCGGGCTTGCGATGCGGCGCACCAACTTCGTGCCGGATATCGTCAACTGCGACCTGCCGCTCGACAACCGCCGCTCGCCCGGCTTCCGGCGCGTCGAGCCGTTCATGACCGGCAACACGTTCTATCTCTGGATCGGCCAGCACGAGAATGGCCGCTACTCCAAGGCGCACGCGCACACGTCCGCCGCCGTGCTGATCTGCATCAAAGGCAAAGGCTACACCTACACTTGGCCGGAACGGTGCGGCGTCAATCCTTGGAAGGACGGCCACCAGGACCAGATCAGACGCGTCGACTATGAGCCGGTCGGACTCGTTTCCGCGGCGCCCGGCGGCGCGCGCTGGAATCACCAGCACTTTGGTGCCTCGAAGGAGCCGCTGCGGCTGACCGCGTGGTTCGGCCCGCACAATCCGGGCCGCGAGCCCGGCCCGCCCGGCGAGCAGCACATCGACTACACCGCGATGGACCTCCCCGAAGGCGGCAGCGCGATCCCGTATTGGATGGAAGACCCGTACATCAAAGCGGAATACGACGAGCGGCTGCGCCGCGAGGGCGTCGAGAACCGCATGAAGCCCGAGTACTACGACAAAAACTACAAGGGCGAGTTGCCGAAGGAGTAGGTCTCGGCATTTCTCCGCCCTCATCCTGAGGAGCGGCCCATCGCAGACGCCGCGGCAGTCGCTCCACTATAACGGCCGCGTCTCGAAGGATGGGGCGGCCTCGCGCTTCGAGACGCATTGCTTTCGCAATGCTCCTCAGCATGAGGCCGATCGAGTTCTTCCGCTTGCTCAACCGCAACAATCAATGCGACAAACTCCCCGACAATTTCGGGAGAACACCGTCCATGCGCGTCGTTGCCCTTGAAGAGCATTTCAGCGTCCCCGCCCTGGCGTCCAAGTACGTCAAACCGGAGGCGATCCAGAAGCGAGGCCACTTCAAGGGGCGGGCGATCGCGCCGGGCAAGCAAAGCCCGATGGAGCTGCTGCCGGAGATCGGGGAGAAGCGCTTCAAGTCGCTGGACGATGCCGGCATCACCGTTCAGGTGCTCTCGAACAGCGGCGCCGGACCCGATCTGGCGCCCGGCCCGGATGGCATCGCGCTGGCCAAGGGCGTGAACGACCATCTCGCCGAGGCCGTTGCCAAGCATCCGAAGCGCCTTGCCGGCTTTGCCGCATTGCCGATGGCGAGCCCCGACGCCTGCGGCGACGAACTCAAGCGCGCGGTGAAGGACCTGAAGATGGTCGGCGCGATGATCCACGGCACCACCGAGGGCCGTTTCCTCGACCATCCGAGCTACGACGGCCTGCTGGCTGCGGCGGTCGAGCTGGACGTGCCGATCTACATCCATCCGAACGTGCCGGACCTGACCATCCGGCAGGCCTATTACGCCGATCTCCCGGAGGGCGCCGACCGCGTGCTGGCGACTGCCGGCTGGGGCTGGCATTCCGAGGTGGCGATCCACATTCTCCGCATGGTGATGGCCGGAACGTTCGACAAGCATCCCAAACTCAAGATGGTCATCGGCCACATGGGCGAGATGCTGCCGGTGATGATCGCGCGCATCGACGATGTCGGCGCGGCCGACATCGGTCACTTGAAGCGGCTGCCGAGCCAGACCATCGTCGATCAGGTCTGGATCACCACCAGCGGCATCTTCACCCAGCCGCCGTTCGTCGCCGCGCTGCAGACCTTCGGCATCGACCGCATCATGTTCTCGGTCGATTACCCGTTTGCGCGCGACGCCCAGGGCCGCAAGTTCCTCGATGAAGTTGCACTCGCGCCGGCCGACATGGCGAAGCTGTGCCACGGCAATGCGGACGCGCTGCTCAAACTGAAGGCCTGATGCGCACCTTTGCTGCGTTGCTGCTCGCCGCCCTGGCTTGTCCGGCCGGGGCGGCCGACGATCCCTGCCAGCACGCCGCGAAGGATCCCCAGTTCACCGCTTGCTGGCGCGAGCAGTTCAAGACGTCTGAAGCGGACGTGCAGCAAAGGCTGCGCGTGCTTGCCGTGCGGCATCGCAAGGACGAGCCCGCGCTACACCGTCTGATGACCGATGGCCAGCAGAAATGGCTGGCTTGGCGCGAAGCATCCTGCCGCGTCGATACCTTCGAATCGAAGGGCGGATCGGGCTTCGGCGTTTACTGGGACCGGTGCCGCATTAAGCTGAACCAGGCGCGCGCCGCGGAACTGCAGCGGATGATCGACAATCCATAGCGACGGCGCTTCACGCCGAAGCAACCGGCGCGCAACTACTCAATGATCTTTCTGAGCCGCTCGGTCTGCGCGGCGGGCACGGCGACAATTTCGGAAACCAGGTTTTGCAACGCAACACCCGACACCGGGTCGATATCAAAATTCTCCTTCTTCGCCTGCTCCACGAACGCCGGGTCACCTACCATCGCCTCGAACGCCTTGCGCAGCGCCTCGACGCGCTCGGCCGGAACGCCGGGCGTGGTGAAGATCGGCCGCCCGACCGCCGTCGATGCCGACAACAGCCGCAGCAGCGAACGGTCGTCGGCATTGTTTCCAAGCTCCAGGAGCAGCGGCACACCCGGCAGGTCCGGTACCTTCTTCAGTCCGATCTGCACCAGGATGTTGATTTTGTTCTCGGCGAGCCAGTGCGCGCGCGTCGCCTTCCATGACGCCCACGAGTTCGAGCCGCGGCCATCGACCTCGCCGCGCTCCATCGCCAGGTTGATGTCGTTGCCGCCGGGATAGCCGAGGATGATACGGAAACGGGTGCCGAGCAGCGCGTTCATCGCCTTGGGGTATTGCGACGACGTCGAACCGCCGGTCGCGCCCATCGTCACCTCGCGGCCCTTGGCATCGTCGATGGTCTTGATGCCCGAGGCGTGCCACGTCGCGGTGGTGTTGTTCTCGGTGTTCGGATTTCCGATGTAGATGAATTTGGTGATGTCGAAGTTTATCCGCTTGTCGCCGGCCGCCTGCTGCAGAGCGAGCGATTGATCGGCGGTCGCCAGCACGGTGCCGTCGCGTGGCGCGACGTTGAACACCCAGGTCGCGGCGGCGCGGCTGCCGGCGCCCGGCATGTTGCGCGGCACGATCAGCGGCTTGCCGGGGATGTAGTTGCCGAGATGGCGTGCGACCAGACGCGCGTAGAGATCATAGGTGCCGCCCGGCGAATAGCCGATGATCAAGTCGATCTTCTTGCCGCGGTAGAAATCCTCGACCGATTGCTGGCTCCCGGCCGCGCCCGGCCATGCGGCGAGCAGTGCGGAGAGCATGAGGGCGGCGAACTTCATGGCAGTCAGTCCGGCAGAACTCCTACTATGAGCGCCAGATTCCCGTTGACTGTCAACGCGTGGCTTGACACAAGTAGCCCATAGGCTACAATATCTTGCGATGACCGAGGTGCGCCAGACGGTTGAATTCGCGAATTGGCTGCACCGCCTGAAGGACGCCAACGCCGCTGCCCGAATCGTGGCCCGTATCCGCCGAATGGAAGTGGGAAATGCTGGCGACACTCGAAGCGTCGGTAAGGGCGTCATGGAAATGCGGATCGCGTATGGCCCAGGCTATCGGGTTTACTTCGTGTACAAAGGACCGGCGATCGTGGTGCTGCTGTGCGCCGGGGACAAACGCACGCAGCGGCAGGATATCGGGCGAGCCCAGGAACTGGCGGAAGGATTGTTGTGACGAAGACGACACGATTTGACGCCACCGTTTATCTCGACAGCGAGGAACGGCAGGCCGCATATATCGCAGCAGCTCTTGAGTCCGGCGACGCGGACTTTGTGCGAGATGCGTTGGGGCTGGTCGCCCGTGCCCGCGGCATGGGCGAGATTGCGAAGAGCGCCGGTCTGAACCGCGAAAGTCTCTACAAGGCTCTTGGCGAATCCGGCAATCCGGAGTTCGGCACCGTTATGCGCGTGCTTCACGCTATGGGTCTCACGCTCTCTGCTCGTCCCGCAACACCGCGGCAGCGAAGGAAGCGCCGGGCGGCGGCCTGAATGTCCGAACAGGACGACCACGGCGGCCGCGTTTTCTTCTCCTCGACCGGCCGCACGCTGGAGGGCGAGGACGAGATCGTCCTGCTGACCGTCGGCGTCGATATCGGCTCATCGACCTCGCATCTGGTGTTCTCGCGCATCGTGCTGGAGCGGCTCGACAGCCGCTACGTGGTAAGCGAGCGCGAGACGTTCTACGGCTCCGACATTCTGCTGACGCCCTATTCCGAGGGCGAGACCATCGACGCCGAAGCGCTCGGCGCCTTCATCAAACAGGAATACATCGACGCCAAGGTCGATCCTGACGAGATCGACACCGGCGCGCTGATCCTCACCGGCGTCGCGGTGCGCCGCAGCAACGCGCGCGCGATCGGCGAGCTGTTCGCCCGCCAGGCCGGCAAGCTGGTGGCGGTATCGGCCGGCGACAGCCTCGAAACCATCATGGCGGCTTACGGCTCCGGCGCGGTGGCGCGCTCGATCCGCGACGAGATGACGGTAATGAACGTCGATGTGGGCGGCGGCACGTCGAAGATCGCGGTCTGCGTTGAGGGCAAGGTGGCGGACCTTGCCGCCCTCGATGTCGGCGCGCGGCTGATATGTCTCGCGCCCGACGGCAAAATTCTTCGTGTCGAGGAAGCCGGCCGGCGCTACGCCGCGGAGCTCGGCATCGACGTCACGGTGGGCGGGATGCTCACGCTCGATCAGGGCCGCGCGGTCGCGAGCCTGATGGCGGATCGCCTGTTCGAGGCGATGGAGGGTGGCGCGCCGGCCGCGCAAGGCCGCAGCCTGCTGCGCACCGATCCCCTCGCCTATCGCGGAACGATCGGCGCCATCCAGTTCTCAGGCGGCGTGTCGGAGTTCATCTACGGCACCGAGACCAAGAAGTTCGGCGATCTCGGCCCGCTGCTGGCGGCTGAAATCCGCGCCCGCGTCGAGACGTTCTGCTCCAACCTCGAAGCGCCGCTCGAAGGCATCCGCGCCACCGTGGTCGGCGCCTCGCAGTACACCATCCAGCTCAGCGGCAGCACGATCTACGTCTCGCCGCTTGAGGCGCTGCCGCTGCGCAACGTGCCGGTGATCGCGCCCGCGATGCCGCTGGACGACGAAACGATTGACCCCAACGCGGTGTCGCGTGCGATCCAGACCATGCTGAAGCGGCTCGATCTCGCCTCCGGTGAAGTGCCGGTCGCACTGTTCGTGCCGTGGCGCGGCTCGGCGACGTTCCAGCGGCTCGATGCGTTCTGCCGCGGCGTCGCCGACGGTCTGCGCGATGGCCTTGCGCGCAACCAGCCGCTGATCCTGGCCGGTGACGGCGATGTCGGCGGGTTGATCGGCATACACCTGCGCGAGGAAATGAAGATCGGCAACGCGATCGTGTCGATCGACGGACTGGAGCTGAAGGAATTCGACTACATCGATATCGGCGCGATGCTGGATGCCTCCGGCGCCGTACCCGTGGTGATCAAATCGCTGATCTTTCCGGGCGCGGTCCCGCCGCAAGCCTGAACGCCGGCGCTGTCATCGCCCCGCCGCGGCATGCTCTACTGAGCGCGCAGGGGGAACGCCATGAAGGATTTCGTGCTGGCGCTGCGGTCGATGGCCACGCTCGCGTTGCCGTATTTTCGCTCGGAGGATCGCTGGCGCGGCCGCGCGCTGCTGGCCGGCGTGATCGCGGCGGAGTTTGCTCTCGTCTACATCGCGGTCGTCACCAATCAATGGCAGGGCCGGTTCTTCAACGCGCTCGAAGCACGCGACTGGGACAGGCTGCGCGCCGAACTGATGCTGTTCGGCCTGATCGTTGCGGGCAACATCCTGATTGGGATGGGAATGTACTGGGTGGGCCAGCATTTCCAGATGCGCTGGCGGCGCTGGATGACCGAACGATACGTCGGCCTCTGGATGGCGGAGGGCCGGCACTATCGCGTGCGCTTCGCCGATCCCAACATCGACAACATCCACCTGCGCATCGCCAACGACATCGGCGTTCTGATCCAGAAGACCTACGAGATCGGCAGCGGCCTGGTCGGCGTGGTGGTGATGCTGGTCTCGTTCACGGTGATTCTCTGGGGCATGTCGGCGACGACACCTATGCCGCTGTTCGGAGTGGACCTGTCGTTCCCCGGCTATCTAGTGCTGATCGCGCTCTGCTACGCCGGCATCGGCACGCTGATCGCGCATTTCGTCGGACGGCGCCTGATCCCCCTCAATTTCAACCAGCAGCGCCGCGAAGCCGACCTGCGCTATGCCACGGCGCGCGTCACCGACCATTCCGAGGAGGTCGCGTTGCTGCGCGCGGAACCGGTGGAACGCGCCGAGATCGGCCGGCGCATCGGCGCGCTGATTGAAAACTGGACAAGGCTGGCCGGCGTGCAGTCGCGGCTCACCGGATTCACCTATGGCTACAGCCATGTCTCACTGGTGTTCCCGACGCTGGTGATTGCCCCGGCCTACATGATCGGCGCGGTCCCGCTCGGCGTGCTGGTGCAGGCGGCGGCCGCGTTTCAGCGGGTGGAGAGTTCGCTGTCCTACTTCGTCAACTCCTACAGCAAGATCGCGGAATGGAAGGCGGCGCTCGACCGCGTCTGGCAGCTTGAACTGGCGCTGCGGCGCTCGGATCGGATCGAGCTTCCAAATGCTGCGCTCACGATCGTGCCGGAGCAAGCCACACGCCTGTCGCTAGGCGGTGTCGAACTGCGCCGCGCCGGCGGCGAGCCGATCGCGGCGATTCCGAATACGGACCTGGCGCCCGGCGAGCGGATGCTGATCACGGGCGCGTCCGGCACCGGCAAATCGACGCTGTTCCGCGCGGCGATGGGGCTGTGGCCGTTCGGCGCGGGAGAGATCCGTATCCCGGATGGAGCGCGAACCCTGACGCTGCCCGCGAGGCCCTATTTTCCGCTCGGGTCGCTGCGCCAGGCACTGGCGGTGCCGCGCGTCGCCGACGATGTGAGCGATGCCGACATTCTCGCAGCGATGCACGCGGTCGGCCTTGGCCACCTCGCCACGCGGCTCGACGAAGTGTCGGAATGGAGCACCGTTCTGTCTGCCGGCGACCAGCAGCTTGTCGGCCTGGCCCGTGCGTTGATTCTCAAACCCGCGGTGCTGCTGATCGACGACGCCGATGCGCTGACGCAAGGCGGCCACACCCGGGCGTTGCTCGCGGCCGTGATGCAAAAGCTGCCGGACACCATCATCGTATCGGCAAGCCGCTTCGAGACGCTGGCCGACTTGCACGGCCGCGTCATGGTGCCAAGTCTCGCGGCAACCGGCAGTTCGCTGAAAGAGACGAGAGGACAAACGGCCTAGGCGTGCAGCACGAACAGCACCAAGCCCGTGGCTGCGATCGCGCCGCCGGCGGTGCGCATCAGCAGCGGCCGCTGTGTCACGATTCCAGCCGCAAGTCCGATCGCGTGCAGAATCAAAGTCGCCGCCACAAAACCGATCCCGTAAAGCCACGCCGAACCGTCCGACGGCAGTTCCGCGCCGTGGACGTAGCCGTGCAGCACGGCGAAGGCCGCGACCAGCACCGCGCCGATGGCGAGCGGCGCCTGCACCTGCAGCGCCACGGCCGCGCCGAGCACCACCACCGAAACCAGGATCCCCGCCTCGATCCACGGCAGCACCACGCCGCCGGTGCCCAGCGCCGCGCCGAGCGCCATCATCGCCGGAAACACCACCGGCAGCGTCCACATCGCGGGCCGTCCGAGCTGCGACGCCCAGAGGCCGACCGCGATCATCGCCAGCAGGTGGTCGAGCCCGGTGAACGGATGGGCGAAGCCGGACGTGAGGCCGCCGCCATGACCGGGATGCGCCCAAGCCGCAGTGCTGAAGGCCGCGGTGCTGATGCCCGCGATGGCGATGGCGGCAAGCAGGGTCGAAACCAGCGGACGGCGCATGTCATTTCCTCGTGGCGAAGCGGTATGCGGATCGACAACTTATCGCTTACCGTAAGCGGCTTTCAATCCACTTCGATGACCACGACGCCGTCTTCGACTTTGGCCGGATAGGTCTTCACCGGGATCATGCACGGCGGCGACACCACCTCGCCGGTCTTGATGTCGAACTGGCCGTTGTGGAAGTTGCACTCGATCACGTCGCCGTCGATGTAGCCCTCTGACAGCGAGCCGGGCCCGTGGGTGCAGGCGTCGTCGGTGACGTAGAACGCGCCTTCGATATGGAACACGGCGACGATCACGCCACCCGCCTCGACCCTCAGCGCGGTCCCCGGTGCAACGTCTTCGGCCTTGCAGAGTTCAAGACGGGTGGGCACGGCGGCGGTTCTCTTGGGGGCTGTTTCACGGTAGGATGAGGGCGACCATAAACCACGGGTTTCGCCGCCCGGTCAACGCTACAAGCCTGATAAGGCTTGAGTAATCTGCGTTTCGGGCGCACCAAGGCGGGACGATCCGGGAGCCTTTCGATGCTTCGCAAAGAACAGAACGACCTCCTCACCCAGACCGGCCCGGGCACGCCGATGGGGAAGATGTTCCGCCTGTCCTGGCAGCCGGCCCTGCTGGCGTCCGAATTGCCCGAGAACGAATGCCCGCCGGTGCGCGTGAAGCTCATGTCGGAGCGGCTGCTGGCCTGGCGCGACACGCAGGGCAATTATGCGCTAACCGACGAGTTCTGCGCGCATCGCGGCGTCTCGCTCTGGTTCGGCCGCAACGAGGAGAACGGCCTGCGCTGCCCCTATCACGGCTGGAAGTACGACCACACCGGCCAGTGCATCGAGGTGCCGTCGGAGCCGACCGAGAGCGGCTTCTGCAAGAAGATCAAGCTGAAGTCCTACCCGCTGGTCGAGCGCGGCGGCGTGCTGTGGACCTACATGGGCCCGCCCGAGATGCAGCCGCCGCTGCCGGAGTGGGAATTCGCCGTGGTGCCGGCCGACCGCAGCTTCACGTCGAAGCGGCTGCAGGAATCGAACTGGCTGCAGGCGATGGAAGGCGGCATCGATTCCAGCCACGTCTCGTTTCTGCATTCCGGCGAGCTCAACAAGGATCCGTTGTTCAAGGGATCGAAGGGCAACCAGTACAACATGGGCGACATGAAGCCGGTGTTCGAGGTGGTCGAGAGCCCGGGCGGCCTCTACATCGGCGCCCGCCGCAACGCCGAACATGGCCACTACTACTGGCGCGTCACGCAGTACGTGCTTCCGGCCTTTACGATGATTCCGCCCCGCGCCGACCATCCGGTGCACGGCCATTTCTGGGTTCCGATCGACGACGAGAACTGCTGGGCCTGGAGCTTCGACTACAAGGTGACGCGTCCGCTCTCCGAGCACGAGCTGACGGCGATGCACGAGGGCAAGGGCATTCACAACGAGTATGTGCCCGGCACGTTCCGTCCGAGGCAGAACAAGGACAACGACTACCTGATCGACCGCGCCGCGCAGAAGCGCGGCGACACCTTCAGCGGCGTCTACGGCATCGCGATGCAGGACGCCTCGCTGCAGGAGAGCATGGGTCCGGTCGTCGACCGTACCAAGGAGAACCTGGTCTCCACCGACAACGGCATCATCATGGCGCGGCATCGCCTGCTGCGCGCGCTGAAGGCGATGGAAAAGGGCGAGATTCCGCCGGGCATCGCGCGCGAACACCAGCAGTGCCGCTCCGCCGCCGTCGTGCTGCCGCCGGACCAGCCGTTCAAGGAAGCCGCGAAAGAGGCGCTGGTGGTGCAGGCCGGCAAAGAGCACGCGACGGTCTGATCGTCATGCAATCCGAATCCGCACGCATGTCGAGCGCCGCCGAAGCGCGGTACCGGATCGACGCGCCGAATTCGCAGCCGCGCGCGGTGAAGGTGATCGCACTCGATGCGCCGAGCGAGCGCGTGGTGAAGATGCTGGCCGAGCGCAAATGGTCGCGCGCCACGTTCTTCACCGCCTCCGCGTTCGGCGATGCGCCGAAGGCCGGCGAGAGCTTCGCCGGCTGGCTTTCCGACCTCGCGGGGCGGACCAAGAACCTGGTGGAAGAAGTCGACGCCGCCGACCTGGTGGTGATGGTGGCCGCGGCCGGCGAAAGCGCGCAGGCCGCCTCGATCATCGGCGAGGCGTGCAGCCTCAAGCGCGTGATGACCACTGGCCTGATCCTGGGCGGCGCCGACAAGTCCGACGAGGCGCTGTCGAAGACGCTGTCCCACCTGCGCCCCTGGGCGCTGATGCTGGTGGTGGCGAGCGCCGAGGAATACGTCGAGGACATGCTGCGGGCGTTAAGGGCGTAGGGAGCTATTCCAGCCGTTCGCCGCACATTCCGCTGTCATCCCCGCGAAAGCGGGGACCCAGTACCCGAGGTCTCACGATAGAACGGTGTTTACTGGTTCCCCGCTTTCGCGGGGATGACAAGTGGTGGGCGCGGCGACGACCAGCCGCACATCGCATGCTTGCAAGAATGTTGCGTAACAAGCGGCCCCATTCGTAATCTGCCGTGAGAAGCTCGAAGGAACATACTTATGTCATTCGCCCGCGCCTGTTTCGCCATTGCCCTCGCATTGCTCACCACATCCGCATCCGCGCAAACGCCCGAGCAGTTCTACAAGGGCAAGTCGATCGACATGATCATCGGCTACCCGCCGGCCGGGTCGAACGATGTCTATGCGCGGCTGGTTGCGCGCCACATCGGCAAGCACATCCCCGGCAATCCCACCATCGTGCCGAAGAACATGCCGGGCGCCGGCAGCTTCCTCGCGCTGGCGCACATGTACAACATCGCGGCGAAGGACGGCCTGTCGATCGGCATCGCCGCGCCGACCGCCGCGCTCGACGAAAAGCTCGGCACGCAAGGGGTGCGCTTCAAGACCGCCGAGCTGAACTGGATCGGCCGCGTCGACTCGCTCGTGAACATGGTGTTCCTCTGGCACACGTCGAAGGTGAAGACCTTTGCCGACGCACAGAAGTTTGAGTCGACGCTGTCCGGCACCGGCGTCGGCTCGACCGTCTCGGTCTATCCGCTGGTCACCAACAACGTGCTCGGCACCAAGTTCAAGCTCATCATGGGCTACAAGGGCTCGAACGAGGCGCAGCTCGCGGTCGAGCGAGGCGAGGTCGAGGGACACTCGACCTCATGGACCGCGGTGAAGGTCGCGCACCCGGATTGGTACCCGGAAAAAATCTCGATCGTCGTGCAATATGCGCTGAAGCGGCATCCCGAGTTGCCGAAGGTGCCGACCGCCGTCGAGCTGGCCCGCAACGACGAGGAGCGCGCCATTCTCAGCGCGGTGATGAATGCAACCGAGGTCGGCACCGCGTTCATGACCACGCCCGGCGTTCCGGCCGACCGCCTGGCCGCGCTGCGCCGCGCCTTCGACGCCATGACCAAGGATCCCGAGTATCTCGAGGACGCGAAGAAGCTGAAGCTGACGCTCGGGCCGATGACCGGCGAGGAATTGCAGAAGCTGGTGGGCGAGGTCAGCAACCTGACGCCCGCGCTGCTGGAGAAGGTCAAGGCGGTGTATGGGGCCCAGCAGAAGTGAATGCTGGCACGCGCTTCCCTAGTTGCGCCTCATCCTGAGGAGCGCCCGCAGGGCGCGTCTCGAAGGATGGGGGCGGCGGGGCGACGGCTTGAATCCAATGCTGCCCTCCTCTCTTATGAGCGCATGACAACCAAAATCACCATCGCCGCCCTTCAGCAGATGAAGCGCGACGGCCAGAAAAGCATCGGCGTGGTCGCCTGGGATACGCCGATCGCCCGCCTCGCCGACCGCGCCGGCGTGGATTTTATTTCGGTCGGCGACTCGGTTGGCGTCAACCTGTGGGGCCATGACGATCCGTTGCAGGTAACGCTGGATGAGATGCTGATCTGCTGCAAAGCGGTGCGCCGCGGCGCCGCGCGCGTGCTGTTGAGCTGCGATGTGCCCTACGGCCCGGTGCAGGAATCACCGGAAGCTGCGGTGCGCGCGGCGAAGCGCCTCGTCAGCGAAGGCGGCGCCGACATGGTGAAGCTCGACGCGGCCGCCGACCATCCCGAAGCGGTGCGCGCCGTGGTGGCCGCCGGCATTCCGGTGTTCGCGCAGTTCGGGCTGACGCCCCAGACCGCGGCGAAGCACGGCATTCCCTACAGCGCGCAAAACGCAGCAGGCGCGCAAGCGACGCCGGAGATGACAGCCAGGCTGGTCGAGGAGGCGAAGCTGCTGGAGGCCTGCGGGGCCTGCGCGCTCGACTTCACCAACTCCGGCCCGGTGGTGGGCGCGGCCGTTGTGAGCGCTGTTTCAATCCCGGTGATCGGCGGCTTCGGCGGCGGGCCGTGGCTCGACGGCCGCGTGCGGCTCGCCATCACCGCGATCGGGTATGGCGAGAAGTGGCTCGACTTGAAGGTGGACACCTACGCCAACACCGCGAAGGCCGCGCTCGACGCGTTCGGCGCGCTGGTCGCGGATGCCCGCGCAGGCCGGCAGATCAAGGGGTAGTCCGGTCTCTTGTCCCGGACGAGCGAGCGCCATGTTCGCGGTAACACGCGTCTTCACTATCGCGCGAGTGATGATCCGGGACCCCGGTTAGGGTAGAAAGCTGGGTCCCGGCTCGCGCTCGCCATAGCGCGTCGAAGACGCGCGTCAACGCGCTGATGGCTCGCTTGGCCGGGACACGAGAATGGAACTAAGATTTTTCGTGACCAAGGCGGCGCAATAACGATGAGCGACAATAAATTCCATCCGCTCCGCGATTACCTGAAGCAGCAGGACGAGCGCGAGCTGGTGCTGTCGTTCGAGCAGATCGAGGACATTCTCGGCTTTGCGCTGCCGCGCGCGGCTCACCGCGCCGAGTGGTGGTTCGACGATCTGCCGCAGCACCCCAAGCTGCAGCGCCAGGCGGTGCGCGATGCCGGCTACGACGCGCTGCGGCTGCCGGAGGGAAACCGCGTGCGGTTTCGGAAATCGTCGATCAATTGGCGTCAGCCGCGATAGCGCGATTAGTCCGCGACGACTTCGACGGCACCCGGTTTGGCCTTTTCAAGAGCGGCCAGCAAACCTGGAATTAATCGCCGAATATCCGGTAGGCGATTGGTTTTCGCCTGCAGAACAACAATCGCGATTGTCACCTGACTTAGGTTCTGCTGCATCGAGAGATTGCGGTCCACCGTAACGAACGCGTCAAACTCCTTCGACGCCAGCGCGAGGAGTTCGCCATTTTTCTTGGCAGCCCAACCCATCTGGTGAGTTGTTCTCACGTCGTGTCCGGTGATATCGCGCGCAAGGCGCCAATCGACACACTCGTCGAGCAGCACTCTCACGAAACCGACTCAACCAGCCGGTCCTTTGCTTCCTCGAGGAATGCGATGACCTGTTGGCGCGTCACCGTCGGATACCCTTCGAGGAAATCGTTGATCGAATCTCCGGCTTCCAGATGGTCGAGCAGCGTCTGGATCGGCACGCGCGTGCCAACGAAGACAGGCGCTCCACCCATTACGGCAGAATCGCAGGAGACCACGGAAGTGCTCATGGGCCGAACTTAGTGTCGGCCAGCTCCCCGGGCAATCAGCCGGCGCTTGACAGCCAGCACATCTAGGACTATATTCACACCATTCATCCAGCCGAGGGCGCTTTCATGAGGCGTTGTGACAGCGGGCTGGATGCGGCGCCTGCGGTTGGTCCTCGCAAGATCGGCCCCGGGAGGCCCGGGTCACCGTCCGTCCCGACTACGCGGGGCTGCCCTTCAATGGGCTGGTGGGGACCGGAGGAAGGAGCGGCGAAAGCCGCACCGATCCAGAGGTGGAAGGCCCACCCAGACGGTCCTGAAAGTTACGGCCCCGAGCGCCAAAAATCGCCGCGATGGAGCGCCGAGAGGCGCGCGCTCCGCCAAGGAGCGCCCCGCCAACGCGGAAACGTGGAGGCGGGAACCAAGATGAGGCGCCGCTTGGCGCTCCATCCCCTCGGACTTTCCGGGGGACGAGGAACGGAAGGCGCGCCCGGCGCCTCAAAACAACCCGGGTGCGATCCCGCATGGCTGAAAGGATGGATAGCGTGATTGGATGGCAAGGCCCGCGAATGCTTCGTACAGTTCGCCGGCGACAACACACCCTCCGGCTGTCGTCCCCGCGAAAGCGGGGATTCATCTGGCGGCGAGTGCGGTGTGAAATGAGTCCCCGCCTTCGCGGGGACGACAATTGAAAGTGCGGAGGAAATATTCATGCGCCGGACCCTTCTCGCATCTTTAGCCGTGCTGCTCGCGTTCGCCGCCCCTGCTTCCGCGCAGGATTATCCGGCCAAGCCGTTGCGGCTGATCATTCCGTTTGCGCCGGGCGGCAGCGTGGACATCGTCGCGCGGCTCGCAGCCCAGAAGCTCGGCGACCGGCTCGGCAAGCAGGTCATTCCCGAAAATCGCTCAGGCGCCGGCGCTGTGGTCGGAACCGAGATGGTCATCGGCGCGCCCGCCGACGGTTACACGCTGCTGCTGCTGTCGCTCGCGCACGCGGTCAATCCGCACATCTACAAGCTCAACTACGACACCAAGAAACAGCTCACGATGGTCGCTTCCCTGGGCAACGGGCCGAGCGTGTTCACCGTGCATCCTTCGGTGCCGGCCAATTCGGTGAAAGAGCTGATCGCGCTCGCCAAGAGCAAGCCGGGCACGCTGCATTTCGCGCACGCCGGCGTCGGCAGTTTCACCCACACCGCGTCGGTGCTGTTCGCCATGACGGCCGGGATCGACACCGTCATGGTGCCGTTCAAGGGCGGCGGACCGGCGATGATCGACGTGCTCGGCGGCCACAGCCAGTTGCTGATGAATTCGTATCTCGCGTCGCTGCCGCACGTCCGTTCCGGCAAGCTGCGCGCGCTCGGCGTCAGCGACATCCGGCGCTCGAACCTGCTGCCCGGCGTGCCGACGATCGACGAGGCCGGCGTGCCAGGCTATCAGGCCGCCAACTGGTGGGGCATCGCAGTGCCGGCCGGCACCCCGCAGCCGATCGTCGAGCGGCTCAACAAGGAAATCAACGCGCTGCTTGTATCGGATGAGGTGAAGAAGATTTTCGACGAGCAGGGCGCGGTGGCGGTGCCGATGAGCGTGCCGGAGTTTGCCAAGTTCTACGACGACGAGTTCGTCAAGTGGGGCAAGGTGGTGAAGGCCGCCGGGATGAAGCCGGAGTGAGTCAGCAGCAATCGCACTCGAAGCCGTCGGGCACGGCGAGCGCTCCTTTCATCCAGCGCGGCGGCAGGTCGTCCTCGGCCACTTCCGCCACCGGCTTGAAGACCTTGGTGTGATGCCTGCGCTCCTCGCTCCAGAACGCGATCACGGTTTCGAGCGGCGGACAGCCGGGCACCGCGCACGCGACCTCCGCGACCACGATCGCTACGTCCTCGCCCAGCGCGAACCGCTCGCGGGTCCATTCGCGAACGCGGCCGATCGCCGCGCTGTGTTCGGCGCTTCTGTTGATGAAGCCGGGCATTGTTTAGCACCGTCATGCCCGGCGTTGTGCCGGGCATCCACGCCTTACTACTTTAAGGCCTGCTCTATTGCATCAAAGGCGTGGATGGCCGGGACAAGCCCGGCCATGACAAGCGCAGACAACGAAGGACAGTAACGTGGCTGAAAAAGTGCTGGCGGCCGTGCGAACCGGGCCGAGCAAGACCGAGATTCGCGAATACGCGATGCCGGACGTTCCCACGGACGCGGCGCTGCTGAAGATGGAGGTGGCCGGCATCTGCGGCACCGACGTCAAGCTGTACGCGCACCCGCCCAACGACAAGCCCACCATCATGGGCCACGAAAACATCGGCTACATCGCCAAGGCCGGCCGCGAGTTCACCAACCGCAAGGGCTTCAAGGAAGGCGATCTCGTCTTCGTCGAGCACTACGTGAGCTGCGGCAAGTGCGAATGGTGCCACGCCGGACAGTACCGCCACTGCGAGAACACCAACTGGCGAACCAATCCCGACGCGATCCGCTACGGCTACACCTCCGACGAGAAGCCGCCGCACCTGTGGGGCGGGTTCGCGCAGTACGTCTACCTGCCGTGGAACGCCGTCGTGCATCATGTGCCCAAGGGCGTCACACCGGAGCTTGCCGGCCTGGTCACCCCGATGGCGAACGGCGTCGAGTGGTCGCTGTTCGACGGCTGCGTCGGCTACAACTCGACGGTGCTGATCCAGGGACCCGGCCAGCAGGGCCTGTCGCAGATCGTGATCTGCAAGCAGGCCGGAGCTTCGTTGATCATCGTCACCGGCACGTCAAAAGACGGCGCTCGGCTCCAGGTGGCCAAGACGCTCGGCGCCGATTACGTCATCGACGTGAACAAGGAGGACCCGCTCGCGCGGATCATGGAAATCACCGGCGGCAAGGGCGTCGATGTCTCGCTCGACTGCACCGCCGGCGCCGGCACCATCCCGATCCTGCTCGGCATCGAGGCGCTGAAGCGCAAGGGCGGCATCATCGTAGCGCAGGGCGAGCTGGCGGCGTTCCCGAACTTCCCGCTGGAGAAGTTCACGGTGAAGTTCATCACCATGAAAAGCGCACGCGGCCACAGCTACCGGGCGTGCGAACTGGCGCTTCAGCAGATCGCATCGAAGCGGTTTCCGCTGGAGAAGATCACCACGCACCGGTTCGGATTGAAGGACGTCGATCTCGCGATCCGCTCGGTCGGCAACAAGCCCGGCGGCGTGCCGGACGTGATCCACGCCTCGCTGATGCCGTGGGAATAGCGCGTGTCCCGGCGAAGTGGTTACCGGTTCGCCGAAAAGGGCATGCGCCAACAAAAGACGATAAGTTCAGATGTCGCGGGGGCGGCGCGCCATCGCCTTGTCCCAGACCTGCTCGCGGTCGTCGTCGAACACCAGCCGCTCGTCGGCCGGCGCCACGAACCAGCCGTTCAGCTTGAGTTCGTTTTCGAGCTGGCCCGGCGACCAGCCGGAGTAGCCGAACGCGACGATCGTCTTGTTCGGGCCTTTCTTGGCCGCGATGTCGCGCAAGGCGTCGATGCTGGTGGTCATGCCCAAGCGTTCGTTGACGGCATAGGTTTCGGCGCGGCGATACTCGCCGCTGTGAAGCACGAAGCCCCGGGTGGTTTCCACCGGCCCGCCAGCGAAGACGCGCACGCCTCCTTCGATTCCCGAGGCGTCTTCTCCAAGCGCCTCGAAAATCTGCGCGAGCGGCCGCTCGCCCAGCGGCCGGTTGATCACGATACCGAACGCGCCGTTCCGATCGTGGGTGACCATAAAAATCACGGTGCGGGAAAAGCGCGGATCGCCGATCTCGGGCGATGCGATCAGGAGTTGCCCGGCGAGCGAACGGAACGCCTGCGGCGCATCCCGATTGAGCGTGGCGCTCCCCAGCGTCGCCGACAGCACAACGGCGGCGAACGCCCCGAGCAAACGCGGATAGAGCCTCCACGACATGGCGACGCCTCGACCTGCAGGGCCGCAGCTTAGCGCATGTCTCAGCCCGGCCCCAAGTTACGCCCCGCGTCCGGATTCGTGTTAAATCGTGACGGCATGTCGAGCGAGCACGCGATGGTTCAACGCAAGGTCAGGATCGCCATCGCCACCGGCGATCCCGCCGGCATCGGGCCGGAGATCAGCCTCAAGGCCGCCCTCCACCCCCCCGTCCGGGCCGTCTGCGATCCGATCCTCATCAGCGACCCCGGCGTGATCGAACGCCACGCCAGGGCGTGCGGCGTCACCTTGGATCTGCACGTCATTTCCCGCATCGCCGACACGGATTTTTCGTCCGGCAGGCTCAACCTCCTCGACTGCAATCAACCGGACGCGGCGAATCTCGATTTCGGCGCCACCCATCCGGTCAGTGGCCGCGCCTCGATCGCGTTCGCCGGCACGGCGGTGAAGGCGGCGCTTGCCGGCGAGGTGGATGCCGTGGTCGCTGCGCCGCAGAACGAAACCTCGATCGCACAGGCCGGCATCACCTTCGACGGCCATCCGTCGTTTGTGGCGCGGCAAACCGGCACCGACGAGAACGACGTGTTCATGATGCTGTGCTTCGGCGGCATGAAGGTCGCGCATGCGACGCTGCATCAGAGCGTGCGGCAGGCCATCGCTTCGATCACGCGGGAGCGCGTCATGCGCGTCATCGCGGCCACCGACCGCGCGATGAAGCTGATGGGCGTTGCCGCGCCGAAAATTGCGGTGAGTGGGCTCAATCCGCACGCCGGTGAAGGCGGCCTGTTCGGCTCGGAGGAAATCGAGATCATCAGACCGGCGATCGAAGCGGCGGCGGCGCAGGGCATCGCGGCGTTGGGACCGTTCGGCGCCGACACCATGCTTCACATGAAGGGAATCGACGCCTTCATCGTCATGCTGCACGATCAGGGTCACGTCCCGGCAAAGCTGATGGCGCCGAACGCCACCATCGCGCTGACCATTGGCACGCCCATCCTGTTTTCATCGGTGGCGCATGGCAGCGCCCATGACATCGCGGGCAAAGGCATCGCCAGCGCGAATGCAATGATAGAAGCGGTGCTGCATCTGGCGGGGTCGAAAAGGGCTGCGATCTAGCCTTACTTTTCGCCGTCCTTCAGCGCCTCGAAGCCCGGCGCGTTCGCCACCTGATCGAACCAGTCGAAACCCATCTCCTTCGTCATCCGATTCGTCATCAAGATCAGACGGCATTCCTCGTGGTCGCTCGCGACATGCTGATGATTGGTGAACGGCGGGATGTAAATGTAGTCGCCGCGCTTCCAGCTATAAGCCTTGGGCTCGGGCGCCCATTCCCACTCAAACGCATCGAGGCAATCCCACTTCAAATCCCAGTGCAGATCGTAGCCCGAACCTTCCGCGACAAAGACCAACTCCTCCCACATGTGGCGGTGAATGCCGGACTTTTCGCCGGCCTTCAAAAACTGCATGTAGGCTTCGACGCACATTTCCCGCGTGTCCATCTTGTGATGGACCAGATGCTTGATCAGTCCGTCTGGACAATTCTCCCACGGCATGTCCTCGGCGTGCACCACGTTGAGCTTTGACTCGTAGGCCGTGCGGAAGTCCTGCGACGCCTTCACGTCGTCGGCGCGGAAGGTCGCGGTCTTGTTGCCGGAGAGCGAGGGGATGCGGTCTTCGATCGAGGCCATGGCTGGTCCGTTCAGATGTCGGTTGGAGGCTTGTAGCCCTCGGCGCCCTTGGGCGGCACCTTCGAAGGCCATTCCACGATCTTCTGAAACAGCAGGTGCATGAACAGAAACAGCGGCTTGGCCTTGAACACCAACAGCACCGCCTCTTCTTTCGGGTCGTCGTTGAAGTGCTGATGCACGCAGCCGTTTTCGACGATCATCACGTCGCCGGCCTTCCAGGGAATTGTCCTTCCGTCATGAACGTCGTGGCCGCGGCCCTTCAGCACGTAGAACACCGCGCTGTTGAGATGGCCGTGCTTCTGGCCCGACGCGCCGGGCGCATACGCCTCGATGTGGCTCTCGATCGACTGCGTGACATTGACGGCCTGGGGCGAGATCACGCTCTTGCCGTAGTGTCCAGGCCCGCCCTTCCAGGGCACGTCCTTCGACGAAAACACCCGGGGCTGATCGACCAGCGACTTGTAAAGATGGCTGTAGGTGCCCTCGAGCGCGCGCACGAAGGTGCGCTTCTTGGCCCAGCGGTCCCAGTGCTGATTGTCCTTCTCGGCGCCGTCTTCCGGCGGGTTGTTATGCCCCTGCCCGGGAATTCCTTCGATCAGGCCCGTCATTCTTATTCTCCGTGAAGGAGACAATGTTGGCGCCACCTTATCGCGCGTCCTTGTCAAATCAATCCGCCAGTGCGGATAATGCGGTCCCGGGAGGAACCATGGCGTTTCGAGCCTGCGCACGGATCGCGGCGGCGGCCACGTTGCTGCTGGCATTTGCCCCGGCCGCGCCGGCGCAAAGCGTCGCCGACTTCTACAAGGGCAAGACCGTCGATCTCTACATCGGCTACAGCGTCGGCGGCGCCTACGATCTCTATGCGCGCTACCTGGCCCGGCACATGGGCAAGCACATTCCCGGCAACCCGACCGTGGTGCCGAAAAACATGGAGGGTGCGGGCTCGCTGCGGCTCGCCAACTGGCTGTACAACGTCGGCCCGAAGGACGGCACTGTGTTCGGCATCATCGGACGCGGCACCGGCTTCGACGTGCTGCTCGGCAACAAGGCGGCACAGTTCGACGCCGCCAAATTCACCTGGATCGGCAGCGCCAACAACGAGGTCAGCGTCTGCGTCGCCTGGCACACCAGCGGCATCACCACGTTCGACGACATGCTGGTCAAGCCGCTGATCGTCGGCGGCACATCGACCTCCGCGGACACCGATCAGTTCCCCAAGATCACCAACGGCGTGCTCGGCACCAAGATGCGCGTCATCACCGGCTATCCGGGCGGCAACGAGGTCGGGCTCGCGATGGAGCGCGGCGAGGTGCAGGGCCGCTGCGGCTGGTCATGGTCGAGCGTGAAGTCCACGCACCAGAAATGGCTGGACGAGAAGCGGTTCGCCATCCTGGTCCAGCTTGCATTGAAAAAGCACCCGGACTTGCCGGACATCCCACTGATCGTCGATCTCGCCAAGACCGACGAGCAGCGCAAGATTTTGGAACTGATTTTCGCGCGCCAGGTGATGGGCCGCCCATTCGTCGCGCCGCCGAACGTGCCGCGCGACCGCACCGAGGCGTTGCGCAAGGCGTTCATGGACACGATGAGCGACGCGGAGTTCCTCGCCGATGCCGAGAAGGCGCAGCTTGAGATCACGCCGGTGCCGGGCGACGAGGTTCAAAAGCTTGTGACGGATATTTTTGGCGCCTCGCCGGAAATCGCCAAGAAGGCATCGGCGATGCTGCGGTAGGACTGGTGGAACGCATGAGGCGGCGAAGGTTTCTCGGTCTTGTCGGCGGCACCGTTGCATGGCCGCTCGCAGCGCGCGCCCAGGTCAAGACGCCGCAGATCGGCTTTCTTCACAGCGGCGGCGCCGAGCGGTTCACTGGCCAGGTGCAGGCGTTCCGGCAGGGCCTGAGCGAGGCGGGTTATGCCGAGCCGCAGCAGGTCACGATCGAGTATCGCTGGGCCCAAGGGCATTTCGACCGGCTGGCCGGGCTTGCGGGCGAATTAGTCTCCCGTCCGGTCGACGTGATCATGGCGGCTGGCGGAGCAAATCCCTCCCTCGCGGCCAAGGCGGCGACCACCACAATTCCAATCGTTTTCGTGCACGGCTCTGATCCCGTCTTGATCGGGCTCGTCGCCAGCATCAATCGGCCGGGCGGCAACGTCACGGGCATCAACCTTTTGACCTATGACCTCGATGCCAAACGGCTGGAACTGGTCCGTCAGTTGACCAGCAACGCGTCACTGATTGGCGTCCTGGTGAACCCCGATGCGCCGGAGTCGGCGCGACAACTGGAAGAATTGCAGAAGGCCGCAAAGACGCTCCAGCAACCGATCCATGTCGTGACAGCGACCCGCGACGATGAGCTTGCACCGGCGTTCGAGGACTTCGCCAAGCACAAGGCCGCCGCGCTGCTGGTCGGAGCGGGAACATTCTTTAACAACCGGCGAAGCCAGTTGATCGCGCTGGCCGCGCGGCACGCAATCCCGGCATCCTATCCGTTGCGGGAATCCGCTGTGACCGGAGGTCTGATGAGCTACGGCCCGAGCACCACGGACGGCTATCGTCAGGCTGGTATATATTGCGGACGCATCTTGAAAGGAACGAAAGCTGGCGAACTTCCCGTGATGCAGTCGGTCAAGTTTGAGCTGGTCATCAATCTGAAGACCGCCAAGGCGCTTGGCTTGGAGGTTCCAGGTACTCTGCTGGCCCGCGCCGATGAGGTGATCGAATGAAACGACGCGACCGCAAATCCATGACATGACATTGGGACCGAGCATGGACGCCAAGACCAGCAACTACACGAAGTGGCAGTCCGACGTCATCGTCGATCTGATCAAGCGCTACAAGTTTCCCTATATCGCGATGAACCCGGGCGCGAGCTTCCGCGGCCTGCACGACTCGCTGGTGAACTACGGCAACAACGATCCGCCGATGCTGCTGTGCCAGCACGAAGAGATCGCGGTGCAGATCGCGCACGGCTACGCCAAGGCGAGCGGCAAGCCGATGGCGGTGATCCTGCACAACCTGGTCGGACTGCTGCACGCCACCATGGCGATCTACTACGCCTACATCGATCGCGTGCCGATCTTCATCATGGGCGCGACCGGCCCGATGGATGAAGGCAAGCGCCGGCCGCACATCGACTGGACCCACACCGCGCTGGTCCAGGGCAACGCAGTGCGCGACTACGTGAAGTGGGACTACCAACCCACCGCGATTGAAGGCGTGCCGGAATCCTTCGCCCGCGCGTATTCGATCATGACCACGGAGCCGCAGGGCCCGATCTACATGTGCTACGACGCGGCCCTGCAGGAGACCCCGCTCACCAGCGCGGTCGAACTGCCTCCCGCGAATGCGGTGGCGACACCGGCGCAGATGATGCCGGACCCAAGCGCGATCGCGGCCATTGCGGACAGGTTGCTCAAGGCCGAGCACCCGATGCTGCTGGCGGAATACGCCGGCCGGCGGCCGCGCGGCTTCGAGAACATCGTGGAACTGGCCGAGGCCACCGGCTCAGCTGTTTGGGACGTCAACAATGCGCTCAACTTTCCCAACAAGCACCCGTTGTGCCTGTCGATGGACAAGGAGTCGCTCAAGCACACCGACCTCGTGGTCGGACTCGACGTCAAGGACTGGGAGAAGCAGCTCGTCGAACTCAACAACGCCAAACGCACCATGGAGACCTTGCTCCCCGGGCACTGCGACACTGTGGAAATCGGCTTTGGTGAGATCGGCATCAGCAAGTGGTCGATGGACTATTGCCGGATGCAACCGTGCTCGATCCGCGCGCTGGGTGACACCGCGCTCGGCATCCCGGAACTGACGCGGCTCTGCAAAGAGCGCATTGCGGGCGACGCAGCGCTCCAAAACAGGATCGCGGCGCGCAAGATCGCGATCGGCAAGCGCCACGATCAGGTGTGGTCGAAGTGGCAAGACGAGGCGAAGAAGGACTGGGACGCCTCCCCGATCACGTTCTCGCGGCTCGCGCTCGAAGTCTGGGACGTGATCAAGGACGAGGACTGGGTTCTCACCGCCAACGAGTTGAAACATCAGGTCCGCAAGCTGTGGGACTTCGACAAGCCGTATCGCCATCCGGGCGTCGAACTCGGCACCGCGACCCAGATCGGAATCTCGATCGGCGTGGCACTCGCGCACAAGGGCACCGGCCGGCTGGTGGTCGATATCCAGCCCGACGGCGACCTGATGTTCGATGCCGGAGCGTTGTGGGTGGCGGCGAAATACCAGATCCCGATGCTGATCGTGATGCATAACAACCGCGCCTACTACAACGACTGGGCGCACCAGCTCCGCATGGCGCAGATCCGCGGCACCGACGAAGCCAGGGCGCACATCGGCATGGATCTTTTCGGACCGGAGCCGGATTTCGGCGCGCTGGCGCGTTCGATGGGCTGCTACGGCGAGGGGCCGATCGACAAACCGGCGGACATCAAGCCGGCCCTGCTTCGAGCGATCGCCGAGGTCAAAAAGGGCCGCGTCGCGCTGGTGGACACCATCACCCAGCACCGCTGAAACGGCACAAGCGCCGCGCTTTCAGGCTGTTGCGCCGGGTGGGCACGCGATAGGCTTGCCCACCTAAAAGCTCGATCCCGGAAAAATGGAGATCGTGCCCAATAAGAGTGGGACGGGAGGAATCGACATGACGGCAGGCCGCGCCGCCCTTTTCGCTGTTGCCGCAGCCCTCGCTATTTCGGGCGCGCCGGCATCGGCCCAGAATTATCCATCCAAGCCGATCAAATTTATCGTACCGACCGCACCCGCCGGCATCGGCGACATCGTGGCGCGGCTGTTCCAGCAGAAGGCCGGCGAGGCCGGCGTTACCGTGGTGGTGGAGAACCGCGCCGGGGCCGCGGGCGTGATCGGAACCAACGAAGTCGCCAAGGCCGCGCCTGACGGCTACACGTTCCTGGTCGGCAATCACGCGGTGCTGGCGATGCTGCCGCACATGCAGAAAATTCCATACGACCCCTTCAAGAGCTTCGAGCCTGTCACTCTTCTCGTCACGGTGCCCAACATCCTGGTGGTGCATCCGTCGGTGCCGGCGAATTCGGTGAGAGAGCTGGTCGCCTACGCCAAGGCCAATCCCGGCAAGCTGACCTACGCATCGCAGGGCGTCGGCACGTCGGGACATATCGCCGGAGAGCTGTTCAGGCTGCGCGCCGGCATCGACATCACGCATGTGCCGTACAAGGGTGCCGCGCCAGCAGCGCAGGACCTCGCCGCCGGCCACGTCAACATGATGTTCGACGTGGTGTCGCTGGCCCTTGGACCGATCAACGCCGGACGCGTGCGTCCGCTCGCGGTGACAACGGACAAGCGCGTCACTGTCCTGCCGGACCTTCCGACCATGACCGAACAGGGCACCCCGATGGAAGTGGGCGCATGGTTCGGCCTGTTTGCTCCGGCCGGAACGCCGCCCGCCGCCACGTCCTGGCTCAAGCGCGAGGTCAACAAGGTGTTCTCGGCGCCGGAAGGCCGGGACCGTTTCATCAAGCAGGGCGCAGCGATGCCCCTGCTGGAGACGGAGGCGTACCGGAAATTCATCCAGGCTGAATCCGACCGCTACGGCGATGTGATCCGCAAGGCCGGAATCACGCTGGAGTGACCCAGTCTCCGACTCAAGGGAATCGACCGCTATGAAGATGCGACTTTTGACATGCCTGCTGCTGTCCGCTCCGCTCGCGACCGCCTCAGCGATTGCGCAGGATTTCCCGTCGAAGCCGATCAAGGTCATCGTTCCGATCGCCGCAGGTGGCGTCGCCGACATCGTCACGCGCGTGTTTGCCGCCAAGATCGGCGAAGACGGCAAGACGACCGTGGTGGTCGAGAATCGCGGTGGTGCGGCCGGCGTTCCCGCCACGGAAGCTGTCGCGAAATCGCCTGCCGACGGCTACACGCTGCTGACCGGGCACCACGGCGTTCTTTCGATCCTGCCGCACCTGCAGAAGGTGCCCTACGATCCGGCCAAGGAACTGGTGCCGGTGATCAACATGATCATGGTGCCGAACATCCTCACCGTGCATCCCTCGGTGCCCGCGAAGGACGTGAAGGAACTGATCGCCTACGCGAAAGCCAATCCCGGGAAGCTGACCTATGCCTCGCAAGGCGTCGGCACCACCGGCCACATCGGCGGCGAGTTGTTCAAGCTTGCGGCCGGAGTCGATATCACGCACATCCCCTACAAGGGCGCGGCACCGGCGCAACAGGATCTGGTGGCCGGCCATGTCATGATGATGTTCGACGTGGTGCCGCTCGCCATTGCGGGGATCAAGGACGGCCGCACGCGCGCTCTCGGCATCGCCGCCAAGGAGCGCGCCAATGTTCTGCCGGAGGTCCCCACCATGATCGAACAGGGCTTGCAGATCGACCTCACCGCCTGGTTCGGCCTGATGGCGCCGGCCGGAACGCCGAAAGAAGTCGTGGCTTGGTTGAACCGCGAAGCCAACCGGGTGCTGGGCACCGCGGAGGTGCGCGGCCGCTTCACCGGTCAAGGTGCAGTCCTGCTGCTCGGCACGCCGGAGGCGTTCGGCGCCCACATCGCTTCGGAAACCAAGAAGTTCGGCGAAGTCATTCAGAAAGCCAACATCAAGATCAACTGACGCCTGCGGCGCATAGCCGGGAGCACGTCTTGTCCGCACCCACGCGACTTGCCGCCGGTTTGATGCTGGCCATGATGCTGGGGACGGCTCCTGCGCTCGGGCAGGACTATCCCAGCCGGCCAATCCGCGTGCTGGTGCCTGCCGCGCCAGGCGGGATCGGCGACATCCTGCCGCGCATCTTCGGCCAGAAGCTCGCCGAAAGCGGCAACCACACCGTCATCGTCGAGAATCGCACCGCGGGCGCGGGAGTCGTCGCGGCGGAGAACACCGCGAAGGCAGCACCTGACGGCTACACGTTGCTGGTCGGCAACCAGGGCCTGCTGTCGATACGGCCGCAACTCAGCAAGGTGTCCTACGATCCGGTGAGGGATCTCGCACCGGTCATCCTGATGGTGTCGGTGCCGAACATTCTGGTGGTGCATCCGTCCCTACCGGCGCAAACGCTCCAGGAGTTGATCGCCTACGCGAAGGCCAATCCAGGCAAGCTGACCTACTCGTCGCAAGGCATCGGCGCGTCCGGCCATATCGCCGCCGAACTGCTCAAGCTCGCAGCCGGTGTCGATATCACCCACGTTCCGTACCGGGGCGCGGCTCCCGCGGCGCAGGCACTCGCCGCGGGCCACGTCCACATGATGTTCGACGTGGTGTCGCTGGCGCTCGGCCCGATCCAGGCCGGGACGATACGCGCCATCGGCGTGGCGTCGAAGGAGCGCGTCAGCGTGCTGCCCGGGGTGCCGACGCTCGGCGAGCAGGGATTTGCGGGTGAGATCGGCGCCTGGTTCGGGCTTCTCGCGCCGGCGGGGACGCCGCAAGCGATCATCGGCTGGTTGAACCGCGAGGCCAACCGGGTGTTCACGGTGCCGGACACGCGCAAACAATTCGTGGCCCAGGGCGCCGCCATGCCGCTCGGTACGCCGGAGGATTTCGCGCGGCACATCGCCGACAACACCGCGCGGTTCGGCGAGGTGATCCGCCGCGCCGGCATCAAGGCGGAGTGAGGATCATTCGATCTTCAGATTTGCGTCCTTGACGACCTTGCTCCATTTCGCGGCTTCGGCCTTGATGAACTCCGCAAACTGTTCGGGCGAGCCCGCGATCGGATCGAGCATGGCGCGATCCAGGAACTTCTCTCGAAACTCCGTGTCGGCAAACACCTTCTGAATGTCGGCGTTGATCTTGAGCACCACGTCGCGCGGCGTCCCCGCCGGCGCCCAGACGCCAAACCAGCTCACCGCCTCGAAGCCCGCGATGCCGTTCTCTGCCACCGTCGGCACGTCCGGGTGCTGACGCAGCCGCGACTTGCTGCCGACCGCGAGCGCGCGGATGTGGCCCGATTTGATGCCCTGGTCCACAAGTTGCGAACTGAGGAACGCCGACGGCACATGCCCGCCGAGCAGGTCGGTCACCGCGGGCGCGCCACCCTTGTAGTGCACCGGCGTCAGCTTCACGCCGGTCATGCTCTCGAACAACACCATGTTGATGTGGCTGGAGCCGCCGAGTCCGATCGTCGCGTATGCCAGTTCACCCGGCTTGGCCTTGGCGTGCGCCATGAACTCCGCCAGCGTTTTGAACGGCGATGACGATGGCACCACGAGTATCTGGTTCGACAATCCGTAGCCGCTGACCGGCGTGAAATCCTTCACGTCGTAGGACAGCTTCGCCAGCATGTATGGATTGATGGCGAAGGTCTCCATTCCGGTTGCGAACAGCGTGTAGCCGTCCGCTGCGGACTTCGCGACCGATTCGGCTGCGATCTGGGTTGCGCCACCGGCCCGGTTCTCGATCACGATCGGCTGCCCCCACAGCGCGCCAAGCCGAGGCGCGACCGCGCGCGAGATGTTGTCCACCGATCCGCCGGCCGGGTACGGCACGATCAGGCGAACAGGCTTGTTCGGGAAGCCCTGCGCCAGTGCGGCGGTGGCGCTCAGCGCCAGCCACACGATCGCGAGCGATGCTTTGATCCGCGTAGACATTCTGAGCTCCTTTGGATCGGGCCGGCAACGCATCAGTGTAGACACCGTCCGGCGGACGTTCCAAGGTTCGGCGGAGCCGAAAATGAATTCATTTTCCCGATCGGTCCGCGCACATTGAGGAGGCACCATGGTCGAGCTGCAGCGCATATTTCCCGAGGGCCTGTCGAAGCGGGTGGTGAAGGGCCAAGTCCTGTACGCGCCGGTTGTCACCGTGGTGCCCGGCAAGCTGGTGTTCCTGTCTGGAATACTCGCGCGCAACGGCAAGGGCGAGATCGTCGGCAAGGGCGACATGCGCGCGCAAATTCGTCAGGTGTTCTCGAACATCGACACCGCACTCAAGGCGGCGGGCGCAGGCTGGGCCGACGTGGTGAAGCGTCAGACCTTCACCACCGACATCGATGCCTATTTCGAGCACATCGACGCGCGGATGGAATTCTGCGGCGGCGATCTGTCGACCAGCACCGCGGTCGAGGTGCGGCGCCTCTCCCACCCGGATTTCCTGGTCGAAGTCGAGGTGATGGCCGTCATCAAGGCGTGACGCGGCGGCGCTTCAGCAGGAACGGAATCGCTCCGGTGATGAGGGTCATCACGGCGCAGAAGAGTGCGATCCTGCTCATCGGCATGGGCGTCCCGTCCGCCAGCAGGCCGTAGAGCTGGGAGAACACCGCAGCGCCGAAATTCTGCATGAACACGCCGACACCCGCCGCCGTTCCGGCAAAGCGCGGAATCTCCGCCATGGCGCCAACCTGGGAATAAGACATCCCGATGCCCTGCGACATGGTGATGAAAAAACCAGGAATGAAGAACGCAAGCGGCGTGAGCGTGCCGTGCGACAGCACGATGGCTTGCGCCGTGACGGTTGCCATTCCCAGCAGCGATCCAATCAATATCATGGTCTCGCCCGCGACCCTGTTGCCGACGCGGCTTGCGATGAAGTTGCCGGTGAAGAAGCCTATTGGGAACATCATGAAGTAGAGGCCGAATTCGGTGGCAGGCCGATGTAGCAACTCCGTCATCAGCGAGGCCGACGCGCTCGCCATGACCATGAACGCAGCCGTCATGAAGCCGCTCTGCAGCACGAACGCGTTGAACCGCAGCCGGCGGAACAGCGCGGCATAGCTCTGCGCGATGCTGACATCGCTTTTGATGCGGCTCGCCGCCGGATGCGTCTCGTAGATCACCAGGTAGGCGGTCAGCATGATGGCGCCGCCCGCCAGCAGCGCGAAGCTGAAGACGGAGCGCCAGCCGAACATGTCGGTGAGCACGCCGCCGATGAACGGCGACACCATCGGCCCAAGCGTGCCGAACATAGTGAGATAGGCAATCGCCTTCACCAGATTCTCGGCGCTGTAGGCGTCGCGCGCGATGGCGCGCACCAGCGCCAGCGCGCATCCCGCGCCGATCGCCTGCACCAGGCGGCCAATGACCAGCGTGATCGCCGTCTCGGCCATGGCCGACACCGCGCTGCCAACGAGGAAAAGCGCCAACCCGGAGAGCAGCACCGGCCGCCGGCCGTAGCGGTCCGACAGCGACCCGTAGAATAATGTGGCGAACGCCATGCCGAACAGCGCGATGCTGAACGTCAGGTAGGCGTAGGCGTCGGACAGACCGAGCGCCACCTTCACCGCCGGGATCACCGGGAAGAACAGGTGGACCGCGAGCGGCGTGATCAGGGCCGTCAGGCCAAGCGCGAGCGCGAATCCCCGACCCGGTATCCGTGACGTCATTTCCATCGTGCGAAAGGTCTAGGCGAATTGCGGGACCGACGCGAGGGCGTTACTCCGGCCAAGGGCTGCTACACGCCGCCCGGCTCCGGGCCGAGCATATCTTCGCAGCCGGCGCGCTTCGCCCAGTATTCCCAGGCGCGCTGCATGGCCGGTTCCTCGGATTTGTAGCCGTGCCGGGCGTTGATCTCGCCCTCCGACATCGGCTTGAAATCGCCGAGCCGCATGGCGTGCAGCAGGATGCGCGCGTTGCGCGGCAGGTACACGCACAGCCGAACCACCTTGAGCAGCGAGTCCGCCGCCGCCGAGAAGCCGTGCCCACGCATCAACACGACGGTGTTGCGGCCGAGGATGCGCGCCATGTCACGGCCCTGCGCCATGTTCACCACCAGCAGGTTGGTCGCATCGCCAAACTTATCGGCAATATCCCAGACCGGCACCTGCGTGCCCATGTCGCTCGCCACATGGGCGACGCAACACAGCGGCGTCTTGGAGATGCTGAACGGCAGCGTGTCCTCGGCATGCGAATGCACCACCGCGCGAACCTCGGGGCGCGTCTCATAGATCGCGCCGTGGATGTAGCGCTCCAGATAGGGCGGACGAGTGTCGCCCACCGGCGTGCCGTCGAGCATGAACTCGATGATGTCGTCTTTGGTGACGTGCTCCGGGCTGAGCGAACGCGACAGCAGGTAACGGTCGGGCTTGGCTGGATGCCGGACGCTGACATGGCCGTAGGCATCGAGCACGTCTTCGCGGGCGAGGATCCGGTTGGCGACCACCAGATCCCGGATGGCGCGTTCAACGTCGTTCATGGCAGTCCTCTCCGGCACAGTTGCCTAGAAGCTGACCGCACAAAAAGACGGCCGGCAAGGGCCGGCCGTCACAATCGTTCCATCGGGCGGTCCGAGACCGCGCCGGTCAATCCTTGATGGTCTGCTGCGCCCGCACACCGGCCTTGGCAAACTCTTCCGCGATGCTCGGCTTCTTTTCCCGCGCCGCCGTGAGGTCGGCGGTGCTGGCAAAGATGTCGCCCTTCATCAGCTTGGCGACGCCGCGGCCGAACAGCGCCTGCGGCGAGTCCGGATTGAGCTTGAGCGCCTCGTCGTAGTCCACCATGGCTTCGTCGGGCTGGCCGAGCTTGAGGTAGGCCAGACCGCGGTGATCGAGCGCGCTCGGGTTGTTGGGCTTGATGCGCAGCGCCTCGTTGCAGTCTTCCAGCGCGGCCTTCAGCTCGCCGACCATCGCCAGCGCCCCGCAACGATAGTTCAGCGCGTCGGGATTGCCCGGCTGCAGCTTCAGCGCCTGATCGTAGTACGGGATGGCGCGATCGAACTTCTTCGTGCCGTACAGCAGGTTGGCGTGGTTCAGGCTCGCCATCGCCGGCGCGTTGTTGCTCTTGATGGTCTGGTTGACCTCCTGGATCACGCGGTCGTCGTCGCGCTTGTTCTCGTAGGCGCTGATCCGGTTGTTGTTGGTGACGGCATAGTTCGGACCGACGGCCACCACGATGTCAGTGCCCGGGATGGTGGCGTCGAAGTCGCGCTTGTCGTAGTTCGAAATGCCGCGGTCGTGGAACGCACCGGCGTAGTTCGGGTTCAGCTTGATCGCCTGGTTGAGGTCCTGGCTGGCGCGGTCGAACTCACGCTTGTCGTAATAGACGATGCCGCGGTTGTAGTACGCCAGGGCATAGTTCGGGTTGAGCTTGATCGACTGCATGTAGTCCTGCAGCGCGCGGTCGCCCTCGCCCTTGTTGCGATACGAAAAGCCCCGGTTGTTGAAAGCCAGCGCGTTTTCCGGGTTGAGCTTGATCGACTGGTCGAAGTCCTTGATGGCGCGGTCGTAATCGCGCTTGTCGTCCCAGACCAGGCCACGGTTGTTGTAGGCGGCCGCGAAGCTGGCATCCAGCTTGATCGCCTGATCGTAGTCCGCGATCGCCCGATCGTGGTCCTTCTTATCGTAAAGCGCGTTGGCGCGATTGTAGAACGCCTGCGCGTAGGCCGGATCGAGCTTGGTGGCCTGCTCGAAGTCGGCCACGGCGCGGTCGAGATCGCCCCGATTGCGCCACGCGAAGCCGCGGTTGTTGAACCCGCGTGCATCCTTCGGATCGAACTTCACGGCCTGATCGAAGTCGGCGATGGCGCGATCGGTCTCGCCCTTGATGCCCAGTATCACGCCGCGGTTGCGGTACGCCGCCGCGAACGAGCCCTCGATCTTGATGGCGTTGTCGAAATCCGCGATGGAGCGGTCGAGATCGCCCTTGTTGCGGAACGCCAGGCCGCGGTTGTTGTAGGCCGCTGCATTCTTCGGATCGAGCCGGATCGCATGGCCGAAATCCGCAATGGAACGGTCGAGATCGCCCTTGTTGCGGAACGCCAGACCGCGGCTGTAGTAGGCGAGGTCGTAGTTCGGGTGCAGCTGGATCGACTGGTCGAAGTCGGCGATGGCGCGATCGTAATCGCCCTTTTCGTAGTGCGCGCTGCCGCGGTTGTAGAGCGCGAGCGCGTATCCCGGCTCAAGCTTGATCGCCTGATCGAAGTCGGCGAGCGCGCGCACGGTATCGCCCTTGTTGCGATAAGCGTGGCCGCGGTTGTTGAACGCCATCGGATCGTTCTGGTCGAGCTTGATGGCCTGGTCGAAATCGGCAATGGCGCGATCGGTATCGCCCTTGGCGCCGTAGGCGACGCCGCGGTCGTGATAGGCGGTGGCGAGCGACGGGCTGAGCTTGATCACCTGGTCGAGGTCGGCAATGGCCCGGTCATGGCCGCGCCGGGTCAAGTGGGCGTTGCCGCGTGCGTAGAGCGCGGCAACATGGTTCGGAGCCAGCTTGATCGCCTCGTCGAGGTCGGCGATGGCGCGGACCAGTTCGCCGCGATTGCGCAGCGTCAGGCCGCGATTGTAGTAGGCCAGCATGCTCTTCGGGCTGAGCTTGACGGCCTGATCGAAGTCGGCGATGGCGCGGTCGATCTCGCCCTTGGCGCCGTAGGCCAGGCCACGGTCGTTGAAGGCCAGCGCATAGGACGGGTTGAGCTTGATCGCCTGGTTCTGGTCGGCAATGGCGCGGTCGAAGTCGCGCTTGTTGGCGTAGGCACTGCCGCGGTTGTGATAGACGACCGGATCGCTCGGGTTGAGCTTGGCTGCCTGATCGTAGCTCTCGATGGCGCGATCGTAGTCCCGCTTGTCGTACAGAGCGTTGCCGCGGTTGTAGAACGCGAAGGCATAGGTCGGGTTGAGCTTGATCGCCTGATCGAAGTCGGCCAGCGCCTTGTCGGCATCGCCCTTCACGCCGTAGGCCACGCCACGATTGGTGAAGGCCGGCGCATAGCTGGCGTCGATCGCGACGGCGCGATCGAAGTCCTTGATGGCGCGGTCGAGGTCGCCCTTGGCGCCATGCGCCAGACCGCGATCGTTGTAGGCCACGGCATAGTTGCCGTTCAGCTTGATCGCCTGATCGAGATCGGCAATCGCGCGGTCATAGTCGCGACGGCGGGCCAGCGCATTGCCGCGGTTGTGGTAGGCGAGCGCGATCTTACCGTCGAGCTTGATGGCCTGATCGAAGTCGGCGATGGCGCGGTCGAAATCGAGCCGGCCGTAGTGCGCCATGCCCCGGTTGTAGAGGGCGAGCGCATCCTTCGGATCGAGCTTAGCGGCCTGATCGAAGTTAGATGCGGCGCGGTCATAATCGCGCTTGTCGTAATAGGCCAAGCCGCGGTCGAAATGCGCCAGCTTGTCCTTGGGATCGATCTTGATCGCCAGGTCGAAGTCCGCCAGCGCGCGATCGACGTCGCGCTTGTTGTAGTAGGCGTTGCCGCGGTTGTAGTAGGCCGCGCTGAAGGCCGAATTGATCTTCAGAGCCTGATCGTAGTCGGCGATGGCGCGGTCGAGGTCGCCCTTGGCGCCAAACGAGACGCCGCGGTCGTTGAACGCGCGAGCAAAGCTCGGGTCGAGCTTGATCGGCTGCGAACCCTGCCTGGTCTCGCCGGTGCGGTCGTAGCCGCGCTGGCGGTCCAGCGCCTTTTCCTTCGGGCCGGCGGCGACCAGCGTGACCTTCGAGGCCACGAGCTGCTCGAAGTCGGCGATGGCGCGATCGTAGTCGTGCTTCTCATAGCTGGCGACGCCGCGGTCGTGCAGCGCCAGGGCGTACTCCGGATCCAGCTTGATCGCCTGGTCGAAGCTCTGGACGGCGCGGTCGCGATCCTGCTTGTCGTAGTACGCGGTGCCCCGGTTGTAGTAGGCCACGGCGTAGTTCGCGTCGGCCTTGATCGCGTCCTCGAAGTCCTGGATGGCGCGGTCGTGGCTGCCCTTGTTGCGATAAGCGATGCCACGGTTGTTCAGCGCCATGGCGTTGGCGCCAACGCGGATCACCTGGTCGAAGTCCTTGATCGCGCGATCGTGGTCGCCCTTGGCGCCATAGGCGATGCCGCGATCGTTGACCGCCTGCATGTTCTGCGCGTCGAGCTTGATCGTCTGGTTGAAGTCGGCGATGGCGCGATCATAGTCGTTGCGGTCGAAATAGGCGTTGGCGCGGTTGTGGAACGCCAGCGCGAACGCCGGATTGATCCTCACGGCCGCGTCGAAGTCCGCGACGGCGCGATTGACGTCACCCTTGATGCGCCAGGCCGCGCCGCGGTTGTTGAATGCGACATCGTAGCTGGCGTTGAACTTGATCGCCTGGTCGAAGTCGGCGATGGCCGGATCGACCTTGCCGAGCGCCGCCAGCGCCTGGCCGCGCTCGTTGAATGCTACGGCGCTGCCCGGCACCAGCTTGATCGCCTGATCGAAGTCGGCAACGGCGCGCCCGAACTCGCGTTTCTCAGCGAGCGCGCTGCCGCGCTGGTGATAGCTCGGGCCGTCGGCCGGATTGACCTTGATGGCGGCGTCGAAGTCGGCAATCGCCAGATCGATCTCGCCCTTGCCGCGATACGCGAGGCCGCGGTTCGTATAGGCGGCGGCGTAGTTCGGATTGGCCTTGATCGCGAGTTCGAAGTCCTTGATGGCACGGTCCATGTCGCCTTTGGTGCGATAGGCCATGCCGCGGTTGTTGTAGGCGACGTCGTACTCCGGGTTGACCTTCACCGCCTGGTCGAAGTCCTCGATGGCGCGGTCGATCTCGTTGCGGGCCCGGTAGGCCATGCCACGGTTGTTGTACGCGGAGTCGTAGTTTGGGTTGATCCGGATCGCAGCGGTGAAGTCGGCAATCGCGCGGTCGGACTTGCCGGTGGCCGCGTTGACGGTGCCGCGATCGTTGAGCGCGGAAGCGAACTTCGGATCGAGCTTGATGGCGGCGTCGAGGTCGCCGATGGCGCGGACGTAGTCGCGCTTATTGTGATGCGCGAGGCCGCGGCTGGCGAACGCCACGGCGAACTTGGGATCGAGCTTGATCGCCTGATCGAAATCGCGAAGCGCGCGATCGCTGTCGCCCTTGTCACGATAGGCGAGGCCGCGATCGTGCCAGCCTGACGCGGTGTTCGGGCTGAACTTGATCGCCTGGTCGAAGTCGGCGATGGCGCGGTCGTAGTCGCGCTTGTTGAAGTGGGCGGCGCCGCGATTGGTGTAGGCCGCCGCGAATTTGGGATCGAGCTTCAGCGCCTGCTCGAAATCCGCAATTGCGGCGTCGTTGTCGCCCTTGTTCCAGTAGGCGAAGCCACGGTTGTTGAAGGCTGCCGGGTTTTTCGGATCGAGTTTGATGGCCTGGCCGAAATCGGCCGCCGCGCGGTCAAACTCGCGCCGGTCGCGGAACGCCAGACCGCGGTTGTAGTAGGCCGCGTCGAAGTTGGGGTTGGCCTTGATCGCATGATCGAAGTCGGCGATGGCACGGTCGAGATCGCGCTTGCCGAAATAAGTCTCGCCGCGATTGTTCAGCGCAACCGCGAACTTGGAATCGAGCCGGATCGCCTGGTCGAAATCCTGGATGGCGCGATCGATCTCGCCCTTGGCGTTGTACGCCATGCCGCGCACGTTGAACGCGAGCGGATAGTTCGGCCGGCCGTTGATCGCCTGGTTGAAGTCGAGAATAGCGCGGTCGTAGTCGCGCTTCTCGTACAGCGCGACGCCGCGGCTGTAGTACGCCGGCGCGTAGCCCGGGTTGATGCGGATCGCCTGCTCGTAATCCTGAACCGCGCGGTCAGCCTGCTTCTGGTCCCAATAGGCCAGGCCGCGGTTGTAGAACGCCAGCGCATTGCGGGCGTCGAGACGGATCGACGTGCTGAAATCGCCGATGGCGCGCTCGAGCTCACCCTTGTCGCGATACGCGAGGCCGCGGTTGTAGATCGGCAGCGGGTTCTTCGGATCGAGCTTGATGGAGCGGTCGAAGTCCACCAGCGCCTTGTCCATCTCGCCCTTGGCGCGATAGGTCAGACCGCGGTTGTAGTAGGCGAGCGAATCCTTCGGATCGAGCTCGATCGCCTTGCTCAGGTCGTCCACCGCGCGGTCGAACTGCTGACGGTCGTAATAGACGACGCCGCGGTCGTAATAGGCCAGCGCATAGTTCGGATTGATCTTGAGCGCCAGGTTGTAGTCCTGAATGGCGCGGTCGTAGTCGCGGCGGTCGTAGTAGGCGTTGCCGCGATTGTAATAGGCCAGCGCGAATTCGGCGTTGAGCGCGATCGCCTGGTCGTAGTTGTTGATCGCCGCCTCGGTCTCGCCCTTGTTGCGATAGGCGAGACCGCGATTGTTGAACGCCACCGGATCGCGCGGGTTCAGCGTGATCGCGTGATCGAAATCCTCGATGGCGCGGTCGGTCTCGCCCTTGGAGACGTAGGCCAGGCCGCGATCGTTGTACGCCGTGATCAGGTTCGGCGCGATTTTGACCGCGTGGTCGAAATCCTTGATGGCGCGGTCGTAGTCGCGCATGTCGCGGTACGCCAGACCGCGATTGTGAAACGCGTAGCCGTCGTTCGGATTGATTTTGAGCACCAGATCGTAGTCCGGAACGGCGCGCTCCGGCTCGCCCTTGGCGCGATAGGCCATGCCGCGATTGTAGATCGCCAGCGTGTAGCGCGGATTGAGCTTGATCGCCTGGTTCAGATCCTGAATGGCACGCTCGTAGTCGCGCTTCTCGTAGTGCGCGTGGCTGCGGCTGTTGTGAATCGTCGCGGCATTCTTCGGATCGAGCTTGATCGCGAGATCGTAGTCTTCGATCGCCTGATCGTGGTTGCCCTTGGCGCGATGCGCCAGGCCGCGGCTGTACGCGGCGGCGGCGTTCTTGGCATCGAGACCGAGCGCCTCGTTGAGATCGGCCAGCGCCTTGTCGAGATCGCCCTTCTCGCGATAGGCCTCGCCGCGATTGGCGTAGGCCACGGCCATCGCCTGCGGCCTGTCCTTGGCCGCCTCGATAATCGCTGCGCACGCGGCGATCAACGCATCGCCGCTGACATCCTTGGTGAAGCACGGGCCCTTCGGCATCACGAACGGCTCTTGCCGCACCGGGCGCTGTGCCTGTGCTTGGGGCTGCGGCTGTTGAACTTGCGCCGGCGTCGCCCGCTGCGGCGCGGCGGCCGGACGCTGCGGCGCCGGACGCACCTGCTGGCGCTGCTGCTGCGGCGCGCCGTAGTAGCGCCGGTCCTGACTGGATTGCGCAAACGCGGATGACGAAGCGAGAGCGAATGCTCCGGCCAGCGCCACGCGGTTGATCACGCGCCTCGTATCAAACTTCATTTGCCCGCCTCTTGATCTCGCGTCCGCCTTCAATTCGCGTGATCGCATCGCGGCGTTTATAGACAGAGGCGAATGGTGAACGTTGGCGTTTCACGGAGTAACATTAATCGGCGGCGCCTCGATTCTTCACGCGCATCCTGAGTTTTAGGGTTCACGAATCGCGGGGTGCGCGATTAAGAAATTTCGATACGCGCAGAATCGCGCGAAAACGTTGATGAATTTGATTTTCATTTCCCGCCGGCCGCGGCCGAACGGTTCATGTTTAATTGTTAAGCGTGGCGACGAGAAAAAATACGTTAACGCGGCGCAACGATTCTGAACGCTCCGAGAGCCCGCGCGGCCGATCGCTTAGTTAATCCTAACACCAGTAAGTCCACTCTTTTACGCTGTTGTTCTTGGCGAAACGGCGACAATGCGATTAGAAATTTAGTGCAGGCCCCAGTTCAAATTACAAATCGATGCGGACGCGATGAATCTGATTCTCGTCAAGATGTTTGCCACCGCACTCGCGCTCGGTCAGGTCACGACCCGGCCCGAGAGCGTGCGCACGCATTTCGATCCGGCCACGGATCAAGCGGAGGTCGTGCAAATTCTCAGGGACGGTTGCGCGCACATGCGCAAGGCGTTCGACATCGAGGATCTCAAGCTCGACGATCTGATCGCGACCGCACTGGAGGATCCTCAGGCTGTCGCCGGCGAGATCAAGGCGTTTCGCGGAATTGACTTCGGCGAGCTCCACATCGCCTACAAACAGTTCTGCACCGACGAGAAGGTGGAGACGACGCCGTTCGACATGACGCAGGTGATCGAGTTCTACAATCACGCGGTCGCTGAACTTCCCGACCACAACAAGCTCAAGGGCCTCAAGCTGCCCGGCACCAGCGTCGTGTACGACGGCAAGGGCGAGCGATTTGCCGAGCTATTCGAGTCCGACCATCGCCGGGTCTGGGTGCCGTTGAAGGATATCCCGCAGCACGTCCAGCAGGCGTTCATCGCCGCCGAGGACAAGCGCTTCTATCAGCACAAGGGCATCGACGAACGCGGCCTGATCCGCGCCTTCATCACCAATCTCGCCGAGCCCGGCCGCCCGCAAGGCGGCTCGACCATCACCCAGCAGGTCGCGAAGAACCTGCTGGTCGGCGACGACGTCAGCTACGAGCGCAAGCTGCGCGAGATGATCGTGGCGTCACGGCTCGACACCGCGCTGAGCAAAGACGAGATCATGGAGGTGTATCTCAACTCCATCTATCTCGGCCGCGGCGCCTGGGGCATCGACATGGCGGCGCGCGGCTATTTCAAGAAGCCGGCGTCGGCGCTCTCCCTGACCGAAGGCGCCATGCTGGCCGCGATGGCCAAGGGCCCGGCGTTTTTCAGCCCCGACCGCTATCCGGAGCGGGCACGCCAGCGCTTCGCCTACGTGCTCAAGCGCATGCAGGAGGACAAGGTTGAGCAGTCCGAGGACGCCAGCGGCGCGGCGCCGCGGATCGTGCCCTACGAAAAGCCCCGCCGCGAATCCGGTTTCCACTTCCTCGATCACCTGTTGCGCGAAGCGCGCACGCTGGTCGGCATGCAATCGCTGACGGTGGAATCCTACACCGTGCGCTCCACCATCAATCTGAAGCTGCAGCGCGCCGCCGAGGCCGCGTTGCAGGAAGGTCTCGCCCGCTACGAGGCCAAGGCCCAGCGCATCGAGTTCACCGGCCCCGAGGTCAACCTCGGCGAGAGCGTGCACCGCGTCGATACCGACATGCGCACCAAGGCGCAGCGCCGCGGCCGCGCCCGTCCGGTCTGGCAGATCGCCCTGCAGAATGCACGGCTGCCGCTCTACGACGTGCAGTGGCCCGCCGCGATCGTGATCGAGAAGCGGCCCAACGACAAAGGCAAGCTGACGATCCGCGTCGGCCTCAAGGATGGACGCACGATGCCGCTGACGGCACCGGAAGGCGTCGATCCGGCCAAGCTCAAGCTCAACGACGTGGTCTATGTCCGCGTCACCGAAGGCAAGAACAAGGTCGAAAGCACCGCCGAGCTCCGGGTGCGCCCCAAGGTGCAGGGCGCCTCGGTCGTGATCGAGAACAAGACCGGCCGCATCCTGGCGATGGTCGGCGGCTTTTCGTACCCGGCCAGCCAGCTCAACCGCACCACCCAGGCGCTGAGGCAGCCGGGCTCCTCGATCAAGCCGATTGTCTATCTCGCCGCGCTTCACAAGGGATTGCAGCCGAACACGCTGGTGCAAGACGCTGGCGTCACCCTACCGCCGATCGCCGGCGTCACCACGCATCACTGGTCGCCGAAGAACTATGACGGCGGCGGCGCAGGCGTGATGACGATGCGGCGTGCGCTTGAGCAATCCAAGAACATGGTCACGGCACGGCTGCTCGACGGCGGTGTCGACAAGGATCCCCGGCGCAGCCTGGAATTGGTCTGCGAGCTCGCGGTCGAAGCCAAGATCTACGGCGAGTGCATGAAGAACTATCCGTTCGTGCTGGGCGCCCAGGCGTTGAAGATGATCAACCTGGCCGGCTTCTATGCCTCCATCGCCAACGAAGGCCAGCGCATCACGCCGTATGCGATCGACACCATCGAGCAGAACGGCAAGCCGGTTTACCGCCACACCATCACCAAACCAGCCTACCTGGCTGAGGGCGATCGCGCCGCGTTCTACCAGTTGCGCACCATCCTCGAAGGCGTTGTCGCGCGCGGCACCGCCGCCTCGATCCGGCAGCACACCGGTTTCGTCGGCGGCAAGACCGGCACAACGGACAACGAGAACGACGCCTGGTTCGTCGGCTTCACCAGCGACGTCACGGTCGCTGTCTGGATGGGCTACGACAATGCCGGCGCCAAGCGGACACTCGGCCAAGGCGAAACCGGCGGTAAGAACGCCGTGCCGATCGCCGAGCAAATCATCCAGGCAACCTGGCAGTATCACGCGCCGAAGACGCCGCTGCCGCCGCCATCGGCCGAGATCGCCCGCACCCTCAAGGCGATGCCGATCGACGTGTTTACCGGACAGAAGGTGGCAGCCTCTAAGATTGCCTTCATGGAATATTTCCGCGCCAGCGGCGGCAAAATCCGCGAGACCCAGCACGCCATGGTGGGCCGCGGCCATGCGGTCGCCCATGCGGCGCCTCGGCCTCCGGCCGACGACGACCGGATGCTCTATGCGCCGAGCCGCATGGCGTCGCCGCAGCCTTCGCGGCCGCCGCGGACCCTGCGTGAATTGTTCGGACTGCAGCGTTTCTAAGCGTGGCCGAGGCTCACAAATCGGCCACGGTCGAATGGACTAAATGGTGCAAAGAGCGTCAACTCTAGTCGGGGTGAATGCCATGCTGATGCGTCATGTAACCGCCTTCGCGATCTTGTTTGCGGCTTCGGCCGCCGGCGCCGGGGCGCAGGAATTCCAGATCGTAAAGGTCGCTTCGGTCACCGGCTCCGCCGTCGACCAGCTTCAGTCGAAGACGATCTTCTTCAACGATCACCGGGCCGACGAAACGACCGACAAGGGCGCGTTCATCCAGTTCGAGGAGTGGTCGCGAACCAAGCCGGTGCAGCGGCAGTTTCTCAGCCTGTTCCCGAAATTCTCCGAAGGCATGATCCATCGCATCATCGACGGATCGAAGAGGGAGATGAAGGACGAACTGCAGATGTACATCACCGAGGCACGCTTCAAGCTGTCCCGGCCGGCCGCCTCCATCGACCTCGCGCGCTTCACCACGCTGCCTTTCATCGAGAGCATCGACCCCGCGATCAAGCACAAGCTCATCAAGCCGGATGAGGTGTCCGTCCTCAAGGACGAGAAGTCCGCCAACATGCGGGATCCCGACCGTGCCTGGTGCGAAGGCCTGACCGTGGGCATCTGCACGCGCTCGAGCTACAAGCTCGAGGGCAAGCTCCCGATCGGCGTCGCGCTTGCCAACAAGCTGCGCGACAGCGAGCGGAAGGTTTCGGACACGGTCGAGTTCGAGAGCGAGCTTCGCATCATCAAGACGTCCGACATCAATGAAGCCGCGCTGCAGAAGCTGACGGGCGTCAACACGCCGGTCGCCGGCATGCTCGAACAGAACATGTTCTATGTGAACCAGGTCATGCGCTTCGGCAAGCTGATCGCCGTGGTGCAGCCGAACCCGGCGGACGCCAACAGCAGCATCGCGACCGTGATGATCGCGCTGGCGGTGTCGTCGCACACGCTCGACACGAAGAAGAAGTATCAGGACGTGCCGGTGCTGCGGAACATGGTTCCCTCGCAGGTGCTGCTCGGCAATAGCTCGTTCAACACCGGCAATTCGCTCAGCGCCGGCCTGCCCGTCTACGTGCGCAACCGCATCAAGGCGATCGCGGGAATGCTCGAGCGCGGCTGATCGCTCGCTGAGATTAGGCTCGAACGGCCCGCCCAATCGGCGGGCCGTTTTGTTTGTGCCGCGACCCGAGTCGCGCTGAAACGCTCCGCTCAAAATCTGGGCACCCGCCGCGCCGGGTTAACCATAACCAGCGGTTAACGGCCGTTAGCGGACGATTAACCTTGCGAGAAACGTCGGCGAGTGGGAAAAATTCGCCATAACGTTCCATAAAAAGTGTCCATTTCCCGCGTGCGGCGGCTCAGGAAATAGGAGGTCCCGGACTTTAAGATTGGATGACAGACATGAAGCGCCTTGTTTCGACGCTCATTGTGTTCGCCGCAATCAATGCTGTCGCGCTGCCCGCGTTCGCCAACAGCGATAAGGGCAAGAAGGAGGAGCGTTTCGCTCTGACCTCCGCGGCCGATCACCCGCAGACGCACCGCACCGACAACACCGCAGCGATCTCGACCACGTCCGCAAAGATCGACAAAAAGGACGCGGTGTTCGCGATCGGCCTCGAATCCCTGAAGTGGATCGGCGCCACCTCCCGTCAGGTCGGCGTTCCCTATCCCGAGTTGTGGTGCGCGGACTTCATCAACTTCATCCTGCGCCGCACCGGCCATCCGACCACCAATTCACGCGCCGCCAAGTCGTTCCTCGAATACGGCAAGCGCATCGATCAGCCCCGCGTCGGCGCCATCGTGGTGCTGACCCGCGGCAACAACGGCGGCCATGTCGGAATCGTGCGCGGAACCGACGGCGCGGGCAACATCATCGTTATCTCGGGAAATCACGGCAACAAAGTGTGGGAGAGCATGTATCCGAAGAGCCGCGTGCTCGGCTACGTCATCCCGCCGGAAGTGAACTGACCGTTTCCGTACCCTTGCGCCGGCAGCGTTCACGCGCTGCCGGCGATTTTTTTGCTTAAGCGGGATTTAGCGCGTCCGTGCGGGCGGGCAGAACGCGGCGTGAAGCGCAACGATGATGTCGCGCACCTCGGGCCGTGCCAGCGAATAGTAGACGCTCTTGCCGTCGCGCCGCGTCTCGACCAGTTCGTCGGCGCGCAGCCTCGCCAATTGCTGCGACACCGCAGGCTGGCGCAGCCGGAGCAGTTGCTCGATCTCGGTGACGGACTTCTCGCCTTCGACCAGCAGGCAAAGAATCACCAGCCTGGCCTCATGCGACAGCGCCTTGAGGAACTCCGCCGCCTTGCAGGCATTCTCGATCATCGTATCGATATCGAGATCGGCGGACTTTGCCAGCGCTTGTGGGCTCATCGGCGTCTCATGATTGTCTCAGGGCAAGACAGGATAGACCATTTGCCCCGGCAGGGAATCAAGTTCTGCCGCATTACAAATTGATTAGGAAGTTCCGTCGATGTTGCGGCGCCGTCCAGCCCCGACGCGGCAATGCCTATTTGTCCTCAAGCGTGCAAACCGAATCCCAATCGGGGCCCGGCGGGTTCAGTGCGAGAGCCCTGGCGCGCGGCAGGAATAGCGCGGACGGCCGATCGATCGCCGCGGCCCGCTCGAAACATTTCACGGCGCCCGCGAAATCGCGGTTTCGCCAGCAGGCCAAGCCTTCCGAGTAGGCGGCGACGCTGGTCACCTGATCGGCCGTGGCCTGTCCGGCTTGTTCCAGCAGTTCGTAGATCTTGACCGGCTTGGAGCGCCCCTTGACCCGGATTTCGTCCAGTTCGCGCCAGGCGAACGCTTCGCCCGTCAACCCGACCGTCGTTTCCGACGCCATGATCGTCGTGCCGAAATACTTGTTGGCGCCCTCAAGGCGCGACGCCAGATTCACGGCATCGCTCATCACCGTGTAATTGAAGCGGCGCTGCGATCCGATATTCCCAACCAGCGCCTCGCCGGAATTCAGGCCGATCCGCTGCCCCAGCTTCCGGTTCTGGAACGAGGTCGATAAGCCGTTCAACTCCTCAAGACGCTTCGCGCACAGCAGCGCCGCGCTGACGGCGTTGTGCGCATGATTGGGGTCGTCCATCGGCGCGCCGAATACCGCCACGATCGCATCGCCGATATACTTATCGACGAAGCCACCGTGGCTTTCGATGATGTTGGACATCGCCGACAGATACTCGTTCATCAGTCCGACCAGCTCCGCCGGCGTCATCGTCTCCGAGAACGATGAAAACCCGGCGATGTCGGAAAAATACACGGTGACGTTGCGCATCTCGCCGCCAAGCTCAGGCGGCTTGTTGGACTCGATCAGCCGGTCGATCACCTGCGGCGCGAGGTAATACGCGAAGCTCTTTCGGATGAACCGCTTTTCCTTGTCCGACAGGACAAATCGGTAACCGACCGTGGCCGCCAGCGCGAGCACACCGGCAAGCGCCGGCTCGACCAGCGGCAATGCCAGCGACTGCGTGAAAATCACCATTGCCGCCGCGGTACCCGCAGCCATCATTCCGAGAAAGGCCAATACCGCATAGGCCGGCGCCAGCATCAGCGCGACCACGGCGGCGAGCGCGGCGAAGGCCACCGTCACCGCGCCGCGGCCGGCGATGCCAAGCTCGGTGACGGCATTGTGCCGCAGCAGGTTGTTGACGCCCGTCGCGTGAATATAGACGCCGGAAATCGTGCGGTTGCGGAACTGCGCGGCGGCTTCTTTCGCCGGCAAAGCACAGCGCGCTGCGCGCGCGCCTTCAATGCCGGTCGCGAACCGCTTGGACGTGATCTTACGGTCTTCGATGTCGAGCAGCGTTCCGATCAGAACGATTTTGCCGTCGAAATTCTTGCGGAAGAACTCCTTGTCGTCCTTCTGAGCGCAGGCATGAAGGTCGGCGAACGAGAACGTCGGGATGTCGTCGCCACCGCCCGCGAAATTGAGCGTGAACGTGTTGGGCACTGCGCTCGGAATCCGATAGCCGCCGAGCGTCATGATCCCATCGGGGCCGGTTTCCAGCGGCGCGCCGGCCGCGCGCGATACAAGCTCCACCGCCATCGACGGCACCGGCTTGCCATCGACCGAGAATGTCAGCGGCAGGCGCCGGATCACGTCGTCCGGATCGTTGTAGGCGTTGAGCGCGCGGATGTTGCGCTGCTGGCCGACCGCGATGCGTTGTGCCGGCGCGGGACGCACCGGCCGGTCGCGGTGCTGAATCTCGCCCAGCAGCACCTTGCCGCTGCGGGAGCCAAGCGCCAGCGCGCGCAGGAATTCGCGATCGAAGCCGCGCAGGCGCGTGCCCAGCGCCTCGTCGCCGAACTGGATTTCGGACTGTTCGATTGACGCCGGATAGACGATGTCGAAACCGACCACCTTCGCGCCGCCATCGACGATCGACGTCAGGACGCGGCCGATCTCGCGCGTCCAGGCCAGGCTTGGTGTGCCCTGGAACGGCCGCGTGTTGAAGGTTTCCTCATCGATGGCGACAACGACCGCGGAGGGCGCCGCCGGTTCGGCGCGGTTGCCGAATACATGCCAGCGAAGCGCGGTAAGCACATCGAGCGAAACGCCTCGCACGCTGTCCAGGGCTGGAGAGATACACAGCGCGCCTGACAACAGGGCTATCAGCGTGACCGCAATGGCGTCGCGGCTGTGGGGCCACCGCATGTGCGATCAGCCGCCCATCGTGCCGGTCTTTCTAGTCGAACCGGAGCAAGCGGCCGACGATTGCCTTCTGAGGCTGGGCCTGCGCATGCACGCTGAAGAAACGCTCCCGGCCGTCCAGGCGCGCCACATAGGAGCCGCCCGGCGTGAGAACCCAGCGCACCCTTGAGACGTCATAGAACGTGCCCTTCACCAGAGAGTGCCTGTTGACGACGATGCTGTGACGCTCGCCCGGCGTATCGATGCGCTCGATCACCAGCGTGCCACCGCCCTTCATATCGACCACGGGCGAGGTTCCGTAGATCGTGAGGTGGCGGCCCGGAACCGGTTGCGGCGGCTCGTTCGGCTTCATGCTTCGGAATACGGTGGCGCCGACCGCGCCCTGCTGCTGCTCGGTGATCTGCCCGTAGGAGGAGTCGCAGGGCACCTTCGTGCGATCCATCTGGCCGGACTGCACCGTGCTCTGCTCGGCGCCGACAGTCACCGTCCCGCCGGTAATGGTCTCGCGCCAGCACGATTTCAGATAGCCGAGAACGATGGTGTCCTTGGGCCCGAGCTTGATCACCTTGCCGGGCGACACATAGTCCATGAATTCGACGCCGGATGGCTTGCCCTGCACGTCCTCGACGATGGCCGTGGCAAGCTGCGCCGTAGCCGGCACCGTGAAGGCCAGTAAGGCCGCTGTGATGGACGCTGACACTCGATATAGATTCACTGCCTAACCCCTTTGGCTTGTATCCATAGACGAGATGAAAGGCCTGAACGTTTCAGGTCATTTCAGCAGCCCGGCAGATATAGCAGACATTAAGGCAGAATTCCCAACACCGGCGACGGTATGCGGCGCGGCCGAAGGGGCTGATAAACGCCCGATTTGCGGTTCGGAGGCGTGGTGCCGCAAGAGGGATTCGAACCCCCGACCCCGTCATTACGAATGACGTGCTCTACCAACTGAGCTATTGCGGCGGAATTGTCGGCCTAGATAGCGCCCACGGCGCTGGCAGGCAAGGCGCGTCCCAAAATCACTTCGACCGCAGCCTGCGCCGGGCGTCCGCCGGCAATTCGGGCTCAGGCTCGGGATGCGGCTCGGGACCCGGATCGTCCGGCGCATGGACGAGCGGGATCACCGCCTCAACCCGTGGGGCCGGCCGCGGCAATGCCGTGCTGCGGCGGGCGGCGCGGGGTTCCGGAGCGCGAACGGGCGGTTCGGGCGGCGCTTCCACCTCGACGATGGGTTGCGCTGGCGGAGGAGATGGCGGCGGCGAAGCAGGCTGGATCGGCTCGACTGCATCGATGGTCGCGCGATGCTCGCCAAGCTCCGCCAGCGGCACCTTCCACTGAAACGCATCGAGCCGCCCGCTGACCGGCGAGAGCGGCATCCAGCGATCCGACACGAAACCATCGGCGGTCCACGCCGGGTCCTTCAGCGCGTTCAGCGCGCGGGCCATCCATTCGCGCGCGCGGCCTTCGTCGCCGCTGTCGCGCTGCTCGATCTCGGCCATCAGCGCGGCGATGCGCTGGGTCGGCTCGCGGAGGAAGGGCCGCAGCGCCTCGCGCGCCACCGCAAACTCCTGCGCGTCGAGCGCGGCGCGCGCCACAGCGATCGCGCTCTCGACATGCCCCGGCGCCTTCTGCGCGAGCCCCTGCACACGGGCGAGCCGCTCGCGCGCAGCCTCCCCCGAGCGCAGATGCGCGTAGGTATCCGCGAGGTCGGGATGCGGACTGGCCGCCCACGCCGCCTCGATGGCGCGGCTCGCCTTCTTCAGGTCGCCACGCTCGATCAGCAGCCGTGCCGCGAGGTCCACGGCGGGCACCAAGTCGGGCGCGAGCTTCGCCGCCTCAAGCGCAAGCGAGCGCGAACGATCCGGCTCGGTTTCCTCGATGGCGAGCGCGCGGGCGGTGAGCAGCACCGCGCGCTGGCGACGGTAGCCCATTTTGTCGATCAGACCGTAGCGGCTGTTGCGATCCAGCGCCGCGAGCGCGCCGGTCCAGTCGCCGGTCGAGCAGCGATACTCCAGCACCGCCTGACCCGCCCAGGCCAATGACGGTGCGGCCTTGGCGGCCTGCTCGGCATAGCCGCGCGCGGCTTCGCCGTCGGCTCTCCGCTGCGCCTCAACGTAGAGCCCGCGCAACCCAAGCAGCTTGGTGTCGTTGCGCTCGGTCATGGCGCGGAACGCGAACTCGGCCTCGGTGCGGTCGCCGGCCAGTTGCGCGACTTGCGCGTGAAGCAGCAGCGCCAGCGGTTCGCCCGGCGCGATCTTCTCGGCCTCGCCGGCGAACTTGCGCGCCGCCTTCGCGTCGCCGGCGCCGATCGCGATCAGTCCGCGCGAGATGGCGAGATAGCCGCGCACGCCGCGGCGATGGCCGAGGAACATTGCGATCAGATCGGGCGAGCGCAGCACGGTGCGGATCAGCGACCACAGCAGCAACGCGACGGCAACGACCAGCGCCACCGCCACCAGCAGCACCATCACGGAGGTTTCGATCCGGTAGCCCTGCCAGGTGATCGCGACATCGCCCGGGCGGTCGGCGACCCAGACCACGCCGAACGCGATCAGGGCGACGAGCGCGAGGAACAGCATCACCCGGATCATCGCGGCATCGGCCTATTGTGTTGTCTGCAACGCCGAGACGGCGTCGGTTGCGAGACGGCGGCCGGCTTCGATGGCTTTGCCGCGCGCCTGCGCCTTGGCGATCCAATCGGAAGCCGGCGCGCGCGCCGCAGCCGGCAGCTTGTTGAGTTCGGTCAGCGCGCCCGCAATATCGGACTGCGCGGCGCGCAACTCGATGCGCGACAGAATGGTAGCGGTATCCTCGCCGGACGCTTCCTCGATCGGACGCACGCGCACCAGCCGCTCGGCGTTGGCTTGCAGGCGATCCATAAATCCGCTGTCGCGCGTTGCCGTGCCCGCGGCGCGCTGCAACACCGGCAGCAGCACGAGAAGCTCTCGGCTGAGTGCCGCGGCAGCCGGTACGCCGCTCGCCGCGAACGGTTCGACCGCAGCGATCGCCGCGCCATCGGCCCCGAGAGGCCGCACGCCGGAAAGTTCAGCCGCATAGGGATCGCCGCGTTCGAGCGCCGCGCGCAACGCAGCCGTCGCCACTGCGAGCCTGACCGCACGGTCGCTGCCGCTTGCGGCACGCTTTGCCAGTTCGTCGTTCACGACGCGCCCGGATTTTTCCAGCGCGGCGATGCGATCGATCAGCTTGGCGATCTCGCTGTGATCGGCTGTGGCGGTGCGCGCCGAGCCGCGCAGCTCGGTGAGCGCAGCGTCGGTAGTATCGGCGCGTCCGCGCACGTTGCGGAACGCGGCGTCGGTCTCGTCGGCGCGCCGCGTCAGCGCCGCGATGGAATCGTTGAGCGGCTTGGCCGCAGTTTCGAGCGTGCCGACCCGGCCCACGAGCGCCGCATCGATGACCGGCGGGCGGGGTGCCGCCACCGCGCTTTCGAGTTTGGCGAGCCGCGCCGACAATGCATCGAGCGCCTGCGGGTCGAGGCCTTGCGGCGCCGGGCGGGCGGCGAGATCGCGCAATTGGGTTTCGATCGCGGCGAGCCGCGGGGTCAAGGTCGCCACCGCGTCGCCGGTGCGCGGCGAAATCAGCCAGATCAGCATGACGAACAGCATGACGAAGGCGGCGCCGGCTGCTCCAGCCGCAACCAGCGGCCAGGGCACATCGGGCGGCAGCCAGGATATCCCTGGCGGCGGAGGCGGCGGCTCGGCTGGCGGCGCCTGTTCGGAAGGCGGAACGTGCGGGGGCTCGGGCGGCGCGCTGGCCGCTGCGGTGATTTGAATCGGTTCGGGTTCGGGCGGAGGCGGCGGCGCCACAACGGGATCGGACGCCACTTCAGTGGCCTTGAGGTCGATGGTCGGCGCAGGCCTGCGCCGGCGCTCGCCGGAACTTCCCGAGGGCGGACGTTTTCCAGTGGCCATGCCGCATTCTATGCGATTCGGGCCGGTCGTGGCCCGGCCTCTTGTTGACGCACAATCGTGCCGGAAAGCCGGTTCCGGCTTCCATCACCGGCTGGATGGCTCCGGGAGCAATGCAAGCAGCGCCGTCTCATCGGGTTGCGCCGCGACGCGGACGTTCCCCGCGCCGGCAGCCTGAAGCGGCTCGGCGGCCCGCGCCGATAGGCAACAATGCACCGGCGCCAGCGCCGGTCCGGGCATGTCCCGCCCGCATTCGAGATAGCTTTCGACGCTACGCCTGGAAAAATGCAGCACGCCGTCAATCGCGCCGCTTATGAGCGCCGCCCGCACATCCGGCGGAAAGGCCGTGACCTTGACGGTGCGATAGACGATCGCGGTGGTGACCTTGATCCCGCTTGCCGCCAATTCACCGCCGAGTTCGCGGGCGCGCTCCTCCCCGGCCGGATAGAGCAACGGACGTTCGACCCCCGCGAACCGGGCCGTGGCAAGCCGGGCGAGATCGCCGCCATCGCCATCGGCCGACGTGACATCGGTGAAGCCCGCGTCGCGCGCGGCCTTGGCGCTGCTCGCACCGACCGCGAGCGCGGGCAGCGCGGTCAGCTCGCCGCGCCGCCTGTGCATGGCGATGGCGCGCGCGCCGTTCGCACTGGTCAACAGCACCGCCGCAAACGGACCGGCGCCGAGTTCCGCATCGGGCACGATCTCCACGCGCAGCAATGGCGCCAGCATCACCTCGTGCCCGCGGCGGCGCAGCTCCGCCGCGGTGCGCTCGCCGTCGGGCTCGGGCCGGGTGACCAGGAGGCGCATGTCAGGCGAAGAAGTCCGGGCTGGCGCGGCCCTTGAGCTCGCGGCCCGCATCGTCACCGAGCCGCTCCGCATCGCCGACGGGACCGTTGCGCGTGGTCTCGAACGCTTCGCTGCCGTCCGGCTTGATGATCAATCCGCGAAAGCTCACCTGTCCATTGGCGATCGTCGCATGACCGGCGATCGGTGTCCGGCACGAACCGTCGAGCGCCGCGAGAAACGCGCGCTCGCATTGCAGCGCGATTGCGGTGTCGGCATCGCCGATCGGCGCCAGCAGCGCGCGGGTTTTCGCGTCGCCGGCGCGGGTCTCGATGCCGATGGCACCCTGCCCAACCGCCGGCAGGAATTCGTCGAGCGAAAACACCGCCGCCGCAGCGCCCGTGAGACCGAGCCGCTTCAGCCCGGCCAGTGCGAGTAGCGTGGCATCGGCCGCCCCGTCATCAATCTTGCGCAGCCGCGTTTCGACATTGCCGCGCAAATCCACCACCCGCAGGTCGGACCGCAGGCGGCGCACCATCGCCTGGCGGCGCGGCGACGAGGTTCCCACCACCGCGCCGTGCGGCAGTTCGTGGAGCGTCAGCGCCTTGCGGCTGATGAAGGCGTCGCGGGCGTCCTCGCGCTTGAGGAACACGGTGAGCACCAGACCGTCCGGCAGGAACGTCGGCATGTCCTTGGACGAATGCACCGCAAGGTCGATGCGGCGCTCGATCAGCGCCTCCTCGATCTCCTTGGCGAACAGGCCTTTGCCGCCGGCCTCCGCCAATGGGCGATCCTGGATGCGGTCGCCGGTGGTGCGGATCACCTCGAGTTCGATCTGCGCCGGGTCGAGGCCGTGGGCGCGAGCGAGCCCGTCGCGAACCATGCCGGCCTGCGTCAGCGCCAGCGGGCTGCCGCGCGTGCCGATCCGCAGGATCGCCGCTTGTTTCGCAGGGCTGGCTTGGGAATCCGGCACCGGACCTCGCATTGGTTGACAGTCAACGCCTATGCTAACTGTCAGCCATGCTTGTACTCGGAATTGAGACAACTTGCGACGAGACCGCCGCGGCCGTGGTCGAGCGGAGCGGCGACGGGCCGGGCAAGATCCTGTCCAACGTCATCCTGTCCCAGGTCGGCGAACATGCCGCGTTCGGCGGCGTGGTTCCGGAAATAGCCGCGCGCGCCCATGTCGAGGCGCTGGACCGCATCATCGCCAAGGCGATGGCGGATGCCGGAACGAAATTCGAGGCCCTCGACGGCATTGCCGCTGCGGCAGGACCGGGACTGATCGGCGGCGTCATCGTCGGCCTGACCACCGCCAAGGCGATCGCACTGACCCAGTCGAAACCGCTGATCGCGGTGAACCATCTCGAAGCCCACGCACTGACCGCGCGGCTGACCGACGCAACGCCGTTTCCGTATTGCCTGTTCCTGGCGTCCGGCGGCCACACCCAGATCGTGGCGGTGCTCGGCGTCGGCGACTACGTCCGCATCGGCACCACCGTCGATGACGCGATCGGCGAAGCGTTCGACAAGACCGCGAAGCTGCTCGGTCTCGGCTATCCCGGCGGCCCGCAGGTCGAGCAGGAGGCGTTGCGCGGCAACCCGGCGCGCTTTGCGCTGCCGCGGCCGATGCACGGCCGCCCGGAAGCAGATTTCTCCCTGTCCGGATTGAAGACCGCGCTGCGGCTCGAAGCCGAGAAGATCGCGCCGCTGACCGATCAAGATGTCGCCGACCTATGCGCGTCGTTCCAGCAGGCGGTCGCCGAAACCATCACCGACCGGCTGCGCGCCGGCATGCGCATCTTCCGCGAGCGCTACGGCGCGCCGACGGCGCTGGTTGCCGCCGGCGGCGTCGCCGCCAACCAGGCGATCCGCAAGGTGCTGCACCGCGTCGGCTTCGAATCCGGCAGCGTTCTGGTGGCGCCGCCGCCCGCGCTCTGCACCGACAACGGCGCGATGATCGCCTGGGCTGGCGCCGAACGGCTGGCACTCGGCCTCACGGATTCGCTCGACACCCCGCCCCGCGCGCGCTGGCCGCTCGACGAAGTGGCAAAGCAGGTGCAGCCGGCAAGCTTCTTCAACCGGCCGCACAGCGGTAATGCCGCGCAGGCCGAGCCATGAGCGTCGATCGGGTCGCGGTGCTCGGCGCGGGCGCATGGGGCAGCGCGCTCGCCAACGTCGCCGCGCGCGCCGGACGCGAGGTCACCTTGTGGGCACGCGATGCCAAGGCCGTGGCAGCCATCGAAGCCACCCGCGAAAATCCGCGCCTGCCGGGGATGAAGCTTGCCGCCGGCATCGCGATCACCGGAGACATCGAGCGCGCCGCTTCGCGCGCGCAGGCCATCCTTCTTGTCGTCCCGGCGCAAGAGTTGCGCGGCGTCGCGCTCATGCTGAACGACGTGGCGCCGTCGGGAACACCGGTCATCGCTTGCGCCAAGGGCATCGAGCGCGGCAGCCACCGCTTCATGACCGAGGTGATCGCGGAGTGCGCGCAGACCGCGCTGCCTGCCATCCTGTCCGGCCCAAGCTTCGCCGCCGACGTGGCGCGCGGACTGCCGACCGCCGTCACCATCGCCGCCAAGGATCTCGGCCTGGCGGAGCGGCTGGCGCAGGCCATCGGGTCCGACACGTTCCGCCCCTACCACACCACCGACGTGCGCGGCGTCGAGATCGGCGGCGCGGCGAAGAACGTGCTGGCGATCGCCGCAGGCATCGCCACCGGCCGCGGGCTCGGCGCCAGCGCGGTTGCGGCGCTGACCACGCGCGGCTTCACCGAATTATTTCGTCTCGGCCGCGCGTTCAGTGCGCGGCCCGAGACGCTGACCGGACTGTCGGGACTGGGCGATCTGGTTCTGACCTGCTCCAGCCCGCAGTCGCGCAACTTCGCGTTCGGCATCGGGCTCGGCAAAGGCGAAGCGCTGGGCCAGGCCGGTCACGGCAAGCTGGCCGAAGGCGCGTACACCGCGCCGGCGCTGGTCGAGCTGGCCCGTGCGAAGGGCGTGGACATGCCGATCGCCGCCGCCATCGCCGCGGTGCTCGGCGGTCAACTGAGTGTGGACGCAGCGATCGAGTCGCTGCTGGCGCGGCCCCTCAAATCGGAGGCGTAGATGGGAAACTGGCTGGTGAAGACCGAGCCCGAGGATTTTTCCTGGGACGATCTGGTGAAGCGCGGCGCCAAGGGCGAAGTCTGGACCGGCGTGCGCAACTTCACCGCGCGGCGGCATCTCAAGGAGATGAAGAAGGGCGACCGCGTTTTCGTCTATCACACCGGCGACGAGAAGCAGGTGGTCGGCATCGCCGAGGTGACGAGGGAAGCCTATTCCGATCCGACCGCGGCCAAGGGCGAGCCGTGGGCCGCCGTCGATCTGAGAGCCATCGAACCGCTCGCCAAGCCGGTGACGCTCGCCGCGGTCAAGGCGGAGAAGTCGCTCAAGGACATGGCGCTGGTGAAATATGGCCGGCTCTCGGTGCAGCCGGTCACGGCCGCCGAGTGGAAGGCCGTTTGCAAGATGGGCGGCGTGAAGGGCTGACGATGGCCTACTGGCTGGTGAAATCCGAGCCCAACGTCTGGTCGTGGGATCAGCAGGTGACAAAGGGCGCCAAGGGCGAACTGTGGACCGGCGTGCGCAATCACCTCGCCAAGCTTCACCTGATGAAGATGAAGAAGGGCGACCGCGCCTTCTTCTATCATTCCAATATCGGCAAGGAGGTCGTCGGCATCGTCGAGATCGTGCGCGAGCACCATCCCGACCCGACAGCGGAAAAAGGCGAGCCCTGGGTCGTGGTGGACCTCAGTGCGCGTGAAGCGATGCCGAAGCCGGTGACGCTCGCCGCGGTGAAAGCCGAGCCGAGGCTCAAGGACATGGCGCTGTTGCGGCAGTCGCGGCTGTCGGTTCAGCCGGTGACGGATGACGAGTGGGCGCTGGTCTGCGAGATGGGCGGGATGAAGGGTTGAAGGCTCTCGTGTCCCGGCCAAGCGAGCCATGGCGAGCGCGAGCCGGGACCCCGGTTCCTTACTTCGGCAGCCAAACCGGGGTCCCGGGTCTCGCTGTCGCTCGCCCGGGACACAAGTGAGACTAACTCTTCAACACGTTCGCGATTGCATCGGTGAACACGCGCGCGCCCAGCACGATGTCTTCGTCCGACGTGTTCTCCGCCCAGTGATGGCTGATACCGCCGATGCTCGGCACGAACAGCATCGCCGCCGGAAGCACCCGCGCAACATGCTGCGCGTCATGGCCGGCACCGGACGGCATGCGAATGGCGAGCTTCGGCGCATGGAGATCGGACGCCTGCTCGATCGCGCGTTGCAAATCCTCACTCATCCGCGCCGGCTTGGTCTGCCGGATCACCTCCATCGCGATCGAACACGGCCCGGCGCTGTTGGCGGCGGCGATGTGCCGCTGCAAGGCCTGCTCCAGGCGTTCCAGTACGTTGGAATCGGTGTCGCGGAACTGAAACATCGCGCGTGCTTCGCCCGGAATGACGCTCGGCGCGCCGGGCTCGAACTCCATGCGGCCGCAAGTCCAGACCGATGTCGGGCTCGCGATCTCGCGGAATTCTCGATCGACCGCCGCAATCAGCCGCACCAGCGTCAGACCCGCGTCCTTGCGCTGCTTCATCGTCGTGGTGCCGGCGTGGTTCTGTGCGCCAGTCACCTTGATGCGATAATCCCACAGGCCGACGATCCCGGTGACGACGCCGATCTTCAGATCGGCGGCTTCGAGACTGTTGCCCTGTTCGATGTGCGCCTCGAAGAATCCGGCGTAGCGTTTCGGATCCATCGTCACGCGCAGCCGGCCGGCATAACCCGCCTCGACCAGCGCGTCGCGCAACGGCTTGCCGTGCGTGCGGTCGCGCGCCTTGTCGATTTCCGGCTCGGTGACGTCGCCGATGAAGGACCGGCTGCCGAGGTAGCTGCCGAAGTGGCCCTCCTCGTCGAAGAACGCGATGACATCCACGCCACCGAATTCGTTGCCCACGGCGCGAGACGCCTCGAGCGCGAAGACCACGCCCAGCGCGCCGTCCAGCCAGCCCGCGTGGTTCTGGCTCTCCAAATGTGAGCCCGCAAGCACGCGCCGTCCCGTTCCGAGGCGCTTGCCGAACAAATTGCCGATGCCGTCGATCTGCGCTTCGAGACCGGCCTCGGACATCCGCCCGGCCAGCCATTGCCGGGCCGCGACATCGGCCTGCGAAAGGCTGGGACGATGGACGCCAGTCTTGTAGGTGCCGAAGCTGCGAAGCTTGTAGAGATCGCCCAGCAGGCGATCGGGGTCGATGGCTGGCACAATTGTCTCCCGTCGAGGCCCAGGACTAAGCAGATTTCATGCCGCCTGTGTATGATGACGCAAGAGACGGGAGGAGCCCACCATGATGGCGAACGTGAACTACCTTTCGATTGTCCTTGCCGCGGTCGCGGCGTGGCTGTTCGGCGGCGCTTACTACACCGCGCTCGGCAGTCACTGGATGGCGGCGCAAGGCAAGACCATGGAACAGTGCAAGGCCGAAATGGCCGGCAAGTCCAAGCTGGAGATTTATCTGCCGTTCGTGCTGGCGTTCGTCGGCGCGCTGATCATGGCCTGGGCGCTGTATGGCGTGCTGGTGCATCTCAAGACCTTCAGCCTGCGCGCCGGCGTAATCTCCGGCGCCATCATCTGGTTCGGCTTTGTGCTGACCTCGATGACGGTCAACAACGCCTTCCACGGCAAGCGGCCGATGCTGACGGTGATCGACAGCATCCACTGGCTCGGCGGACTGCTGATCATCGGCGCCATCGTCGGCTGGATGGGGCAATAGCCGACGTTATTGGCTATTCCGGCCTCGGCATGACCGACCAAAGTCGGAAGCCGCAAGCCTTGTCGCTTGCGGCGCGGCCGGAGCATAATGCGTTGCAAAGCCATAAGAAACGCAGCGTAGCGGCGTCATGCGCGCCGCGTGGAGGGAGCCATGTCCGACAAAATCTACGATGTCCCGGCTGAGTGGAAGACGCGCAGCCACATCGACGAGGCCAAGTACCAGGAGATGTACAAGGCTTCGATCTCAGACCCCGACGCGTTCTGGGCCGAGCATGCGCAGCGCATCACCTGGATGAAGCCGTTCGCCCGCGTGAAGAACACGTCGTATGCGCCGGACAATGTTTCGATCAAATGGTTCGAGGACGGCACGCTCAACGCCGCCTACAACTGCATCGATCGTCATCTGCCCGAGCGCGCCAATCAGACCGCGATCATCTGGGAGGGCGACGATCCCAAAGACAGCAAGAAGATCACCTATCAGGAGCTGCACGACGAGGTGTGCCGGATGGCCAACATCCTGCGCAACCGCAACGTCGAGAAGGGCGACCGCGTCACCATCTACATGCCGATGATTCCCGAGGCGTGCTACGCAATGCTCGCCTGCGCGCGGATCGGCGCGGTGCACTCGGTGGTGTTCGGCGGCTTCTCTCCGGACTCGCTCGCTGGACGCATCGAGGACTGCCAGTCGAAGGTCGTCATCACCGCCGATGAAGGCGTGCGCGGCGGCAAGAAAATCCTACTCAAGGCCAACACGGATGCGGCGGTCGCAAAGGCCGCCAGCGCTGGATTTACGATCGACCACGTCATCGTGGTGAAGCGCACCGGCGGCGCCGTCGATATGAACCCGGTGCGCGACGTCTGGTATCACGAGGCGTCGGCGGTCGTGAACACACATTGCCCGTGCGAGGAAATGAGCGCGGAGGATCCGCTGTTCATCCTCTACACCTCCGGCTCGACCGGCAAGCCGAAGGGCGTGCTGCACACCACCGGCGGCTACATGGTCTACACGTCGATCACGCATCAATACGTGTTCGACTACCATGAGGGCGACATCTACTGGTGCACCGCCGACGTCGGCTGGGTCACCGGGCACAGCTACATCGTGTACGGACCGCTCTCCAACGGCGCGATCACGCTGATGTTCGAGGGCGTGCCGAACTATCCGACCATGTCGCGCTTCTGGGAGGTCTGCGACAAGCACCAAGTCAACACGTTCTACACCGCGCCCACCGCGATCCGCGCGCTGATGCAGGCCGGCGAAGACCCGGTGAAGAAGACATCGCGCAAGTCGCTGCGCCTGCTCGGCTCGGTCGGCGAGCCGATCAATCCCGAAGCCTGGGAATGGTATCACCGCGTGGTCGGCGACGGCCGCTGCCCGATCGTCGACACCTGGTGGCAGACCGAGACCGGCGGAATTCTGATCACACCGCTGCCCGGCGCGACGAAGCTCAAGCCCGGCTCGGCGACACGGCCGTTCTTCGGCTGTCAGCCGCAACTGGTCGATGCGGAGGGCAAAGTGCTGGAAGGCGCCGCGTCCGGAAATCTCTGCATCACCGATTCGTGGCCGGGACAGATGCGCACGGTGTTCGGCGATCACCAGCGCTTCATCGACACCTACTTCAAAACCTATCCCGGCAAGTACTTCACCGGCGACGGCTGCCGCCGCGACGAGGACGGCTACTACTGGATCACCGGCCGCGTCGATGACGTCATCAACGTCGCGGGACATCGCATGGGCACCGCCGAGGTGGAGAGCGCGCTGGTGGCGCACGCCTCGGTGTCGGAGGCCGCCGTGGTCGGCTATCCGCACGACATCAAGGGCCAGGGCATCTACGCCTACGTGACGTTGATGACCGGCGTGCAGCCGAGCGAAGCGCTTCGCAAGGAGCTCGTGCAGTGGGTGCGCAAGGAGATCGGGCCGATCGCCTCGCCCGACCTGATCCAGTTCGCGCCCGGTCTTCCGAAGACGAGGTCCGGGAAGATCATGCGAAGAATTCTCCGGAAGATCGCGGAGGATGAGTACGGCGCGCTGGGTGACACCTCGACTTTGGCCGATCCGGCCGTGGTCGATGACCTGGTGAACAACCGGCAGAACAAGAAGGCCGGAGCGAAGGCCGGCGCCTGAGCGGCCTGCAAAACCGGCCATGGGCGCGGCGCCGGGCCGCGCCCGATTTGTATGCAAAATCAGCGGGTTATTGGGCCTTGTCCAGCCCTGAAAATATGGTTAATAAAGGGTTAATGATGCGGCAACGTTAGTTGGACGTTGCGTTATGAGTCACCTGTGCCTGCGTATCGCCGCTTCCGCGGCCGTTGTCGCATCCTTTTTTTCCCTTTCCGCCATCCCCACGCCGGCGTCGGCGCGTGAAGTGGTCGCCTTCAATGGCGGCGCTTCGCCGGGAACGATCGTGGTGCGCACCAACGAGCGCAAGCTCTACCTGGTGCTCAGCGAGGGCCGCGCACTGCGCTACACGGTCGGCGTCGGCCGCGCCGGCCGGCAGTGGGCGGGACGCGCACACATCAACGGCAAGCACGTTCGTCCGGCCTGGGCGCCGCCGCCGGACCTCCGTAAGCCGGGGATGCCTGCCTACATCCCGGCCGGATCGCCGGACAATCCGATGGGTGCCGCCGCGCTGACGCTTTCGGGCGGCGACTATGCCATCCACGGCACCAACAATCCGGGCTCGATCGGCGGCTACGTGTCGGCTGGCTGCATCCGCATGTACAACCAGGACATCACCGACCTCTACGATCGTGTCGGCGTCGGCACGCCGGTGATCGTGACGCGCTAGAACCCGCGCCACGCCTGGATTCTCACGGACACCAGGTTTCGCGCCGTGCGCCGCTATAGCGGCGCGCGTGGCCGTCGCCGAGCAGCCTCTCAGCCACGTCGGGGGTGGCGTGGGTCGATGCGTCGGCCAGCACGCGGCCGCCGAACTTGTCGAGCGTCACGCGCACGATGCCGACTTCACCCTGATCGAGGATCGCGCGCAGCGCGTCGCGCGCGGCCTCCGCCTTGGTCCGCTCCTCCATGCAGCGCGCCTTGAGCTCCGGCGTGTCGATGCCGCGCAGCCGTACTCTCGTGGTGATGTTGAGCCCGGGCCACAGGTGAACTCGCGCTTCGAAGGTGTCGCCATCGATCACGCGCACCACTTCGGCCGGATGCGCGACGCGGATGACCTCGGCTCGAACGGAGTCGGCCACGGCCACCGGCGGGGCGGATAGCTGGCCGCTGCGCGCCGTCACCGGGGCAATCCCGGCGCCCATGCCCAGTCCCACCGCGAAGGCGACCGCGGCGAACAGCAGGCTCGGCAGATGGGATAGAAGTCTCGGAAATAAGATCATAGTCCTAGGACTATAAGGGCGATTATCCCGGACTTGACTTAGGTAGAAAGTCCTTCTACCGCTGGCTCCGACAGGGCAGCGCGTTGGTCGTCGTAGCTATCGCGATTTGGTTAGGTCCAGGCGTTCCAAGCTTCGCCTCCGAAGGGCTCGAATTTTCCGTCCTTCGGACGCAACAGCGCACAGAATCTGGACATGTGACGCTGACCAAAGATGTCGAGGTATTCAAAGTGGCCCCAGCAATAGTGGGGGCCCGTAGTGTCGCTAAATATTTCAATGGGCAGAATGATCTTGTTTCGAATATCGCTCCAAGCAAGGCCATTGCTGCTGTTGATGACGAGGTCCAGGTCGCGGGACTCCATTCGCTCGCTGTAGCGAGGTTTCTTGCCCACGGGAGCGGTGTCAGAAAATTCGATGCACGCGCGTTTGAGGATGGCCGGTGTTCGACCGGGGTTGTCTACCGTGAGGCCAAGTCTTGCTTGGGACAAATCGGCAGTGAGGCCGATGTTGGTAGGCCCCCCGAACATGTAGGCGCGTTCGACAACGGGAATGTGATCCGCAGCCGCTTTCGCAGCCAGTGCGGCGACGAATGTGCCGACCCCCAATACAGTGGTCGCCACCACAAGCCAGAGCGTGAAGCGGGCCAGAATTTTGGTGTATTCCGCGACCATGCAGTCAAATTCAACGTGGCGCTGCTCTGTATTGCCGTTGCTTCCTGCCTGATCGGACTGCGAGGACTTCAACACGGCCAAATATTTAGTGGCGCGTTCGCCGTTGTTTCTGGATTCGTATTGATCGTGGTGAACGGGCTTGTAGCAATTGGCCTTCACTTGCTCCCATGGGGGCAACAATGAACCTTCGTGCGCCGCTACCAAACCGATCAACGCGACGACCACTAATCCAATCAAAATGCTGGCAAGACGGTTCAGCATCCCTCAATCGCCGTTCCGAAAATGTCTTCGTTCATGCGGTTATTGTAGCGGAATTGGAACTCGGCAACATAGAGCGGCAGATATTTGGCGCTGACCTTGTGATACGAGCCGACCACGCCGCGCTTGAAGATGCTCCAGAACCCTTCAATCGTGTTCGTATGCACCGCGCCGACAACGTACTGACGGGCGCTGTGATTGACGGTTTTGTGCGGGTAGTCAGTCAGCGATTTGTATGCGGGGTTTTCATCGGTCGCCAACAGGCTGACCTTGTGGCTGACGGTTTCGTGGACGAAAGCCTGCAAGTCCGCTTTGGAAACGAATTGCAGGACGCGGGCGACCACGTTGCCCTTGCGCTGCACAGCGCCGACCACGGGCGTCTTGGTGCTGGGGGCGTGCTTGCCGCCCTTACCGCGCTTGCTGACGTGTTTGTTTTTGTCCTTCCCGCCGATCCACGTTTCATCGACTTCGACGATGCCGCCGAGTTTGTCCATGTCGTTCTCGACAAGAGCGACACGGATGCGATGGCACATATACCAGGCGGTTTTGTAAGAGCCGAAGCCCATCGTCCGCATGATCTGCAAGGCGCTGACGCCCTTCTTGCTGGTCAGCATCGTGTGAGCAACGCGGTACCAGTCGCGGAGCGGCTTGTTGGTGTTCTCGAAGATCGTCCCGGCCAAATGGGAGAAGCGGTAGGACGTGTCCGGGGCGCACTCGTAGCATTGCCAGTGGAAGCCAGAGGCGAGCGCCGTCACTTCGGTGTTGCCGCAGCGCGGGCAATTGACACCATCCGGCCAGCGGCGGGCGATCAGATAGGCCCGGCAAGCTTCCTCGTGGGGAAACATCGCCTCGAATTGCACGATGGTCATCTGTGGAACGGGCTTGGGACGATTGGCCATGACGTTCTCTCCCCCTCAGTGCTGGGTTTTCTGGGCCAGATCGGGTGCCGGGCGGGCGGCATTCCAATCGCGCAACAGGATCAGCACATCGTCATCGTCCAGGGTGTCCCCGTAACTGCCAATTGTGGACAGCAGCACGCCGTCGCCACCAAGCGTTTTGACGGCCTTGTAAATCTCCCGTGCGATTTGCGCTTTGATATCGGCCATTTGGCTACTCCCTCTAGCTATGGAAGGAATATATTGTGGCCCATCCAATAAGTCAAGTCCGGGATAATCGCCACTATAAGTCGAGTCGCGGCGCCGAGGCAAGCGCAATCTGCAAGGGTGGATGTTCCGAAATCGGCTCGGCGGTTGTGGCCCTGCGGATCAGAAATCCGAGGCGATCCCCTTGTTTTCCCAGTCGCCGTAACGGGCCGGATCGGGGCCCTTCCGGCCGGTTTCCTTGGGGCGTTCGGCGTCCCTGCGATCGAATTCGGCGCGCCGCGCTGCGGCCTCAGCCAACGCGCGCTCGGCTGCGGGGGGCAGCGGCTTCTTGACGCTATCGGGCTTGTCGGGGTCGGCCATCGCCTTGAATTACGCTTGAATTGGCACGGGTCAAGCCGGGCCTTGAGCCGGGGCGCTTGAAGTCAGGTCCGGCATTCCCATTTTTCCGCTGCGGCTTCTCTCGAGCCGCGCGCCGGAGGCTGCGTCATGAACTATTTCCGTACGGCCCTTCTGCTGGCAGGCCTGACCGCCCTGTTCATGGGCGTCGGCTTCCTGATCGGCGGACAGACCGGCGCGCTCATTGCGCTGGTGATCGCCGCCGGCATGAACCTGTTCACCTACTGGAATTCCGACAAGGCCGTTCTGTCGATGACCGGCGCGCAGGAGATCGATGAGCGCACCGCGCCCGACGTGTTCCGCATGGTGGCCGAGTTGTCGCAGCGCGCCGGGCTGCCGATGCCGCGCGTTTATCTGATGGACAATCCGCAGCCGAACGCGTTTGCCACCGGCCGCAACCCGGAAAACGCCGCGGTCGCGGTGACGACCGGCCTGCTGCAGCATCTCAGCCGCGAGGAAGTGGCCGGCGTGATCGCGCACGAGCTCGCCCACATCAAGAACCACGACACGCTGATCATGACGATCACCGCGACCTTCGCCGGCGCGATCTCGATGCTGGCGCAGTTCGGAATGTTCTTCGGCGGCAACCGCGACAACAACAACGGCGGCATGGGCATCATCGGCACGCTGGCGATGGTGATCCTGGCGCCGCTGGCCGCCATGCTGGTGCAGATGGCGATCAGCCGGACCCGCGAGTACTCCGCCGACGAACTCGGCGCCCAGATCGTCGGGAAGCCCGAGTGGCTCGCCGCGGCGCTGCAGCGGCTGGAGAGCGCGGCGCACCAGATCCCGAACGACATGGCCGAGCGCAATCCGGCCACCGCGCACATGTTCATCGTCAATCCGCTCAGCGGACAGCGGATGGACAACCTGTTCTCGACCCATCCGGCCACCGAGAACCGCGTCGCCGCGCTGCAGGAACTGGCCCGCCGCATGGGTCAGAGCGGCGGGTTCCAGGGCGGCGCGCGCCCCGCCCAGGCGCAGCCCACCCCATCCCGCGGACCTTGGGGCGGCGGCGGCCGGCGCAGCGGGCCTTGGGGCTGATCGCTACGTAGCGAAAAGCCTGCTGTCATGCCCGCGGAAGCGGGCATCCAGTAACCTCCGCCCTTGCGGTTGATGCGCGGTCGTGCCTCACATCTGCACCGCGATTACTGGATCGCCCGCTTTCGCGGGCGATGACACCCGAGCAAGCATGGCGCCAACCGTATCCCCCGAAACCACCACACCCGGCATGCCCGTCCGGCGCATCGCCGCGGACATCGTGGATGGCGTGGTTCAGCGCAAGCGCCCGCTCGACGAACTGCTTGAAGCCGGTCCGCTCGAAGCGCTGGAAGATCGCGACCGCGCGCTGGTGCGGATCATCGTCGCGACCGTCGCGCGGCGGCTCGGCACGCTGCGCTATCTGCTGGCCGGGTTCCTCGATCGCGGCCTGCCGCCTCATGCGCCGACGGTGGAGAACGCGCTGCTGATCGGCGCCGCGCAGATCCTGTTTCTGGACGTGCCCGATCATGCCGCGGTCGATCTGTCGGTCCGGCTGGTGCACGAGGACCGCTACGGCAAGCATTATTCCGCGCTGGTCAATGCGGTGCTGCGCCGGGTCGCCCGCGAAGGGGCCGCGCGGCTCGCCACACTCGATTCCGCCACGCTCGACACGCCGGGATGGCTGCTGAAGCGCTGGAAGGCGCACTACGGCGAGGACACCGCGCGCGCCATCGCCACTGCCAACGCCACCGAGCCCGCGCTCGATCTCACGGTGAAGGACGAGCCGCAGCAATGGGCGGCGCGGCTTGACGGCCGGGTGCTGCCGACCGGCTCGGTGCGCATTGCCGCGCATGGCCCGGTAACGCGGATGGTGGGCTTCGATTCCGGCGCCTGGTGGGTGCAGGACGCCGCCGCCGCGATCCCGGCGCGGCTGCTCGGCGACATGAAAGGCCTGACCGTCGCCGACCTTTGCGCCGCACCGGGCGGCAAGACCGCGCAGCTGGCCGCAGCCGGCGCACGCGTCACCGCGGTCGACCGCTCCGAGCAGCGGCTCAAACGCCTGCGCGAAAATATGGCGCGGCTCGGGCTGGAAGCCGAAGTGGTCAAGGCCGACGCCACACAATGGCAGGGCGGACCGTTCGATGCCGTGCTGATCGACGCGCCGTGCCTCGCCACCGGCACCATCCGCCGCCATCCGGATATCCCCTGGCTGAAGAACGAGATCGAGCTGATCCGGCTCACCGCGCTGCAGGCCCGGCTGCTGGACCGCGCCGCCGAACTGGTGCGGCCCGGCGGCACGCTGGTCTATTGCACATGTTCACTCGAGGCCGAGGAGGGCGAGCAGGCCATCGCCGCGCTGCTGGCGCGCAATCCGGCGCTGCAACGCCGCCCGATCAAGGCCCATGAGATCGGCGGGCGGGCCGAATGCATCTCGCCACAGGGCGATCTGCGGACATTGCCGTGCCACCTGCCCGACCCGGAGCCGCGAATGGCCGGCCTGGACGGCTTCTTCGCGGCCAGAATCGTCAAAAACTAGAAGCTCTTGCGGCAGTTGGCCGCTGTTCGGCCCTTCGTTATATGATGGCCTGGGGAACGGCGGGAGCGTTGCGCAACCGCGGAGCTTAAGAAGAGGCGGACGCTTCCATGGCCAGGCTTTCGTTGGCGGAACGCGTCCGGCTGTCGGTGCTCCTGGCGCGCCGCTCCGTCCGCAACACGGCGGGCCGCGTGCGCGGCCATCCGCTGATCCGCTGGAACACAGGCAAGACCGACCGGCTGGTGATCGCGCCGCAGGATCTGCGAACCGCCGACGGCACCCGCGCCAGCGAAATCTACGCCGGCCGCTTCGCGTTCGCCGGCAAGGTGGTGATCTGCGACGGCCGCTCGCCGTTCGAGATCACGCCGCCGTCGGAGGAATGGGCCGCAGCCGTACTCGGGTTCGGCTGGCTGCGTCATCTGCGCGCCGCGGAATCGAGCATCACCCGCGCCAATGCGCGTGCGCTGGTGGACGAATGGATCACGCTGCAGGGCTCGTTTCATCCGATCGCCTGGCAGCCCGACATCATGGCGCGGCGCATCATCGCCTGGCTCAGCCAGGCGCCGCTGGTGCTGCACGATGCCGATGAGCCGTTCTATCGCCGCTTCATGCGCAGCCTGCAGCGCCAGGTGCGCTACCTGCGGCACACCGCGCCCGATGCCCGCGAGGGCGTGCCGCGGATGCACTCGCTGGTCGCGCTCACCTATGCGGCACTGTGCATGGCGGGACAGGCGCGGCACCTCAAAACTGCGGTCAAAAACCTGGTCGCCGAAGTGGAGCGCCAGATCCTGCCCGACGGCGGCCACGTCAGCCGCAATCCCGGCGCGCTGATCGAGGTGCTGCTCGACCTGCTGCCGCTGCGGCAGGCGTTCGCGGCGTGCAACATGTCGCCGCCGCCGCAGCTCAACAACGCGATCGACCGCATGATGCCGATGCTGCGGTTCTTCCGCCATGCCGACGGCAACTTCGCGCAGTTCAACGGCATGGGACCGACCCAGCCCGAACTCATCTCCACCATCCTGGCCTACGACGATGCGCGCGGCGCGCCGCTCGCCAACGCACCGCACTCGGGCTACCAGCGCGTCGAGGTCAAGGATTTGCTGGTGGTGATGGACACCGGCGTGCCGCCGCCGCTCGGCATGAGTCAGGAGGCCCATGCCGGTTGCCTGGCGTTCGAGCTGTCGTCCGGCCCGCAACGCATCGTGGTGAATTGCGGTCTGCCGGGCACCAGCCGCGAAACCTGGCGGCAGGTGGCGCGCGCCACCGCCGCGCATTCCACCGTGGTATTCAACGACTCCTCATCGTGCCGCTTCCTGGAAACCTCGTCGTTCAAGAGCCTGATCGGCACGCCGATCGTGTCCGGGCCCGAACAGGTTCCGGTCGCACGCGAGGAGCGCGCCGACGCCACGCTGCTGCGTGCCTCGCATGACGGCTACGGCGACCGCTACAGCGTCGTGCACCAGCGCGCGCTGCGGCTGGCCGCCGAAGGCAACCGGCTCGACGGCGAGGATTTGTTCGTGCCGGTGGACAGCGACTTGCTGCCCCAGGACGTGCCGGACGAGTTCGCCGTGCGGTTCCACCTGCATCCGACCATCAAGGCCAACAAGCTGACCGACGGCCGCGGCGTCATGCTGATGCTGCCCAATCGCGAGGTGTGGACCTTCAACGCCCACGAGGACCGCGTCGAGCTTGAGGAAAGCGTATTCCTCTCCGGCCCCGACGGACCGCGCCGTACCGTGCAGATGGTGATCTACGGCCGCGCCCGCAAAGTGCCGCGGGTGCACTGGAGCTTCAGCTACGTCACGCCGGCCGGCGGCAAGGCTCGCGGCCGCGACGAGACGCCCGAACTGCCGCTGACCTGATTTTGCGGTTGATATCATGCGGCCGGCGGTGCCGCGCAAAGCACGGCATCGCTACGCTCGCCTGCGACATGACAGGGCAAGCTTCGACATGACCGAATTGCGCAAAGTCACCCGCGCCCTGCTGTCGGTGTCCGACAAGACCGGGCTCGCCGAATTCGCCCGCGCGCTGGCGGGCCACGGCGCCGAGCTGGTTTCGACCGGCGGCACCGCCAAGGCGCTCAAGGACGCCGGGCTGAAGGTGCTCGACGTCTCCGACCTGACCGGCTTTCCCGAAATGATGGACGGCCGCGTCAAGACGCTGCATCCCAAGGTGCACGGCGGACTGCTGGCGATCCGCGGCAACAAGGATCACGCCGCGGCGATGGCCGCTCATGGCATCAAGCCGATCGATCTCGTGGTGGTGAACCTCTATCCGTTCGAATCCACCGTCGCCAAAAACGCGCCCTACGACGACTGCGTGGAGAACATCGACATCGGGGGACCTGCGATGATCCGCGCCGCGGCGAAGAACCACGCCGATGTCGCGGTCGTCGTCGAGCCGGAGGACTACGCCGCCGTGCTCGCCGAGTTGACCGAGCACACAGGCTCCACCACGCTGGCGCTGCGCAAGAAGCTCGCCGCCAAGGCCTATGCGCGCACCGCCGCCTACGACGCCGCGATCTCCAACTGGTTCACGGGTGAGTTGGGCGATCAGGCTCCGGCGTTTCGTGCGTTCGGCGGACGGCTCGCCGAGGCATTGCGTTATGGCGAGAACCCGCACCAGAGCGCCGCGTTCTATCGCTCGCCCGGCAGCCGGTTCGGCGTCGCCTCCGCGCGGCAGGCGCAGGGCAAGCAGCTCTCCTACAACAACATCAACGACACCGACGCGGCCTACGAATGCGTCGCCGAGTTCGACGCCCGGCGCGTCGCGGCCTGCGTGATCGTCAAGCACGCCAATCCGTGCGGCGTCGCCGAGGGCGCGAACCTCGCAAAGGCCTACCGCAAGGCGCTGGCCTGCGACTCCACGTCGGCGTTCGGCGGCATCGTTGCGCTCAACCGCACGCTCGACGCCGAGGCGGCCAAGGCCATCACCGAGATTTTCACCGAGGTGATCATCGCGCCGGACGCCAGCGACGAAGCCATCGCCATCGTCGCAGCGAAGAAGAACCTGCGGCTGCTGCTGGCCGGCGGATTGCCCGACCCGCGCGAGTCCGGCCTCACGGTGAAGTCCGTCGCCGGCGGACTGCTGGTTCAATCGCGCGACAACGCTACGGTCGACGAGATGCAGTTGACGACGGTCACCAAGCGCGCGCCGACCGGGGCCGAACTCGACGATCTGCGCTTTGCGTTTCGCGTCGCCAAGCACGTCAAGTCGAACACCATCGTCTATGCCAAGGATCGCGCCACTGTAGGCATCGGCGCGGGTCAGATGAGCCGCATCGACTCGGCGCGCATCGCCGCGCGCAAGGCCGAGGACGCGGCGAAGGAATTGAAGCTCGCGGCGCCGCTGACCAAAGGTTCGGTTGTCGCGTCGGATGCATTCTTCCCGTTCGCCGACGGCTTGCTGGTTGCGATCGAAGCCGGCGCGACCGCGGTGATCCAGCCCGGCGGCTCGATGCGCGACGACGAAGTGATCAAGGCCGCCGACGAGCATGGTGTTGCGATGGTGTTCACCGGCACGCGGCATTTCCGGCATTAGTGGATTTAGCCAACGCTCCGCCGCCGGTTGTTTAGAGACGGACCGGCGCCGTCTTTCCCTTTTTTCCGTTTCCCCGAGGGGATGGAGCGCCGGGAGGCGCCAGGGCGGATCGCCGCCCTTGGTCAGCAGGCTGACGAGACCTGCCGGGCGAGCCTTGCGGCCCGCCAAGCGCATCCACGGCGATATCTCCGTTACCGAAGATCGCCGCTTGCGGGATGCGCGCGGCCAATGACGTAGGCCGCTGCGCCTCCCGGCGCTCCATTCGATCTCCAATATGGGGGAGACCGGCCCCGCTCCGTCATCAAACGCCGCTTAAGACGACGCCCTCGAATGAGCAAGGCGCGCAAAAGATAAGAGCGCCGGAAGCACCCGGGGATAGATTTTTTATTCGGCAATGATTTCAAAGGGTGAAAATGAAAACAGGCGAGGATAGATGAAATCCCGCCATGTCCTGAGACTGCGCCAAAAACTCCGCTGTCATCCCCGCCGAGCGTCAGCGAGAGCCGGGATCCAGTACACGCTGGTGTTTACTGGACCCCCGCTTTCGCGGGGGTGACAGCCGGAGAGCACACGCCGCTCTTATGCAGCGTGCCTACTCCCGCGCCAGATCGCCCAGCAGGCTCGCGGCCACCGAAAGCTTGGAGAGCGTGAGTCCGCTGCCCGCGATTTGCCGGATCGCCGCGCGGATGCGCTCGACCTCGACGGCGCGCGGCGCGGCCCACGCTTCGACCGCCTCCGCGCCGGACTTGCCGGTCTGCACCATCGCGGCGGTGAGGCGGCGCACGGCATCGCCGATGGTGTCGAGCGCGCGGTCGAGCGCCAGGCGGTCGAAGTAGTCCGACACCACGATCTTGTTCGCATCGGCCACCAGGGTATGGAGCCGGAAGAACGCGCCCGCCGCAAAATACGTTTCGACGATCGCAGGGATCGGTTTCTTCGACCGGTCGGCCACCAGCACCACGTCGGTCGCGGCGGCCAACTGCGAGAGGTCCGCCATGCGGCGCGCCAGTGCGTCCGGCACGCCCGCTCGCTGCAACTCCTCGGCACGCGCGCGTCGCGCCGCGACCGCGACCTCCGGGAGCGTGTCGAGCGCCGCGGCGCACGCCTGCACGCCCTGCCGGTAGTGATCGACCACGTTGGCGAGACCGGCCGACAGATCGACATTGCGGAGGAACCACACCAGCCGGTCGAGCAGCAGATCCTGCACCGCGGCGTACAACTCGAGCTGCACCGCACCCGGCACCTTATTGTCGAGCGCATTGATCTCGTCGTTGAGCGCCGGCATGTCGAAGCTGTTGCGCGCCGCCGCGAACGCGCTGGCGATCGCGGTGGACGACGCGCCGGTCTGGTCGGCGATCCGCACCACCAGAGACGGCCCGCCGCGGTTGATCATCGAGTTGGCGAGCTGCGTGGCGATGATCTCGCGGCGCAGCCGATGCTGCTCCAGCGCGTCGGGGAACGTCTTCACCAGCTCGCCCGGGAAATAGCGCGTGAGTTCGCGGCTGAGATACGGGTCGTCCGGCACGGACGACTCCAGCAGCTCGGCGTAGAGCGACAGCTTGGCGTAGGCCAGCAGCACCGCGAGCTCCGGCCGCGTGAACGGCTGCGAGCGTTTGATGCGTTCAGCGATGGTGATGTCGTCGGGCAGATTTTCGACCGCGCGGTCGAGTTCCCCGCGTTGCTCCAGGGTCTGGATCAGGCGCTGCTGGAAGCCGATGTCCTCCAGGCCGCGCCGCTCGGCGAGCGACAGCGCCAGCGTCTGCAGGTAGTTGTTTCGCAGCACCAGGGCCGCGACCTCGTCGGTCATCTTGCCGAGGAACACGTTGCGGGCGTCGAGCGTCAGCCGGCCGTCGCGCACCGGAAGACTGAAAGCGATCTTGATGTTGACCTCGACGTCGGAGGTGTTGACGCCCGCCGAGTTGTCGATCGCATCGGTGTTGAGCTTGACGCCGGCGAACGCCGCCTCGATGCGGCCGCGCTGAGTCATGCCGAGGTTGGCGCCCTCGCCGACCACCTTGCAGCGAAGCTGGCTGCCGGTGATGCGGATCGAATCGTTGGCGCGGTCGCCCGCGGCCTCCTCGGTCTCGGTGCCGGCGCGGACGTAGGTGCCGATGCCGCCGAAGAACAGCAGATCGACCGGCGCCTTCAGGATGGCGCTCATCACCTCGGCCGGCGTGACCTTTTCCTTCTTCAGGCCGATCGCGGCCTGCGCCGCCTCGGACAGCACGATCTCCTTCGACGAACGCGGGAAGATGCCGCCTCCCTTGGAGATCAGCGTCTTGTCGTAGTCCTGCCAGCTCGAGCGCGGCAGCACGAACAGCCGCGCTCGCTCGGCGAAGCTGCGCGCCGGGTCCGGATCGGGATCGATGAAGATGTCGCGGTGATCGAACGCGGCGAGCAGGCGCGTCGTGCTCTCGCGCAGCAGACCGTTGCCGAACACGTCGCCGGACATGTCGCCGACGCCGACCACGGTGAACGGCTGCGTGGTGATGTCGGTGTCGAGCTCGCGGAAATGCCGCTTCACGGCCTCCCATGCGCCGCGGGCGGTGATGCCCATCTTCTTGTGGTCGTAGCCGACCGAGCCGCCGGAGGCGAACGCGTCGCCCAGCCAGAACTTGTGCTCCTCGGAGATGCCGTTGGCGATGTCAGAGAACGTCGCGGTGCCCTTGTCCGCGGCGACGACGAGATAAGGATCGTCGATGTCGTGACGCACCACGTTGTCAGGCGGCGCCACGCCCTTCAGCTCGTAGTTGTCGGTGATGTCGAGCAGCGTGCCGATGAACAGCTTGTACGCCGCGGTGCCTTCCGCCTGGATCGCCTCGCGTGAGCCACCGGCCGGCAGCAGCTTGGGCACGAAGCCGCCCTTCGAGCCGACCGGCACGATCACCGCGTTCTTGACCTGCTGCGCCTTCACGAGGCCGAGAATTTCCGTGCGGAAATCCTGCGGACGGTCGGACCAGCGGATGCCGCCGCGCGCCACCTTGCCGAAACGCAGATGCACGCCCTCGACGCGCGGCGAATAGACGAAGATTTCGTAGAGCGGCTTCGGCAGCGGCAGGCCGTCGATCTTCTTGCTCTCGAACTTGATGGCGATCAGCGGCTTGGGCTGGCCCGTGCTGTCGGGCTGGTAGTAGTTGGTGCGGATCGCCGACTGCACCGCGTTGACGAACTGGCGCACGATGCGGTCTTCGTCGAGGCTATCGACCTTGCCGAGCGCGGTCTCGATGTCGGCGAGCACCGCCGCCTCGCGCTGCTTGCGGCCCTCCGCTCCGCCCTCGGCGAGCGCCGGATCGAACCGGGTGTGAAACAGCTCCACCACCTTGGCGGCGAGCGGCGCATGCTTGCGCATCGTCGCCCACATGTAGTCCTGCGAATAGGGCACGCGGATCTGGCGCAGGAAGCGTGAGATCGTGCGCAGCAGTGCCACGTCGCGCCACATCAGGCCGATGGCAAGCGTCAGCGCGTTGTAGCCGTCGCTCTCGGCGATGCCGCGCATGATGACGATGAACAGCGCCTCGAGGCCCTGCTGGCGCGGCTCAAGCTCGCGCGCGGTGCCGACCGTGCACTCCAGCGTCATATCGTGGAACCAGACCGCCTCGGCGCCTTGCGGCACGACGTGATAGGTCCGCTCGTCCACCACCCGGAAGCCCATGTTCTCAAGAACGGGCACGCGCTCGGACAGCGGGATCGGGCGGCCATGGCTCCAGACCTCGAGGCCAACCAAGTCCTGGTTGTCCTGGACCTTGTGATAGAAATCGACGCCGAGCGGCCGGTCCGCCGACAGCCCCTCGATCATGCGGATGTCGGCCACCGCGTCGAGCGGCGAATAGGCCTCACGATAGCCGTCGGAGAACGCGTCGCGGTAGCGATCGAACAACGCGCGCCCGCGCCCCGGCTCGAAGCCGCCGTTCAGCGCATCGGACAGCGTGTCGGACCAGGTGCGCACGATCGCGGCGATGGCTTGTTCCAGCGTCTCGCGATCCGGATCGGGCGTTTCGCCGGAGTCGCGGCCGACGATGAAATGAACACGGACCAGCGGGCCGTCCGGGAAATATGGATAGAACGCACTGATACGGCCCTTAAAGGTCTCGGCGAGATAGTCGCCGATCGCCTGGCGCACGCCGGTGTCGTACCGTTCGCGCGGCGTATAGGTCAGGATTGAGACGAAGCGGTCGAACCGGTCGCGGCGAACCAGCACGCGCACGCGCGGCCGCTCCTCGATCTGCATGATCGCAACCGCGTTGCGATACAGCATGTCTTCGTCGATCTGGAACAGCTCGTCACGCGGATAGGTCTCCAGCACGTTGACCAGAGCCTTGCCGGAATGGCCGGCGGGATCGAAACCTGCGCGCCGGGTCACCGCGTCGAGCTTGCGCCGCAGGTAAGGAATGGTATGCGCCGGCCGCGTGTAGGCGCCCGACGTGAACAGGCCGATGATGCGGAATTCGCCTGCGGCGACACCATCGGCGTTGAATCGCTTGACGCCGATGTAGTCGAGATGAACGCGGCGATGCACCTTGGAGCGCGCGTTGGCCTTGGTGGCGATCAGCGTCTTCGGTTCGTTGAAGAAGGCGCGGACCTCCGGCGAGATGGTGACGACCTTTCCGCCGCGCAGCAGGATCGGCAGGTCGCTGCGGCGCAGCAGGCCGAGCGCCGACTCCGTCACCGGCTCGAGCTCTTCACCCGCCAGGCTGTAGTCCTGCACGCCGAGCAGGGTGAAATTTCCGGCGTTGAGCCATTCCAGAAACTGGATCGCTTCCGCGATATCCGGAACCGGCACCGGCGGCGGATTGGCCTTGAGCTGCGCGATCGCGTCGTTGACCCGCGCCACCATCGGCTGCCAGTCCTGGACGCAGAGACGGACGTCGGCCAGCACCCGTTCGAGCGCCTGCGCGAGATCGCCGCGCTTGGCCTCGTCCTCGATGCGCTCGACGTGAATATGGATGACGCTCTCACGCAGGCCCTTGCCGCCCGCGCGGGCTTCGGCCGGCAGGCCCGCCATTTTGCCGTCCGTGCCGCGCTCCACCATGAGAATTGGGTGCGACACCAGGCGGACGTGGAGCCCGCGCTCGGTCAATTCGCCCATCAGCGAATCGACCAGGAAAGGCATGTCGTCGTTGTCGACTTCGATGACCGAGATCGACTTGAGCTTCTCGCCGGCCGAAGCGGGCGGCGACACCACGCGAACCTTCTGCTGGCCGGGCTTGCGAACGCCAAGGAATGCCCAGGTCTCGCGCGCGAGATGGGCAATCTCGGCCGCCTCATAGACCAGGAGATCTTCCGGCGCCGTTCGCGCGAACAGGATTTTCGCGAAAGCCGTGGGGACGTCGCCCATCAGCTTGCCCGCTGCATCGAGCAGCCTGCGTGCGTCGCGGTCGTCCTCGCTATCGAGGGCGCCCGGAGATTCCATTTGTGGAGAATCGTTCATCGGGCGGGCCAACCAACTCTAGAGATCGATCACGAAAGGATTGTAGGCTCCCCCACCAATGTGACAAGAGCACTGCAGCGCCAAAAGAGACGCTAAATCCTGCCTCACCAACGGGTATCGCGCGCCGCGCGACAAGACGCGAGAGCACTTCCATGACCGACATGACCATCAAAGCGATCCGCACCACCCTCTTGAGCGTGCCGTGGCCCGATACGCCCTGGCTCAAGGGTCACGCGTTTGGCGAGGCGCGCAACTTCCTGGTGGTCGAGGTCGAGACCAAGGGCGGCATCGTCGGCATGGGCTATCTGTTCTCGTTCCGGCCCGGCTTGAAAACCATCGTTGCGGCACTGGAGGAGACGATCATTCCGCGCGTGATCGGCAAGGACGCGACGGCGGTCGAGGGCATCTGGAACGACATCTACAAGACCACAGTCACCTATGGCCGCGGCGGCATCGTCACCATGGCGCAGTCGGCGCTCGACATCGCGCTGTGGGATGCGATCGGCAAGCGGGCCAACATGCCGCTGCACCGGCTGTGGGGCCACGTCCGCCCGAAGCTGCCCACTTACGGGTCCGGCTGCTTCCGTGGCTCCGGCGGCGACGGCATGATCGCCAAGGCGCTGCACTACAAGGAGCGCGGCTACACCGCGATCAAGATGCAGATGGCGCACAACCACACGCTGCGCCAGGACGTCGACAACGTGAAACGCATGCGCGAGGCGCTCGGCCCCGACATGATCATCATGATCGACATCAATCAGGGTTGGGACGCCGACACCGCGATCGCCCAGGGCCGCAGGATCATGGACTACGACATCTACTGGCTCGAGGAGCCGGTGCCGGCGGACGACTTCAAGGGCTACATGCGCGTGGCGGAGGCGCTCGCCGGAATCCGCATCGTCGGCGGCGAGACGCACTTCACGCGCTTCGACCTACGGCCGTTCTTCGAGAACCCGCGCGTTTCGATCCTGCAGCCCGATCCGATGCGCGGCGGCTACACCGACCTGCGCAAGATCGCGGCAATCGCCGACACCTGGAACATCGGCATGGCGCCGCATCTGTTCCCGGAGCTGAACGTGCAACTGCTGGCGTCGATCCCGAACGGCGCCTGGATCGAGGACATGGGATTGTCGGAAGATTTGTTCGTCGATCCGGTTCCGATCGTGAACGGCATGATCACGGCGCCGGAGCGGCCCGGACACGGGCTCGCGTTCAAGCCGGAGATATTGAAAGACTGCAGGGTGAAGTAACACGGCCTATCGATTGTCATCCCCGCGAAAGCGGGGATCCAGTACCCGAGGTTTATCGAGAGGCTTGTGTTTACTGGGTCGTCCCGCTTTCGTGGGGACGACAGTGGAGTGTGAGGCGTGACCCAACTCATCGCCGAAGAATTCACGGTGCCTTCCGACCCCGGCATCGCCATCTTCGTCCGCAACAAGCGGCCGGCCGACCTCACGGCGTTTACGCCGGAGCGCACGCTGCTGTTCGTGCACGGCTCGACCTATCCGGCGCACACCGGCTTCGACGCGCCGCTCGGCGGCCAGTCGTGGATGGAATTCATCGCGTCGCGCGGCTACGACGTGTATTGCCTCGACGTGCGCGGCTATGGCCGCTCGACGCGGCCACAGGAAATGAGTGAGCCCGCGGAGAACAATCCGCCGATCGTGCGCACGCCCGACGCGGTGCGAGACATCACCGCGGTGCTCAACGCCATCCTGAAGCGCCGCAGCATCGCCAAGCTCAACCTGCTCGGCTGGTCGTGGGGCTGCACGCTGATGGCGACCACCGCGATCCAGAATCTCGAGAAGGTCGCGCGGCTGATGCTGTACGCGCCGGGCTGGCTGCGCACCACGCCGTCGCTGATCACTCCGGGCGGGCCGCTCGGCGCCTACCGCACCGTCAACCGCGAGCAGGCCAAGGCGCGCTGGCTGAACGGCGTGCCGCAGGACAAGCAGGCCGCGCTCATTCCGCCCGGCTGGTTCGACCAGTGGGCCGGCGCCACCTGGGCCACCGATCCGGACGGCGCCAAGCAGAATCCGCCGGTGGTGCGCGCGCCGAACGGCACGGTCGCCGACACCGCGGAGAACTGGGCGTCCGGCAAGACCATGTACGACCCGGCCAGGATCACGGTGCCGACGCTGATCGCGATCGGCGAATGGGACCGCGACACGCCGCCTTACATGGCGCAGGCGATCTTTCCGCTGCTGGTCAATTCGCCCGGAAAGCGTCTGGTCATGCTCGCTGAAGGCACGCATCATATGATGCTGGAGAAAAACCGGCTTGAATTGTTCAAGGCCGTTCAGGCGTTCCTTGACGAAGCCGACTGAGGGAGGAAGCCATGATAATCAAGGCATTGCTCGCGCTGTTTGCCGCCGCCGCGATTACGACCGGCGCAGCCGCCCAGACGCAGCTTGTCACCGAAGAGATGATGGTCAAATCCCCGGACCCGGGGATCGAGATTTTCGTGCGCAACAAGCGCCCGGCAAACATGGCCGCCTTCCGGCCGGAGCGCACGGTGTTGTTCGTGCATGGCGCGACCTATCCGGCCCATGCCGCATTCGATCTCCAGCTCGGCGGCCAGTCGTGGATGGAGCACATCGCGTCCCGCGGCTACGACGTTTATCTGCTCGACGTCCGCGGCTACGGCAAATCGACCCGCCCGAAGGAGATGGCCGAGGACGCGAAGAACAATCCGCCAATCGTGCGCGGTGAAACCGCGGTCAAGGACATCGGCACAGTGGTCGATTTCATTCTCGCGCGCCGCAACATCCCGCGCCTCAACCTGCTCGGCTGGTCGTGGGGCTCGACGCTGATGGCGACATACACCACGCAGAACGCCAGCAAGGTCGAGCGGCTGGCGCTCTATGCACCACCGTGGATCCGGCAGACAGCGTCGCTGGTGCAGGCCGGCCCCGGCCCGCTTGCCGCCTACCGCACTGTGCGGCGCGATCAGGCCTTGGGACGCTGGATGACTGGCGTGCCCGAGGACAAGAAAGCTGCATTGATTCCCGCCGGCTGGTTCGACGCCTGGGCCGACGCAACCTTTGCCAGCGACCCGGATGGCGCCAGGATGAATCCGCCAGTGTTGCGCGCTCCGAATGGCGTCGTTCAGGACGGCGCCGAGTTCTTCGGCGCCGGCAAGACCTATTACGATCCGGCCAAGATCACGGTGCCGACGCTGCTCATCCAGGGCGAGTGGGATCGCGATACGCCACCCTACATGGCGCAGACGCTGTTCCCGTTGCTCGTCAACGCCCCCGGCAAGCGCTATGTCCTGCTGGCCGAAGGCACGCATACGATCATGATGGAAAAGAACCGGATCGAACTGTTCAAGGCGGTGCAGTCGTTCCTCGACGAGGCGGGTGGGCCGTAAATCGTCTTACTCCTTGAACACCTCTTCGCGCTTCTTCTTCACCGCCGGCAGCACCAGGACCACCAGCAGCGCGAGCGACATCGCCAGCAGGATCGCGCTGATCGGCCGTTCCAGGAACACCATGGGATCGCCGCGCGACAGGTACATGGCGCGGCGGAAGTTTTCCTCCATCAGCGGCCCGAGGATGAAGCCCAATATGAACGGCGCCGGCTCCGCACCGACCTTGTAGAAGAACACGCCGAGCAGGCCGAACAGCAGCATCACCCAGATGTCGAACACCGTGTTGCCCACCGAGTAGGTGCCGATGCAGCAGAACAGCACAATCATCGGAAACATCAGCCGGTACGGCACGCGCAGCAACGAAACCCACACACCGATCAGCGGCAGGTTGAGCACGATCAGCATCAGATTGCCCAGCCACATCGAGGCGATCACGCCCCAGAACAATTGCGGCTGCGCCGTCATCACCTGCGGCCCGGGCTGGACGCCCTGGATCATCATCGCGCCCACCATCAGCGCCATGATGGCGTTGCCAGGAATACCAAGCGTCAACAGCGGGATGAAGCTCGTCTGGGCGCCGGCGTTGTTGGCGGCCTCGGGCGCGGCGACGCCCTCGATCGCGCCGCGGCCAAATCGCTCCGGCGACCTCGACAGCTTCTTCTCCACCGCATAGGCAGCGAACGAAGACAGCGCGGCTCCGCCGCCCGGCAGCACGCCGAGCACCGAGCCGAGCGCGGTGCCGCGCAGCATCGCCGGAGCGCAGGCGCGCAGCTCGGCCCAGCTCGGCCACAGATCGCGATATTTCAGCGACAGCAGGTGACGCTCCTGCGGACGGCCGAGCGTCACCGCAAGCTCCGCGATACCGAACAGCCCGATTGCCACCGGCACGAAGCCGATGCCGTCGCCAAGCCCTGCCATATCCATGGTCATGCGCGGCGCGCCGGTGTTGACGTCGATGCCGACCAGGCCGAGCAGCAGCCCGACCAGCACCATCGCCACCGCCTTCTCCGGCGCACCATGCGCCAGCACCACCGCGCCGGTGAGGCCCAGCACCATCAGGCTGAAGTATTCGGCGGCGTTGAATTTCAGCGCGAGCCAGCTCATCGGAGCACTCGCGGTGGCAATCACGATCGTCGCGATGGTGCCTGCAACAAACGACGAGATCGCGGCGATGGCCAGCGCGGGGCCGGCTCGGCCCTGCTTCGCCATTTGATGGCCGTCGATACAGGTGACGATGGCCGAGGACTCGCCCGGCACATTGACCAGGATGGCGGTGGTCGAGCCGCCGTATTGCGCGCCGTAAAAGATGCCCGCCAGCATGATGAGCGATGAGGCCGGCGGCAGCGAGAACGTGAACGGCAGCAGGATCGCGATGGTGGTGATCGGCGCAATGCCCGGCAGCACACCGACCAGCGTGCCGATCAGCGCGCCGAGAAAGCAGAACCCGATGTTGGCCGGCGTGAGGGCTACGGCGAAACCGGTGGCGAGATTGGCAAACAGGTCCATGCGCTACCACGGCCATACAGCGATCGGCAGCCCGAGCGCGGTGACGAACAGCAGCACCGCAAAGATCGCCAGCGCCACCGCGAGCACCGCGTTTTCGCGCAGCCGCACGTCATAGGCGGCATAGCCTGCGCAGATCACGACGACGAGGCTGGTGATCGCAAGCCCGGCGATTGGCAGCAGCACCGCGAACAGCGCGACCGATGCCGAGATGAGCAGCAGCGGCCGCCATGCGGTTTCCGGGAAGTCCAGGCGGCCCGCGACCGCCGCCCGCGCACCCAGCACGGCGCCGTAGATCATGATGATCAGCGCCAAGCCGCGCGGGACATACCCTGGTCCCATGGCCGCCGCGGTGCCGACGCTCAACTCGCCGGCCAACGCGAACGCCAACGCGCCGAGCGCAACAAGAAAAGCGGCAAAGGCGAGGTCGGGAACGTTGAGGCGGGAGGTCATAGCCATTCTCTCCCGGCCTCATCCTGAGGAGCGCACGACGTGCGCGTCTCGAAGGATGGGGCCGCCCTCGCCCTTCGAGACGGCCGCCATAGCGCGTCGAAGACGCGCGTGAACGCGCTTATGGCGGCCTCCTCAGGGTGAGGGCGGAGCAATAAGCGGATCACACGTCATCCGTCGGTCGTGATGCCTTCGGCCTTCACCACCGCGCCCCAATCGGCGATTGCCTTGACGATCCAAGCGCTGAACTGCTCCGGCGTGTCGGTGCGCACCTCGCCGCCGAGGTCGACGATCTTTTTGGATATATCCGGCATCGTCAGAATCTTCTTGAGCTCGCCGTTGAGCCGCGCCGCCAACGCCGGCGGCGTGCCCTTGCTGGCTAGGAAGCCCTGCCAGGAGCCGACCTCCACGATCGGCATGTCGAGTTCCTTGAAGGTCGGCAGGTCCGGCACGCCAGGCAATCGCTTGTCGCCGGACACCGCGATGCCCTTGAGCTGTTTCTGCACGACGAACGGCATGGTGGCGAGCGCGCCGTTGAAGATCACGTTGCTTTCGTTGGAGACCACGGCGCGAACCGCGGGCGCGCCGCCGCGATACGGCACCATGCCCCATTTGAGGCCGTACTTCTTGGCGATCACAATCGCCAGCAGATGCTGGACCGAGCCGACCCCGCTGTTGGCGACGTTGAGCTTGCCGGGATTGGCCTTGTCGTAAGCGATCATCTCGGCAAACGTATTCACCGGCAGCGAGGGGTGCACGGCAAAGCAATACGGCGAGAACATCACCATGCCGACCGGCACCAGATCCTTCTGAACGTCGAAGGAAAGCTTTCTCACCAGACTCGGCTGCGTGGCCAGGGTGCCGACGTCGGTGATCAGCAGCGTGTGGCCGTCGCCGGGCTGCTTCGCCACATAATCGGCGCCGATGTTGCCCGATGCGCTCGGCTTGTTCTCGACAATAACCGGCTGCCCGATCGCCTCCGAGAGCTTCGGGCCGATCAGCCGCGCCAATATGTCCGAGGTGCCGCCCGGACCGTACGGCACAATGATATGAACTTGCTTGGTGAAATTCTGGCCGTACGCCGGAATCCCCGCCCCGGCAATCGCAGTCGTCGCCGCCAGGCCCACAATCGTTTCACGCCGCGTGAACATGAGCGTCCTCCCGCATCGTTCTTGGTTGTGGACCAAACCGTACCACCCTCACAAAGCTTCGGATAGGCTCGCGCCATGATTGGAATGATTCCCCGCGCGCTCGCCGCAGCCACGTTGTTGGCGATCAGCATCGCGACGGAGGCCACCGCCCAGCGCGGCGCAAACCCCACCGAATTGCCGCGCGTCGCGCCGGTGACGGCGCGCCACGGCATGGTGGTGGCGCAGGAAAAGCGCGCCGCCCTGATCGGCGTCGAGGTACTCAAGCGCGGCGGCAACGCGGTCGATGCCGCGGTCGCGGTCGGCTTCGCGATGGCGGTGACCTATCCGCGCGCCGGCAACATCGGCGGCGGCGGCTTCATGGTGATCCATCTCGCCGGGCCGAACCGCCAACATGTGATCGACTATCGCGAGACGGCGCCCGCCGCCACCACGCCGGAAATGTATCTCGATGCGCGCGGTGAGCCCGATCCCAAGAAGCTGCGCGAGCTGGGCTCCGCGGTCGGCGTGCCGGGCACGGTGGCGGGGCTTGCGCTGGCGCACCAGAAATACGGCTCCGGCAAGTTCACGCTGGGACAATTGATCTCGCCGTCGATCGAAATGGCGCGAGACGGCATTCCGGTGGAAGACGACATCGCCGACTCGCTCCCCTCCATGCAGCCGATGTTCGCGCGCTGGCCGGCCTCGGCCAAGATTTTCCTGCGGCGCGACGGCAGGCCGCTCGCGCTGGGCGACCGCCTGGTGCAGACCGACCTCGCCAACACGTTGCACGCCATTGCGCGCCGCGGTCCGCGCGCCTTCTATGAAGGGCCGATCGCGGAGAAAATCGCGGCCGCGGTGCGCGCCGCCGGCGGCGTCATGACCGCAAACGATCTGAAGAACTATCGCGCGGTGGAGCGCACGCCGTTGCGCGGCAGCTATCGCGGCTACGATGTCATCTCGATGCCGCCGCCGTCCTCGGGTGGCGTCATCTTGCTGCAGATGCTGAACGTGCTGGAGGGATACGAACTTCGCGCCAACGATCCGGCTTCGCTGCATCTGATGATTGAGGCGATGAAGCTCGCCTACGCCGACCGCGCGCAGCACCTGGGCGATCCCGACACGGTGCAGGTGCCGGTGGCGGGGCTGAGCTCCAAGGCCTACGCCAAGACGCTGCGGGACGGCATCGATCCCGACAAGGCGAAGCCCTCGCGCGACATCAAGCCCGGCAATCCGCCAGCCGGCGGCGACAACACCACGCATTATTCGGTGGTGGACCGCTTCGGCAATGCGGTGTCGAACACCTACACGCTGAACCTGAGCTACGGCAACGGACTGGTTGCGGCAGGCACCGGCGTGCTGCTGAACAACGAGCTCGACGATTTCGCCGCCAAGCCGAACGCGCCGAATTCGTTCGGCTTGGTCGGGCTGAACGCCGCGAACGCGCCGGGACCGAACAAGCGGCCGCTGTCATCGATGACGCCGACCATCGTGCTGAAGGACGGCAAGGCCGTGCTGGTCACCGGCTCGCCCGGCGGCAGCCGCATCATCACCACCGTGCTGCAGATGATGCTCAACGTGTTCGATTACAAAATGCCGGTCGCGGCCGCGGTGGCGGCGCCGCGCCTGCATCACCAATGGCTGCCCGACGAAGTGTGGGTCGAGCCCGGCCTGCCGCCCGCGGTGCTGAAGAACCTGGAGGCGCGCGGCCACAAGATCGTACCGCGGGTGTGGGGCACCTCGGCCAATTCGATTCAGATCGGGCCGAAGGGACTGATTGGAGCTGCCGACACCCGCACGCGCGGTGCGCTGGCGGCAGGGTATTGAGGGATTGGTGGCTGGCTGCCGCAGCGCGGCCGCTATTCGAACAGCGTGCCGACCTTGCTCAGGACTTCGTCGATGATGGGGGCGGGCACGCGCTCAAGCCTTTTGCCCGCTCGCGCGCGCAGATCGAGCGCGCGCGGCTGATCGCAGCGCACGACGCCGGTGGTCTGCGTGCCGGCGCCCATGAGCGACACCGCAAAGCCCGCCGTCCTGGCGAAGGCGCCTCCGCTCGTGATCGGCAGCACCACGGGCACTCCGGTGAGACGGTTGAACTTGCCCGGCGATATCACAAGCACCGGGCGCTTGCCCTGTTGCTCGTGGCCGGCGGCCGGATCGAGCGACACGAGATAGATGTCGCCGCGCTCCATCAGATCAACTCGCGGCCACGGGGCGGATCGCGCAGCCAATCGCGCTCGGCGCGGGAGCGCCGCGCCGGCGGTTTGCACTGCGCCAGCAATTCATCGAGCGTGTAGCGCCGCCGCTGTTTGGGATCGACGACAAGCTTGCCGGCCTTGATCGAAAGCCCGACCGAGGTTTCCGCCGCGAGATCGAGTGCGTCGAGCATGGGCTTGGGGATGGCCAGCATGACCGATCCCCCGACCTTCCGAAGCCGCGCGGCGTGAGTCATGGCAAGGGCCTTTCCATAGTTATATTGGAATATAACACGAGCCCCGATGCACGCCAAGGCGGGTGCGGCGTCATCGCAGTCACCGAGGCGCCCATGACCCCGCGAGAGACCGCGTGGGGCACCCGCACGCGAGGCGCACTGGCGGCGGGATATTGAGGGATTGGTGGCGCTGGCTGCGGATGGTCCGGTCCGAAGCCCGAGGGCTGAACTGGAGCGGGCGAAGGGATTCGAACCCTCGACCCCGACCTTGGCAAGGTCGTGCTCTACCCCTGAGCTACACCCGCATCCGTGTTCGGCGGCGTACCGCCAAGGCCGTTCCTATGCCAAAACGAACCCGGCATTGCAACAACGCCACCGCCGAAGGCCTATATCTCGCCAATCAGCCCTAATTGAGCCCATGCCCGCCACGCCCGACGAGCTTTTCGCCGCTCTGGACCGCCTGAACATCCGCCATTCGACGGTGCGGCACCCGCCGCTGTTCACGGTCGAGCAGTCGCAGGCGCTACGCGGGCAGATTCCGGGCGCTCACACCAAGAACCTGTTCCTCAAGGACAAGAAGGGCGCGCTGTTCCTGGTCACCGCGCAGGAGGATGCCGCGATCGAGCTGAAGTCGCTGCACAACCGGCTCCGCGCCAGCGGACGGTTCTCGTTCGGGCCGGCCGCGCTGATGCTGGAGACGCTCGGCGTCGAGCCCGGCTCGGTGACGCCATTCGGCGCGCTAGAACGACACGGAGCGCCGGGTCACGGTGGTGCTGGACGCAGGCCTGATGGCGCGAGACACGATCAACGCGCACCCGCTGACCAACACCATGACCACCACCCTTTCGAGCGCGGATTTGCTGCGGTTCCTGCGGGCGACCGGGCACGAGCCGCGGATCGAGCCGGTGGCGGACGCAGCGGCCGGAACGGAACCGACGGCCTGAGGACCGTTGCAATTGGCCCAGCTTCTCGCCATCTAGGGCGGGAAATCCGGGGCTTTTGGTCCCGCATCAAGCAAGGACGGGCGGACAATGCTGCAGGACGGCGGGGGAGTGATGGCTGCGGCGGCGGACGGTCTCATCAAGGAGACCACCACGCAGGCGTTCGTCAAAGACGTCATCGAGGAATCCAAGCGCCAGCCGGTGCTGATCGACTTCTGGGCGCCGTGGTGCGGCCCCTGCAAGCAGCTCACGCCGATCCTCGAAAAGGTGGTCAAGGCGGCCAAGGGCAAGGTCAAGCTCGTCAAGATGAACATCGACGAGCATCCGGCGATCCCGGGCCAGATGGGTATCCAGTCGATCCCCGCGGTGATTGCCTTCGTCAATGGACAGCCGGCCGACGGCTTCATGGGCGCGCTGCCGGAGAACCAGGTGGTCGCGTTCCTGGAGCGGCTCACCAAGGAAAAGCTCGGCGCGGGCGACAAGGATCTGCTCAAGGCCGCCGAGCAGGCGCTCGCGGACAAGGACTACGACACCGCGGCGCAAATCTACGCACAGGTGCTGGAAGAGGACGGCGCCAGCATCGCCGCACTCGCGGGCCTGGCGCGCTGTTACGTCGCCACCGGCGCAATCGAGCAAGCCAAGCAGACGCTCGCGATGGTGCCGGAGGCCAAGCACACCGATGCCGCGGTGGCAGCGGCGCGCGCGGCGATCGAACTCGCCGAGCAGTCGCAGTCGCTCGGCCCGGTCAATGAGCTGGAGCAGAAGGTGGCGGCCAATCCCGCCGACCATCAGGCCCGGTTCGACCTCGCTCTCGCGCTGAACGCCAGCGGTGCGCGCGACACCGCGAGCGAGCATCTCCTCCAAATCGTCAAGCGCGACCGCAAGTGGAACGACGACGGCGCGCGCAAGCAGCTCGTCCAGTTCTTCGACGCCTGGGGACCGACCGACGAGGCAACCATCGCCGGCCGCAGGCGTTTGTCATCGATCCTGTTTTCCTGATGCTCCCATCCGGCTCCGCCGGACACGGAGGGCGACGATGCCGATGAATGCCGCCTATCGCGGGCCGATCGACCTGCCGGAGAACATTCCCGTGTTCCCGCTGCCGGGCGCGCTGCTGCTGCCGCGCGGGCAGATGCCGCTCAACATTTTCGAGCCGCGTTACCTGGAGATGATCGACGACGCGCTGCGCGACGGCCACCGGCTGATCGGCATGATCCAGCCGGACCCGGCGCATCCCGGACCCGAGGAAAAGCCCAACCTGTTCAAGGTCGGCTGCGTCGGCCGCATCACGCAATTGGCCGAGACCGGTGACGGGCGTTACGTGATGCATCTCACCGGCGTCGCGCGCTTTCGCATCGAGGAGGAACTCGGCGTGCGGACCGCATACCGCCAGTGCCGCGTAACGTTCGCGCCGTTCGCCGGTGATTTCATCGCCCGAAAGGGCGAGGACGAGGTCGATCGCGACACGCTGCTGGAGGCGCTGACGCACTTTCTCAAGGCCAACAATCTCAAGACCGACTGGGCCGGGATCGAGAGCGCGCCCAACGAAGCGCTGGTCAACGCGCTGGCGATGATGTCGCCCTATGGCGTGGCGGAAAAGCAGGCGCTGCTGGAGGCTCCCGACCTGAAGACGCGGGCGGAAATCCTGATCGCCATCACGGAAATCGAACTGGCCAAGACCAACAACGGCGGGGAAACGCCGCTGCAGTGACGGCACGCCGGCGCCGAGCCTCGACGAACCGGGCTCCCCTTTTCGCGATCATGCTTTAGGATGCCGGCAGCCCACTCGGAGCGCATCATGTCGAACCTGCCCAGCGAACGTCCGGCCAGCGGCGTCGATCCCAAGCTTCTGGAAATCCTGGTCTGCCCGCTGACCAAGGGCCGGCTCGAATACGACGCCGGCCGTCAGGAGTTGATCTCGCGCGAAGCCAAGCTCGCCTATCCGATCCGCGACGGCATCCCGATCATGCTGCCGGAAGAGGCGCGCAAGCTGGACTGAGAGTTTGTTGCCGTTTGCCGTGATGCCCGCCGGTCGCGGGCATTTCATTTTGGCACGACACCAAAGGCGTGGATGGCCGGGACAAGCCCGGCCATGACGGATAAAATTCAGGATCAGGGAGAAAACAGAATGTTGAAAGTCTGGGGCCGCAACACATCGTCCAATGTGCAGAAGACAATCTGGGCGCTTGCGGAAATGAAGGTGCCGTTCGACCGCATCGACGTCGGCGGCGCGTTCGGCAAGACCAAAGATCCGTTCTATCTCGCGATGAATCCGAACTCGCTGATTCCGACCATCGAGGAGGAAGACGGCTTCACGCTGTGGGAATCCAATTCGATCATCCGCTATCTCGCCGCCAAGCATAACAACCGCACGCTGGAGCCGGCCGACCTGAAGACGCGCGCCCTGGCGCACAAGTGGATGGACTGGCAGCTTTCGGTGCTCGGCCCCGCGATCACGCCGGTGTTCTGGGGCCTGATCCGCACGCCGCCGGAGAAGCGCGACGCCAACGCGATCGCAGCCGCCAAGGAAAAGACCGTCACCGCCGCGAAGATGATGGACGCGCAGCTCGGCAAGACTCAGTTCATGGCGGGCAACGATTTTTCCTACGGCGACATTCCGGTCGGCATCATGATCTATCGCTACAACCAGCTCATCCCCGAGCGGCCGGCGACGCCGAATCTCGACCGCTGGTACGGCGCGATCTCGTCACGTCCGGCGTTCAAGGAGCAGATCGCGGTCGTGCCGCTGACCTGAGCGCGAAGTTTCCCGGAAATTACAGCGCCTCACCGCGCAGCAGCTTCGGCACGTCGCCGGTGAGGCCCGCGGCCTCGCGCATGAACAGGCCCTTGAGCGCGGGCGCGCGCTCGACCAGGCCCAAGCCGACATCGCGAACAATCCGCAGCGCGTCGGAGCTGTTGGAGAACAGCCGGTTGAGCCCGTCGGTTGCGACTCCCATCGACATGGTGTCGAACCGCCGCCAGCGCTGATAGCGCTCGAGCACGAACGCATCGCCGGGATCGAGTCCGAGCCGCGCCGCATCGACAATCGCCTCGGCCAGCGCCGCGACGTCGCGCAATCCCATGTTGAGGCCTTGGCCCGCGATCGGATGGATGACGTGTGCGGCGTCACCCACCAGCGCGAGCCGCTCGCCAACGAACGACCGCGCGATCGACAGGCTGAGCGGATAGGCGCGCCGCGGTCCCGCCACCTTGATGTCGCCGAGACGCAGGCCGAACCGGCGTTCCAGCTCGGCGTGAAATTCTTCGTCCGGTAGCGCGACGATGCGGTCGGCCTCGGCGGCCGCTTCGGTCCATACGATCGACGAGCGCCTGCCCTTGAGCGGCAGGATCGCGAACGGTCCCGCCGGAAGGAAATGCTCGTCGGCGCGGCCCTGGTGATCGCGCTCGTGCGCCACGGTCGTCACGATGCCGGATTGTCCGTAGGCCCAGCCGAAGCTCTGGATGCCGGCGTGCTCGCGGATCGCCGAACGCGCGCCGTCCGCCGCAACCAGCAGGCGCGCCACCACCGGATCGCCGTTGGAGAAATTGACTTTGATCTGGCTGGCCTCGGTTTCGAAATCCGCCACCGCGTCCGCGCGCAACACGATGCCTTGCCGCTTGGCCTCGGCCATCAGCGCATCGTTGAGCGGCCTGTTCTCGATCATGTGAGCAAACGGCTCGCCCGGATCGACCTCGCCGCCGAAGCTCAGGAACACCGGACGCACCGCGTCGGCGAGCTTGGAGTCGGTGACGACCATGTCGAGGATCGGTTGCGCTTCGTCCGCGACGGCGTCCCAGACGCCGATCGCCTCGAACATGCGCCGGGCGGCCGCAGCGATAGCGGAGGCGCGCACGTCATCGGAATGGGATTTGCCCAAAGCCGGATCGGCCACCGTCACCACGAACGACGGGCCGAGGCTCTGGCGCAACGCGATGGCGAGCGCGAGCCCGGCAAAGCCGCCGCCCCCGATCAGCACATCGACGCGGTCGCTGGTTCGCTTTGTCTTCGCCATCGGCCCAGTATATCACTGCCGGATGTCTTCCGCCGTCCAGGATCTGCTGACCGTCCTCGATCTCGAACAGCTTGAGGTCAACCTGTTCCGCGGCCGCAGCCCGCAAGTGGGCTGGCAGCGCGTATTCGGCGGACAGGTCATCGGCCAGGCGCTGGTGGCGGCCACCCGCACCGTCGAGGGCCGCCCGCCGCACTCGATGCACGCCTACTTCTTGCTGGCCGGCGATCCCAAGGTGCCGATCGTCTACGAGGTCGATCGCATCCGCGACGGCAAGAGCTTCACCACACGCCGCGTGATGGCGATCCAGCACGGTCAGCCGATCTTCTCCATGTCGGTGTCGTTCCACGCCGACGAGCAAGGGCTCGATCACCAAGTCAAGTTTCCGGACGTGCCGAAGCCCGGCGCGCTGCCGGATGACACCGAGATCAAAGAGAAGATCCTGCCGCAACTGCCGGAAGCGGTGCGCCGCTACTACGAGCGCGAACGGCCGATCGAACTGCGGCCGGTCGAGTTCGGCCGCTACACCGGCAAGACGTCGGAAGACGGCAAGTTCAACGTCTGGATTCGCACCACCGGGCCCCTGCCCGACGACCCGGCGATCCATCGCTGTGTTCTGGCCTACGCCTCGGACCTGACGCTGCTGGACACGGCCTTGCTGCCGCATCAGCGCAGCGTGTTCGACCGCGACATCATGGCGGCGAGCCTCGACCACGCGCTGTGGTTTCACCGGCCTTTCCGCGCCGACGAGTGGCTTCTTTACGCGCAGGACAGCCCCAACCTGCATGGCGCGCGCGGCTTTGCCCGGGGGCTGATCTTCGCGGCCGATGGCACCCTGGTGGCGTCGGTGGCTCAGGAAGGCCTGCTGAGGGTCCGGCGCTCCGAGCGATAGCCGCTTGGGGCTGCATAAAGTTCGGGCAATCGCCCGGGAAGATATCAACAATCCGGCTTATGTTTTCACCGGGATGCCGATAACGTAGGCGTTGCTGGCATTCCATTGCAACGCTGGTCTGGCCGCCTTGCGGACCAGCCCTCGCGCCGCCGGCTTACCGGGGGACTTTCAGTCATGAAACTCGTCATCGCCATCATCAAACCCTTCAAGCTCGACGAGGTCCGCGATGCGCTGACCGCGCTCGGTGTTCACGGCATGACCGTCACCGAGGTGAAGGGCTACGGCCGGCAGAAGGGGCATACCGAGATCTATCGTGGCGCTGAATACGCCGTGAACTTCCTGCCCAAGCTGAAGCTCGAGGTCGCCATCGCCGACCACATCGAAGACAAGGTGGTGGACGCCATCGTCGCCGCCGCCAAGACCGGACAGATCGGCGACGGCAAGATTTTCGTCAACGACATCGGACGCGCGGTGCGCATTCGCACCAGCGAAACCGACAACGACGCGCTCTAAAGAATTTTTCAAAAAGTCCAAGAACTAGAGGGGGGTTAGCATGACGAGACTCGCACTCGCGCGTGGCGTTCTCGCCGGATTCGCCATCGCCGCGATCGGCCTGATCGTGGAACCGGCACTGGCGCAGGCGCCCGCAGCAGCGCCGGCCGCACCGAAGATCGACGCGGCCGACACGGCGTGGATGATTTCGGCGACCGCGCTGGTCCTGATGATGAGCATTCCCGGCCTCGCGCTGTTCTACGCCGGCATGGTCCGCAAGAAGAACGTCCTCGCGACGATGGCGCAGACGCTCGCCGCGGTGGCGCTGGGCTCGATCCTCTGGATGGTGGTCGGTTACAGTCTCGCCTTCACCGGAGAAGGCGCGATCATCGGGACCTTCGATCGCGTCTTCCTCAACGGCATGACAATCGACGCGATCAATCCCGCCGCGAAGACCATCCCGGAATCCGTGTTCATGTTCTACCAGATGACCTTCGCGGTCATCACGGTGGCGCTGGTGGCCGGATCGGTTGCCGACCGCATGCGGTTCTCGGCGTTTCTCTGGTTCATTTGCGGCTGGGTTCTGCTGGTGTATGTGCCGCTCGCGCACATGATCTGGGGCGGCGGCTTCCTCACGCTCGGCGACAAGGGCGGCGTGCTCGACTTCGCCGGCGGGCTGGTCGTGCATCTCAACGCCGGCATCGCCGGACTTGTTGCCGCGTATGTGCTTGGCGCACGCCGCGGCTATGGCAGCGAAAATTTTTCGCCATTCGATCTCTCGCTTGCAGTGATCGGCACCGGCCTGCTCTGGGTCGGCTGGCTCGGCTTCAACGGCGGCTCGGCACTCGGCGCCGGTGGGCGTGCAGGCCACGCCATCGTCGCCACCCATCTTGCCGCCTGCACCGGCGTCCTGACCTGGATGTTTCTTGAGTGGTGGGACCGCGGCAAGCCGTCGGTGCTGGGCATGATCTCCGGCGCCGTCGCGGGACTCGGCACCATCACCCCGGCGTCGGGCTTTGTCGCGCCGTGGCACGGCGTCGTCATCGGCCTGATCGCCGGCCTGGTCTGCTACTGGGGCTGCACCAAGCTCAAGCAGAAGCTCGGCTACGACGACTCGCTCGACGTGTTCGGCGTGCACGGCATCGGCGGCATCACCGGGACGATCCTGGCCGGTGTCTTCGCGGTCGCCGCGATCGGCGAAAAGCCCGGGTTGATCGAAGGCAACACGGCGCAGTTCATGACCCAACTGTACGGGGTCATGGTGACCCTGATCTGGTCCGGCGTCCTGACCTTCGTGATCCTGAAGGTGATCGACTTCTTCGTGCCATTGCGCGTGCGCGACGAGGACGAACGGGCCGGGCTCGATGTCACCCAGCACGGCGAGGCGCTGCAGTAGCCGTCCCGCTCAACGTTTTCCGGAAAGGGCCCGCCAGTCGCGGGCCCTTTTTTTCTTGGGCTCTTTGGGCGGCCAGAATCTGTGCCTAATCGATGAGCATCAACCGCCCCGGACACAGCGGACTGGCTAATCCGTCGGCATTTCGCGGCGGAATGCCGCATCCAGACCGCTTCTAAAGTGGGCCTGTTCCGAAAAGTGCCGCCTTAACAAATGGTTACCAGCCAGGCGCGGACTGGCATGCCGTTTGATTCCCTGTTGGCAGCGGCCAATGCGAGCGAAGCGCGCACGGCGCCGTCCAGTCAGTACGCCCGGTCTTCCGGCCGGGCCCAAGCGGGGGGTCAAAACCCAATGAAAATCGTCATGGCTATCATCAAGCCTTTCAAGCTCGACGAAGTCCGGGACGCTCTTACCGCGGCCGGAGTGCACGGACTCACCGTCACCGAGGTCAAGGGGTACGGGCGTCAGAAGGGCCACACCGAGATCTATCGCGGCACTGAATATGCCGTGAACTTCCTGCCGAAGGTCAAAATCGAGGTCGCTGTTGCCAGCGAGCAGGCGGACAAGGTGGTTGAAGCCATCACGGCTGCCGCCAAGACCGGCCAGATCGGCGACGGAAAAATCTTCGTCCTCAATCTCGATCACGCCGTGCGCATCCGCACCGGCGAAACCGACTCAGCCGCGCTGTAATCCGCGCCGAACCTTCGAACAGGAGTTAGACCATGAAGTTCAAGACACTTTTCTGCGCGGGATCGGCGGGGCTTGCTGCCCTTGCCGTTGCCGCGCTGCTGACCGACCCGGCGCTCGCGCAAACCGCGCCCGCGGCTGCACCCGCAGCGCCGGCGATCGTGCCGAACAAAGGCGACAACACCTGGATGCTGGTGTCCACCGTCCTCGTGTTGCTGATGACCATTCCCGGCCTGGCACTTTTCTATGCCGGTCTGGTTCGCGCCAAGAACGCGCTCTCCGTGCTGGCTCACGTTTTCTACGCGGTGTGCATCGTTTCGCTGATCTGGGTGATCTACGGCTACAGCGTCACCTTCACCGGCGGCAGCATCATCGGCGGCTTCGACAAGATCTTCCTGAAGGGCGTTACGCTTGAGTCGCTCGCAGCGACGTTCTCGGTCGGCGTCAACATCACGGAACTGATCTACATCTGCTTCCAGATGACGTTCGCCTGCATCACGCCCGCGCTGATCGTCGGCGCGTTCGCCGAACGCATGAAGTTCTCGGCGGTCGCGCTGTTCATCCCGCTCTGGGTGACGTTCGTGTACTTCCCGATCGCGCACATGGTTTGGTACTGGGCCGGACCGGACGCGATCGACGCTGCTGCCAAGGCGGTTACCGCCGCGGCGGCCGGCGAAGCCAAGACCAAAGCTGAAGCGGCTCTGGCTGCTGTCCAAGCCGATGCGGGCCTCATCTTCTCGTGGGGCGCGATCGACTTCGCCGGCGGCACCGTCGTGCACATCAACGCCGGCATCGCCGGTCTGGTCGGCGCGATCCTGGTCGGCAAGCGTATCGGCCACGGCAAGGACCTGATGCCTCCGCACTCGCTGATGATGACCTTCATCGGCGCCGCCCTGCTCTGGGTCGGCTGGTTCGGCTTCAACGCGGGCTCCAACCTGGAAGCCAGCGGCGGCGCGGCGCTCGCCATGATCAACACCTTCGTGGCCACGGCCGCGGCGGCGCTGTCGTGGATGTTCGCCGAATGGGCCGTGAAGGGTAAGCCTTCCCTGCTCGGCGCGCTGTCCGGCGCCGTCGCAGGTCTCGTCGCGGTCACTCCCGCGGCCGGCTACTCCGGACCGATGGGCGCGATCGTCCTCGGACTGGCGGTCGGTGTGATCTGCCTGTTCTTCTGCGCCACCGTGAAGAACATGTTCGGCTATGACGACGCGCTCGACGTGTTCGGCATCCACTGCATCGGCGGTATCGTCGGCGCGCTGGCCACCGGCATTCTGGTAAGCCCGGCTCTCGGCGGCACCGGCATCATGGACTACGCGATCGGCAAGGTCGCGGACTACGACTTCGTCGCGCAGATGATCTCCCAATCGAAGGGCGTGCTGCTGACGCTGGTGTGGTCCGCCGTGGGCTCGGCGATCATCTACAAGATCGTCGATTACACGGTCGGCCTGCGGCCCACCGTCGAGCAGGAGCGCGAAGGCCTCGACCTCAACGATCACGGGGAACGCGCCTACAACATGTAAGGGATGCGGTTGGGGCGGAACCCGGCACCGCCCCGTCCGTCGGAGGGCCTCGGTCGAAAGATCGGGGCCCTCCTCTTTTTCAGGGTTCACGCGCCCGGGCGGCGATGGTTAATCACGCCTTAACCTCGCCGCCGCTAAGGTAACGATCGATTTTGCGGTGGACCGTCCGCCGCCCGGTCAATCGTGTCCATGGCAACCCAAGCCTCAGTTCCGACCACACCTCTCAAGGCCGAAGGCCGGTCGCCGTTCGTGCGGCTGCACGAGCTCTTGGCTGACATCCAGCCCGGCAAGACCCCAATCAATCTCTCGGTCGGCGAGCCGCAGCACGCGATTCCGCCGTTTGTCGGATCGGTGCTGCAGGCGCACCTCGGCGACTTCGGACGCTATCCCGCCAACAAGGGCACCGACGGCTTCCGCCGCTCCGCCGCGGCTTGGCTCGGCCGGCGCTACAAGCTGAGCCGTCCGCTCGACCCGGAATCCGAAACCATCGTGCTCAACGGCACCCGCGAGGGCCTGTTCCTCGGCGCGATGGCGGCCAAGCGCATGATCGGCGAGCGGCCCGGCAAGCCGGCCATCCTGATCCCCAATCCGTTCTACGCCGCCTATTCGGCAGGCGCCGCCGCGGCGGACTGCGATTCAGTCTTTCTGCCGACCACGCGGGAAACCGGCTTCCTGCCGGACCTCGATGCGATCAGCGAGGAACTGCTGGCGCGCACCGTGGTCTTCTATCTGGCGTCGCCATCCAATCCACAGGGCGCGGTGGCCGATGTCGCCTATCTCACGCGGCTTGCCGCGATGGCGCGCCGGTTCGGTTTCCTGGTTTTCGCCGACGAGTGCTACTGCGAGATCTATCTCAACGGCCAGCCGCCGCGCGGCATGCTCGAAGTGTCGGGGCCGGACTTCACCAACGTGGTGGTGTTCCACTCGCTGTCGAAGCGCTCCAACCTGCCGGGACTGCGAGTCGGCTTTGCCGCCGGCGACAAGCGCTTCCTCACACGCTTCGTCGAGTTGCGGAATATCGCTGCCCCACAAGTGCCCGTGCCGCTGCAGGAGGTCGCCATCGCGGCCTATGCGGACGAAACGCACGTCAAAGCCAATCGCGACCTGTACGTAGCCAAGTTCGATCTGGCCGATCAGATCATCGGCGGCCGCTACGCCTACCGCCGTCCGGAGGGCGGATTTTTCCTCTGGCTCGACGTCAGCGCCAAAGGGAGCGATGAAGACGTTTCAAGGAAACTCTGGCGCGAGGGCGGGCTGCGGGTGATCCCCGGGCATTACCTGGCGCGCGACGGCGCCGATGGCCGCAATCCCGGCACCGGATACATCCGGGTCGCACTCGTGCATGACAAAGAAACCACGGCAGAGGCGCTCCATCGCCTTGTCGCAGTGCTTGGCTGATCCATGGCAGCATTCGAACGAACCTTCGACTTCTCGTTCTGGTCCGACGACCTGCGCGGCGCGATCCGAAGACGCATCTGGGAATGCGGCGGCGTCGCGCTGATCACGCTGGCGGTGACGGTGGGCTGCGCGCTCGCCACATGGTCGGTTCAGGATCCCTCGTTCAGTCACGCCACCGACGCACCGGTGCGAAATCTGCTCGGCGCTCCGGGCGCGATCGGCAGCGATCTGCTGATGCAGTTGTTCGGACTAGCATCCACCGTGCTGCTGTTGCCGGTCGCGGTCTGGGGTTGGCGCATCGCGACCCATCGCGAGTTCGACCGCGAGTGGCAGCGTCTGCTGCTCTGGCTGGTTGGTACGCTGCTGGCGTCGGGCTTCGCCTCATGCCTGCCGAAGAGCCCGAAGTGGCCTTTGCCCACCGGCCTTGGCGGCGTGATCGGCGACGCCACGCTGCGGGTGCCGGAATTTCTGTTCGGCACGCTGACGGGCTTTCATCTGAGCGTGATTGCAGCGGTGCTCGGCGCGGCTTCGCTGTTTGCCGTCTTCATCGCCGCCGGTTTCGGCTGGCGCGGCGCCGAGTCCACAGCGCTCGACGAGCGCTGGGCGCGCAAGGCCGCGGGTCCGATAGACGACGAGGAAGAACGCACCGCGATCTCGCTGGGCATGCTGGTCCACGCTTTCCTCAGCCTCAAAGCCCGCATCGGCCGCCTGATCGCGCGACGCATGGAAACGCGGGACACCCCGCGGCAGGCGCCGACCCCGGTCGTCTCCGCGCGCGACCGCATCGCGCCGCCATTCGACGATCGCGCGGCAGCCGAGCGCGAGGAGCCGGACGAGGACGAACCGGAGGTTCCGGTGGCGCCGCGCCGCGTCGTGAAGCCGAAGGCACCCAAGCGTTCCAGCGGCGGCTATCAGCATCCGCCGCTCACCCTGCTGGCGGCGTCGCGCGCGATCGACCGCTTCGCGCCCAGCCAGGAATCCATCCAGGAAACCGCCGCCGCACTCGAGCGCGTGCTGCAGGATTTCGGCGTGCGCGGCGAGATCATCAACGCGCGGCCGGGACCGGTGGTGACGCTTTATGAACTGGAGCCCGCGCCGGGCATCAAGTCGTCGCGGGTGATCGGCCTGTCGGACGATATCGCCCGCTCGATGAGCGCGCTCTCGGCGCGCGTCGCCGTCGTATCGGGCCGCAACGTGATCGGCATCGAGCTGCCGAACGAACGGCGTGAGAAGGTCTATTTCCGCGACCAGCTCGCGGCCGACGATTACACCGAGAGCCAAGCCAAACTGCCGCTCTGCCTCGGCAAGACCATCGGCGGCGAGCCGGTCGTGGTCGATCTGGCGCGCATGCCGCATCTGCTGATCGCGGGGACCACCGGCTCGGGCAAGTCGGTCGCCATTAACACCATGATCCTCAGCCTGCTCTACCGGCTCACGCCCGAGCAGTGCCGCCTGATCATGGTCGATCCCAAGATGCTCGAACTGTCCGTCTATGACCACATCCCGCACCTGCTGACGCCCGTCGTCACCGACCCGAAGAAGGCGGTGGTCGCGCTCAAGTGGGCGGTGCGCGAGATGGAAGAGCGCTACAAGAAAATGTCGAAGCTCGGCGTGCGCAACATCGACGGCTACAATGCGCGCCTGGTCGATGCCAAGGCGAAGGGCGAAGGGCTCTCGCGCACGGTTCACACCGGTTACGACAAGGACACCGGCGAGGCGGTCTACGAAAAGGAGGAACTCGACCTCGAGCCGCTTCCGTACATCGTGATCGTGGTGGACGAGATGGCCGACCTGATGATGGTGGCCGGCAAGGACATCGAAGGCGCGGTGCAGCGCCTCGCCCAAATGGCGCGCGCCGCGGGCCTGCACGTCATTCTCGCCACGCAGCGTCCCTCCGTTGACGTCATCACCGGCACGATCAAGGCGAACTTTCCGACCCGCATCTCGTTCCAGGTCACCTCCAAGATCGACAGCCGCACCATTCTGGGTGAGCAAGGCGCCGAGCAACTGCTCGGCCAGGGTGACATGCTCTACATGGCCGGCGGCGGACGCATCAGCCGCGTCCACGGCCCGTTCGTCGCCGACGAGGAGGTCGAGAAGGTGGTCAACCACCTGAAGGCGCAGGGCACGCCGCAATACCTGGAAGCGGTGACCGCGAGCCTGGAAGAGGAAGACGAGGACGGCAATCCGGTGTTCGACGGCACCGGCATGGGCCAAGCCGGCGACGCTACCGACCTGTTCCAACAGGCGGTGCAGATCGTCACCCGCGACAAAAAAGCTTCGACCAGCTACATCCAGCGCCGTCTGCAAATCGGCTACAATCGCGCTGCTTCGCTCATGGAGCGCATGGAGCAGGAAGGCATCGTCGGTCAGGCCAACCACGCCGGGAAGCGCGAAATCCTGGTGGGGACCGAAGAGCACGACAAGTACTAGCGTTTGCTGTAGTCACGCAGTTGGGTGCGGCGGCCCGAACGGGCCGCGAAATCGCCACAGCCCATGTCTATTCGACGGGCGGCGATCTTTTGGGGACTGAGGCGGAGCACCAAATGGCGGGCGCAACGATCCGGGCTGTGGCGATCCTCGGCAGCCTGATGCTGATGGCCACTTCCGCTGTCGCGCAGAGCGTTCCGTTGCCGGTGCCGGCGCCCTATCCGAAGGGCGGCGCGCCATCGGCCGCACAGCCCCGCCCCTCGGCCCCGATCCCGCTGACACCGGGC